>NZ_SMLW01000600.1 GCF_009711405.1 Fulvivirga kasyanovii | reverse complement strand
TTTCCAGAGGTAATCCCCATTCGAAGGAAAAGGATTTTTTAGCTTATCTCAATGACTTTGCAGGAATCTCTAATAATATATATGAGGTTTTTCTAAAGCCGGTTTTGTCAGAGTTTGATCAAAAGAGGTATACGTCATTGGTGATTGTTCCGGATGGTAAGCTGGCTTATTTGCCGTTTGAGATTCTACTTACCTCACAAGCCGGGCAATCCAAAGATTACTCGAGTCTGCCTTACCTGTTGAGGGACTACAATATTAGGAGCCTTTTTGCTTCGTCATCTCTGATTGAGTCCACTGTTGAAAAGGTCGACCTTTATGAATATGCTTACCTGGGCTTTGCTCCGGCGTATTCCAACTCCCCTCAGGGTGATAGAACTACAGGCACTGCATCGCCGGGTTTTCTAATATACAATCAACAAGAGGTGCTAAGTGCATCAGATTATTTTGACAATAAAGTTTTTATCCGGGAAAATGCTACTAAAGAAAATTTTCTAAACAGTGTAGGGACTGGTAAAATTTTGCATTTAGCTACACATGCTTTTACCAGTGATGAGGACCCTTCTTATTCCAGCCTTATTTTTTCCAGCTACGATTCAGGCCAGTCCAATAATTATGGGCATCTGCACCTTGATGAAATATATAATTTATCCCTTAACGCAGACTTAGTAGTGCTTAGTGGATGCGAAACAGGAACAGGAAAATATTTGAGGGGAGAAGGTATTATCAGTTTAGGGCGTGCTTTCCGATACGCTGGCTGCCCTAATATTGTGATGAGCCATTGGCAGGTCAATGACAAATCTACGGCTTTCATTATGGATGAATTTTTCCATAACCTGAAAAAAGGAATGAATAAAAGCGAAGCATTGAGGGAGGCCAAGCTAACTTTTCTCAATGATCCTAAAAACAAATACTTTTCACACCCTTACTATTGGTCTGCCTTTGTTTTGATGGGTGATGCACAGCCAATCTCCTCCCGTTCATGGTCTGCAGAAATAATTATGGCACTTAGTTTATTCGTGGGCTTGATAGCACTTGTCTTCGCTAAAAAGCGCAGAAAGAAAACCTCCTGATAATCTTTGTCTTACGGTTTTTTGCGCAGAATACTCTATCTGTTCGGTAACCTATTGGTGGATGGTTTCACCAAATAGAAACCATTAAAACCTATTGTTATGAAAAAAATTAAGATGAATTTTAATTTGCCCATGGCTATTCTAACTATTGGAATGGCAGTTTTTACAATCACCTCATGTCAGGAGGATGCATTAACAGACAAGGATAAGAATGATATGCAGCTGACCCAGGATCAGGCTAACGGAAAGCGAGATCAAAATGCCCGTTATGGGGGAGGAATATGCTTTCCCGTCGTTGAACCTGGCAGGATTGTGAGGGTACCTTTTGGCTTCGACTGTATCAATAACTGGGGCGGATGTAATCGATACTACGTGGAGTGTCTGCCCTGGCTGGACCCTTGTGCTTTGATCCCCTGTGGCATAGAATGGAGAGATCCCTGGATTATTTATGAAAAGTTCAGAGAGATTCCTGAGGATTTTGAGTCATTTCGTGATGCAGGCCAAATAGAAATAGACCCATCTAATACTATGGCGTATTTCCCGGTCAATGATCATGTGCTGGGGATGCAGTTTTACGAGGAATGGGAGCATTCCCTGTCTCAGGACAAACTACATCTACGAACTTCTGTAGTACTTGATGATGAGACAGCCAGTGACTATGGCCTGGCCGGGAATGTTTTGCCGGCAGGCATTTACCCCGTCATCTTTAATGAAAAGAATGGTACTTTTAACGCCTTTACCTCTGTAAATAAATTCCCCGTAAAGTATGACAGGCCTATCACTCAGATAATCCCCGGTGATTTTGACGGATCTTTAAATTTACTTCTTAAAGATTTTGATCTTAAGGAACATCCTGAATCGGTTGTCATTGAAGAGGATATTGAGCTGTATGTAGTAGAGCCTAACCTTTCAGATAACATTGAAGGTGTCTATGCCATCTCACCAAACCTATATGATTTGACGTTGGTATTCAAAGGAGATCCAAACCCTCAACCCAGTAAGTTTGATCCGACACCTACACCGCTTAAAATTCGGATAGAAGAGGAAATATGGCTGAATGAAGAAATAGCGAGTCTTTTAAACATCGAGCCGTTTTTAATTAAACCTGAAAATGTTCATCAGGCCTATGATGAGGAGGCGGATGTTTTGAGGGTGACTATTTTGAGATGATATAAATAAAAAAGATGTCATTTTCCCCGGATCGACCGGTGAAATGACATCTTTTGTTGTTTTTCTATTTTAGAAAAGCTTAGAACTTCTCAATTTCTGCAAAGAAGAAGTTGCCTTCGATAGTTGCGTTTTCGTCAGAGTCAGAGCCATGTATGGCATTAGCCTCGATTGACTCAGCAAACAGTTTTCTGATAGTGCCTTCAGCAGCTTCCTTAGGGTTAGTAGCTCCTATTAACTTTCTGAAATCTTCAACAGCATTGTCTTTTTCCAGGATCATCGGCACTATAGGGCCAGATGACATATAGTTAGTAAGGTCTTCATAAAAAGGACGCTCTTTGTGAACGGCATAAAACTGTCCCGCTCTTTCTTTCGACATGTAGGTTTTTTTCATTGCTACAATTTTAAAACCTGCCTCTTCTATCATTTTAGTGATAGCACCAGTGTTGCCGGCACCTACGGCATCAGGCTTTATCATTGTAAAAGTTCTTTTTCCAGCCATAATTTCTTCTGATTTTGAATTTGCCGCAAAAGTAGTAGAATATTTTTTATTAAGTGATCTAAAGGCTTGTAAATGTTATGCATTCCGATAATCCGACAGAGGGATTTTGTATTTGACCGATTTTATTATCAATTTTGCCGTTTATTAAAAATATAGTCCCCTTGTCATAAGGGGGCAGATTTAGAAGGAATGCAGAATCTGGAAGCTTTTAAAACAGTCATCAGCAGCCCCAAGAAGGTGGTGATTACCACCCATCACAAGCCTGATGCTGATGCACTCGGGTCCTCGTTGGGATTAGCAGGGTATTTGAAAAAGAAGGGACATGAAGTATCGGTTATTACGCCTACCGATTATGCTAACTTCCTCGCCTGGATGAAAGGCAATGATGAAGTCATCATATTTAATGAAGGCAACGAAGAAAAATCCGGAAAGCTGATCAGTGAGGCCGACATGATATTTTGTCTTGACTTTTCGAGCCTGAACAGGATCAACGAACTCGGTGAAATGGTGCGGCAATCGGAAGCGGTCAAAGTGCTTATCGATCATCATCTTGAGCCGGAAGACTTCGCTGATTTTGTTTATTGGAGTACAGAAGCTGCGGCTACAGCCGAACTTGTGTACGACCTGATTTGCGATCTGGGTGATAAGCAACTTATTGATAAAGACTTGGCTGAAAGCCTTTATGCAGGCATAATGACAGATACCGGTAGCTTTAAGCATCCGAATACCACCAAGAATGTATTCAATGTATGTGCAGAGCTGGTGGAGATTGGTGCGGATACAGCTAAGGTATCTAAACTTGTTTATGATACCAATTCATTGGATAAAGTGAAATTTTTAGGTTTTGCTTTAAATGAGAAACTGAAAGTTCTTGACGAGTTTAATACTGCTTACTTTGCTGTTTCTGCGGATGAGCTGAAAAGGTTTAACTCCAAAACGGGTGATACGGAAGGACTTGTTAATTATGCTTTATCTATTGAGGGAATAAAGTTTGCCGCCGTGATCATAGACAGGACAGAAGCTATAAAAATGTCTTTCAGGTCTATTGGTGATTTCTCGGTCAACGAATTTGCCCGAAAACATTTTGAAGGTGGTGGACATAAAAATGCCTCCGGAGGCAAATCAGACCTTAGCCTTGAAGAAACTGTGAAAAAATTTGAGAGTGTTCTCAACGAATATAAAAACGAACTAAGTACAAAAATTAAAACCTACGCTTAATGATCAATTCATTCAAAACCCTAGTGGCTTTATTGGCAGTTGTAGTGGCTTTACAATCATGCAATAGTCAGGAGAAAAAGACCGAATCCGGGATGGCATATACCCTGGTAAAAGAAGGTGATGGCCAGCCTATTGAAGATGGCCAGTACCTGCTGATGAATATGGAATACAAGGATAACAAGGATTCCGTATGGATGACTACTGCTGAGCAGGGTATTCCTATAGTAGTACCTAAAAATGATTCCGTTTGGAGTAGCAGCCAGGGTAGCATTGAGCAAATTTTCAATGAGCTTTCAAAAGGTGACAGCGTTACTTTCACCATCGGTATTAAAGACTTTTTTGCCAATACAGTAAAATCTGAGGCTCCACCTCAGGTAGATCAGGAAGGAACTCTGACGTTTAGTGTAGGCGTGGAAAATGTGCTTACCCAGGAAGAGTTTATGACATGGCAACAGGAAATGATGGCCAAGCAACAGAAACAGCGTGAAGAAGAAGCTGAAGAGCAACTAACAACTGATGTCGCTACCATCGAAAAATTCCTTGAAGAGAACAATATTGATGCAGAAAAGACTGAGTCAGGTATTTTCTATGTAATGAAAGAAGAAGGTTCGGGAGAACAGGCTTCAGCAGGCGATACTGTAAAAGTGAACTATTCAGGGCATGTGCTGAACGGTCCTTTCTTTGATACCAACGATGAGGCTTTGGCTAAAGAAAAAGAACTGTTTAATGAGCAGCGTGCAGCCCAGGGTGGATATGCTCCTTTGGAGTTTGTGCTTGGACAGGGCAGAGTGATCAAAGGTTGGGACGAAGGTATTGCATTGCTTAAAGAAGGAGGCAAGGCTACATTATACATTCCTTCTCCATTGGCATACGGACCTCGCCAGAGAAGCGCAGAGATCGTAGCTAATTCTATTCTTGTATTTGATGTGGAGCTGGTAGAAGTTGTAGACTAATCTAACAATGAACAGATTTTCATTATATCTTATCGCCCTGCTTGCTTTTGCCGGGACTATGGTCGGTTGCTCGGATGATGACGAGGATGGGCTTTCCGTGGAGGAACAGTTTGCAAAAGAAATAGAGCTTATCGATCAATATCTGGACGACAAAGGCATTGAGGCAGTGGTAGATTCTGCGACAGGGCTTCGCTATGTGATAAAGAATGACACTGTAAGTGAGCACCCTCAGGTTACGGATGTAATCATATTTAACTATGAGGGCAGGTTCTTATCTGATGAGATTTTTGAAGAAGGTGATTCTGTAGAGACTACATTGGGTAGCCTTGTTCCTGGTTTCCAGAGAGGATTACAGTTTTTCTCCGAAGGAACCTCAGGTACATTGTTTATTCCTTCATATTATGCTTACGGAAAAACAGGTCAGGGGCCGGTACCGCCAAATACGCCCCTGATATTTGAAGTAGACCTTATTGAGGTAAAATAGCATATATGGAAATCTGTTTTGCCACAAACAACACAAACAAAATAAATGAAATTAAACGCTTACTCCCCAGCCATATACGGCTGGTGGGGTTGGCTGATATAGGCTGCACCGAAGAGTTGCGAGAAGACCAGAAGACACTGGAAGGCAACTCCCACCAAAAAGCAGACTATGTCTATCAAAATTATAAAGTATCCTGTTTTGCAGATGATACAGGCTTGGAAGTATTTGCACTGGACGGTGAGCCTGGCGTGAGATCGGCCCGGTATGCCGGAGAGGCACGGAGCAATGATGATAACATTAACCTGTTGCTAAAGAACCTTGAAGGAAAGGAAAACCGGAATGCACAGTTCAGAACAGTGGTTACGCTTATCCTTAACGGAAAAACAAAGCAATTTGAAGGGATTGTAAAAGGTGAAATTATCAGAGAAAGAGTTGGTGATGAAGGCTTTGGCTACGATCCTGTGTTTATACCGAAAGGCTATGACAAAACCTTTGCCGAAATGACGGTTGAAGAAAAAAACCGTATCAGCCATCGGGGCATTGCTATCAGGAAACTTATTGAATACTTATCAACGCATATAAAAGACTAATTTTGTGAATCCGTTTATTATAGGCATCACCGGAGGGAGTGCTTCAGGCAAAACTTTATTCTTAAACAGCCTGTTGCGCGAGTTTGATAAAAAAGATGTGTGCCTTATCTCGCAGGATAATTATTATTTGCCCCGTGACCAGCAACCTCTGGATGAAAACGGTGTAAAGAATTTCGATACCCCGCAATCCATTGATGATAAAGCCTTTGCAGCCGATATTAGAAAAATCAAGGCAGGAGAGGGATTTTCAAGATTAGAATATACTTTTAATAACCCCAATGTAGTGGCTCAGATGTTGCAGTTTGATGCTGCACCTATTGTAGTTATAGAAGGGCTTTTTGTGATGCACTTTAAAGAGATCAACGACCTGCTGGATCTCAGGTTGTTTATTTCTGCAAAGGACCATGTCAAGCTTAAGCGCAGAATTGTAAGGGATAAAGTGGAGAGAGGCTATGATCTGGATGATGTACTATACCGCTTCGAAAAGCATGTGATGCCGACTTATGAAAGATATCTGGAGCCATTGAAAGACGAGGCTGACCTGATCATCCCCAACAACAAGAGCTTCGACAGTGCTCTCAAAGTACTTTCGGGATTTTTAAAGTCGAGATTGAATAAATAATGCCCATTCTTGTTTTATAAGGTATAATCATTACTTTTGTGGGTTCCTGAAAAAGAATGAATAAGCAAAATTACATATCAAAGTACAAGCAGTCCATAGGGATTGTTATTGGTATTGTAGCTGCCGTTGTGATACTTGTATCGCAATCATTCTACTATGATTACATGGCAAACGCTGAAGATAGCGTTAAAACGGAAATCGGTAATGAAACCCCGGATGATCAGCACCCTGACATCCTGACCATTAGCAAGGATGCCGTAACTACTGTGGTGCAGTTCACCATTACACAAGTGCTTCATTTTATCGCCGAGCTTCAACTGGCGAATAGCGACGAAATACAAGTTGAGTTTGATCAGAAGGTTGAGCTTGACACTTTCTTTAAAACACTCTTT
Organism: Fulvivirga kasyanovii; assembly: GCF_009711405.1. Classification (GTDB taxonomy): domain Bacteria; phylum Bacteroidota; class Bacteroidia; order Cytophagales; family Cyclobacteriaceae; genus Fulvivirga; species Fulvivirga kasyanovii. Next base: position 18,446 of record NZ_SMLW01000600.1, on the reverse strand, counting down.
CGTTTAATTATATCCCCGAACGCCCCATAAACCAGCGGCGTATTCCATCTTATTACTCACATTGACTAACTATGTGAGACTTCTTAATTTTTAAAAACCCTAACTATAAATATTTATTACAATGCGAAATAAAGGTGCAGTAGTATTTTTAACGATCATTATTACGTTGCTGTGCGTCTATTATCTGTCGTTCACGTTTGTGGCCAGAAATATCCAGCAAGACGCAATAGATTACGCAACCGGCGAGTCAGGAGTCGTTGATCTTAGCAAGAAACAGGCTTATCTGGATTCAATCTACAATTTGCCTGTTTACAATCTGTTTGGTGCAGAATTCACCTATAAAGAAGTAAAAGACACGGAGTTAAGTCTTGGACTGGACTTGCAAGGTGGTATGCACGTTACATTGGAGGTTTCTCCGGTAGATATCATTAAGGGACTGAGTGGTGATAGCCAGGACCCCGCTTTCCTTTCTGCAATAGAAAAAGCCAGGGAAAAGCAGAGAGACAGTCAGGAGAGATTTGCTGACCTTTTCTATGAATCTTACCAGGAAACAACAGAGAAGCCTTTGGCCGACATCTTTGCAACAGCCGCTAACCGTGGCAGAATCAGCAGAAGCGACAGTGATGAAGCTGTAATGGAAATTATTTCTAAAGAAATTGAAGATGCCATCGACAGGTCATTTATCATTTTAAGAACAAGAATTGACCAGTTTGGTACTTCCCAGCCTAACATCCAAAGACTGCAAGGTACCGGAAGGATACAAATAGAAATACCTGGAGCCGACAACCCTGAAAGGATCAGAAAATTGCTTCAAGGTGTGGCAAAGCTTGAGTTTTGGGAAGTAGCAGAGATCAGCGAGATCAACAACTCTCTTGTAGCGATTAACGATATGCTTGTAAAAGAGCAGCAGGCAAATAGCACATTGAATGCATCTGATCTGAAAAACGAAGTAAGTGCAGATACAACTGAGCAGGAAGGTCTTGGAGATGCATTGTCTTCTGCAGATGCTGATACTACGGAAGAAGTGGCGGGGGATCTTGATGCTGCGCTTAGCGGTGACACCACCTCAGGTGATCAACTGGATTCACTGGTCAATAACGAAATATCTCCATTATTTGCTTTGATCAAGGCACGTGATGGTTTGGTTTATGATGTTCGCGATACGGCTGTAATCGGAAAAATATTGAGAAGGGATGATGTGCAGTCGATTCTTCCAAGAACTGTAAAGCCTCTTTGGGAAGTAAAGCCTATGGTAAATGAGCAGACAGGTGAAGAACTTCTGCAATTATACTTTGTAAGAAAAGGCCGTGGAGGCAATGCAAAACTGACCGGTGAGGTAATTACAGATGCCCGTCAGGACCTAGACCAGTATAGCCGACCTGCAGTAAGCATGCAAATGAATGCACTCGGAACCAGAGTTTGGGCTAAAATGACGGCTGATGCTGCTAACCAGACTCCAAAAGGGAGAATTGCTATTGTACTGGATAACCTGGTGTACTCAGCGCCCTACGTAAACGGCGAAATTCCTAACGGTAGCTCTCAGATATCAGGTAACTTTACCATTGAAGAGGCGAAAGACTTAGCAAATATCTTGAAGGCGGGTTCATTACCAGCTCCAACCCGTATAGTTGAGGAGGCCATCGTAGGTCCTACACTGGGTAAAATAGCCCGTGATCAGGGTATCATCTCGATTGTGTCAGGTTTGGTTATAGTAGTACTTTTCATGATTGCTTACTATGCCAAAGGTGGTTTCGTTGCCAATATAGCTTTGGTTTTCAACGTATTCTTCATACTGGGTATTCTGGCGCAGTTCAATGCCTCACTTACACTACCTGGTATGGCAGGTATCCTTTTAACTATCGGTATGTCGATAGATGCCAACGTACTTATTTTCGAGCGTATCAGAGAAGAACTTAACAATGGCGTGAAACTTCGGGCAGCTATCACCGATGGATACAAAAAAGCATTTAGCTCTATTGTGGATGCCAACGTAACCACGTTCCTTACTGCTGTTATCCTGTATGTGTTAGGCCAGGGGCCTGTTAAAGGATTTGCCATCACGTTGATGATCGGTATAGTTTGTTCATTCTTCTCAGCAGTATACATCACAAGGGTGATCATAGAGTGGATGGTGAGAAAAGGAGATGAGAGCAAAGTATCATTCAAAACACCATTGTCGAAAAGCATGCTTGCTGACTTTGGAATCGACTTTATGGGCAAGAGAAGGCTGGCTTACCTGATCTCAGGAGCCATCATCGTTGTTGGTTTGGCCATTGTTGCAGTACAGGGACTGAACCTGGGTGTTGATTTTAAAGGAGGCCGTTCATACATCGTTAACTTCCAGAACCCGGTAGCTGCCACGGATATGAAACTGGCACTATCCGAATCCCTTGAAGGGGCTGGTACTGAGGTCAAAAACTTTGGTAGTAATAACATCATGAAGGTAACTACTTCATACATGGTTGATGATGAGTCTGATACCGCCGATGAGGAAGTAAAGAATGCAGTGATCAGTGGTATTGAATCATTTACTGGACAGCAGTATGTTACTAACAGTTCTCAGATAGATGCGGAACACTTTGCCATTTCCGGATCATCAAAGGTAGGAGCTACCATAGCAGATGATATCAAGAGCTCGTCATATGAGGCTGGTATATTCTCTATCGTGATTATATTCCTTTACATTTTGATCAGGTTTAGAAAGTGGCAGTTCAGTACTGGAGCTATTGTGGCTGTAGTTCACGATACAATGTTTGTATTTGCTATGTTTGGTATTGCCAGCCTGTTCGGTATCCGTTTCGAAATAGACCAGGTATTTGTAGCGGCACTGCTTACCGTTATTGGTTACTCCATTAACGATACCGTGGTAGTATTTGACAGGATTCGTGAATACCTGAATTTAGGAACCAGCTCTGACAGAATTAAAGTATTTAACTCAGCGATAAATACTACTCTGAACAGAACGTTGATGACATCATTCACTACTCTGATCGTAGTATTGATCCTGTTCATCTTCGGTGGTGAGGTATTGAGAGGCTTCTCTTTTGCCTTATTGGTAGGTATAATTGTTGGTACTTACTCTTCGATCTTTATTGCTTCTCCGGTCGTAATTGATTTGGATAAGAAGAAGATAGAGTAAATAATTTATGAAATTACAAAGGAAGCGGGTGTCTTGTGAAGGCATCCGCTTTTTGTTTTTAAATGGGGGTTCTTCTTTTGCTGCTCTTGAAAATAAAGTCTAAAACAGATACTTTAGTAAACCGTACTAAGTAGGGGAGCCGATGCCATACCAATTGCTTGAACAGCACATTAAAAAACACGTTGAATTCTCAGGAGAAGAGCTGAAAACTTTCTGTGATCATTTTCACTTAAAAAAAGTGATGAAGAAGCAACTTCTCCTTAGGTATGGGACAGTATGCCAGTTTGAAGGTTTTGTTACCAAAGGGTGCTTCAGGCTCTTTACTATTGACCACGAAGGGAATGAGAATGTACTTTATTTTGCTGCAAAAGACTGGTGGGTCACCGACATAGACAGCTTTACTAACCAAACGCCGGCTTTTCTCTCAATACAAGCATTAGAAGACAGTGAGGTGCTTCTTGTAAATAAATCTGATAAAGAGCTTCTTTATGAACGAATGCCCAAGGTTGAGAAGCTATTTCGAATAATGACTCAGAAAACATTAGTCTCTCTGCAACGCAGATTAATAAGAAACCACAGCCTTACTGCAGAAGAACGATACCAACATTTTATCTCTACCTATCCTGAGATTGCACAAAAGTTAACAAATCTCCAGATAGCGGCATACCTGGGTATAACCCATGAGTTTGTGAGCAAAATCAGAAAGAAAATTTCCAAAGGACAATAACCGGAATCACTTATTGAACTTGTTCAATGTTTTTCGGTGTACGAAGCCTGTACTTTACATCATCATTAAACAACATACATGATGAAGCAGATTTTCTCATTAGCAATTTTAACAATTTTAATTTTTGTGAAAATGGAAGTACAAGCACAAGGTTTCAAAAAAATAGAAACAAGCGGATTAGCATTGGAGGTATATAATGCTTCCGAAAATAGCTTTGGTGTAGCATCCGTTATAATTTTAGGAAAGACGGATGCCGTATTGATCGATGCGCAGTTCACTTTAGCTGATGCTACAGCAGTGGCTGAAAGGATCGAGGAGTCAGGTAAAAAACTTACCGCAATCTATGTGAGCCATGGTGATCCGGATTTTTATTTCGGGTTGGAAGTATTCAAAAGGTATTTTCCTGGTGTAACAGTATATGCGTCACCGACCACAATTGAACATATAAAAGCTACTGCACAAAAGAAGTTGGAAGTTTGGGGTGGTCGTCTGGGTGATGCGCTCACATCAAATGTGGTTTTGCCGCAAGTTTTGAAGGGGAATAGTATTGAACTGGAAGGACAGAAGCTGGAAATTATTGGTTTGGAAGAGTTTCCTAAACGGACTTTTGTATGGATCCCTTCTATCAAGGCCGTTGTGGGTGGTATCAATGTCTTTGGAAATACCTTTAATGTATGGATGGCAGATGCCCAAACACCGGAAGCACGTCAACACTGGATTTCAGTTTTGGATAAAATCAGTGCGCTGAAACCAGAAGTAGTGATACCTGCACATGCCGGAGATAAGGCTGCATTTGATTTAACTTCTGTAAAACATACTAAGGAATATATTCAGTTTTATGAAGAGGCGCTGAAGACAAACAAGACTTCCGAGGCATTAATCAAAGCGATAAAAGCGAAATATCCGGACCTGACATTTGGAATTGCCCTGGAGCTTGGAGCTAAGGTAAATACAGGAGAAATGAAGTGGTAGTCCATGAACTTCAAGAAAGAATTACTGGTCCTGTCAGTACTGTTAATGGTAGTACTGGCAGGCTGTCATCATAACGCTACTGAAATGACTAATGTAGAAATAGTAAAAAACACCTATGAAGGGGGGAGTTCAGAAGAAAATGGTAAATACCTGGAACAGTACCTGGCCCCGGATGCTAAATGGACAGAGGCAGCAGGATTTCCCTATGGTGGGACGTATACTGGTTTTGAAGAAATCAGGAAGAACGTTTTTGACAGGTTGGCGAGTGAATGGTTAAACTATAAATTTGAACCGGAAGGGTATGTAGGCCAGGGAGACAAAGTGGTTGCATACGGTACCTATTCCGGCACTTATAAAGAAACAGGTAAACACTTTAAAGCCCGTGTGGCACACATCTGGACATTAAAGGAGGGGAAAATAGTCAACTTTGAGCAATTTGTAGATAGTACACCTGTCCGGGATGCCATGACCAACGAATAGGTGATCCAGATTATAATCTTTTCAAAAGAACCCGGAGGTAGAAGCTGGGTTCTTTTTTGTTTATGCCTGGTTTTTTACCAGGGCGAAACTACATTATAGGCAGGTCCTGCTAAGAGATATACCAATACAGAAATAGTTATGAAAAGAGCTATTCTATTCTTATTCTTTCGATATATTATAATTCCCATAATCAGGTTGACAGCTATTATCAAATCAATGCCATGTACCAAATGTTTAGAATGATCAATTTGAATATCTAAGGGAACACTATTTGGGAAAAAGGGATCAAGTGGAATTTCTGGGGAGCCCCTAAATTTTTACCTCTTTGCTGACAGACAGTTGTTAATAGCAGTCGGCAAAAGCAGTTGGCAAACTCGTATAATATAACAATAAGGGTGGTTTATTGATTTTCAGTGGCAAGTTTCACATTACTTGTTTTACTTTCCAATCTATTTATAACAGAGCAAGAAATAAAAGGAGTATGAAGCAAAAGGGGAGTATAGTCAAAATAATCTTTATCATTTCTTAATTATACTCGTAAAGCTAATCCACAATCTGGTTGAGTAGAAAGCTTTTTTCAAATGTTCAGAGGTTGACAAGATCATATAATAAGTAAGTATCTTCAGATAAATCCCAAACCTTAATATTTCTGCCAGAAGTTCATATTAAAGAGCATCAATACGGTAAATAGTTCCAGCCTGCCTAATAACATCAGGAACGAAAGTATCCATTTGCCAAAAGGAGTGATGCTGTTGAAATTGTCCACAGGGCCTACTTCCCCTAACCCCGGTCCGATATTGCCTAGAGAGGTAGCAACTGCACCCAGGGCGGTGTCAAATTCAACGCCTGTAAAGGACAGCAGGAATACGCCTATGGCATAAACCAGCATGTAGATCATGACGAAGGCCAATACGTTATAGGTAATGCTGCGGCTAACAGCGGCACCATTTAACCTTACCGGGATCACGGCGGAAGGGTGGAGCTGTCTGCGCATCTCAAGGAAACTATTTTTAAAGAGCAATGTATGCCTTACTACTTTTATACCACCGGCAGTGGAGCCTGTAGATGCGCCTAAGAACATTAACAAGAAGAACACAATAGTTAGAAATGGAGCCCACTTGGTATAGTCGGCAGTAACGAAACCGGTGGTGGTAATGATGGAAACTACCTGAAACAGTGAGTCACGGAATGATTTTTCAAAGCCTTCCCATGTAGAGGAAAAAACAAAGAAGGAAATACTAATAGACAGTAGCAGAACTATGATCAGGTAATTTCTGAACTCCTCATTGGCCCATACTTTTTTGAATTTCCCTTTCAGGCCAAAGTACGTTATGGTAAAGTTGGTACCTGCCAAAAACATGAAGATGATAATGACATACTGGATATAGGCAGAGTCATAGTAGGCTACACTGGCATTTTTGGTTGAAAAACCTCCGGTGGCCATAGTGGTCAGGGCATGGTTGATGGCATCATAGAAGGTCATGCCACCAAACATCAGTAGGACAGTTTCTATCAGCGTCAGGCCCAGGTATATAAACCAAAGCCTTTTGGCCACTTCTTTGATCCTGGGCTTCATTTTGTCGGGTGAAATGCCTGGAGCTTCGGCTACAAACAACTGCATACCCCCAATGCCCAGTATTGGCAATATAGCTACGGCTAATACTATAATACCCATACCGCCAATCCACTGCGTAAGGCTCCTCCAAAACAGAATGCCCTTTGGGGCACTCTCAATGTCGGTCAGCACAGAAGCCCCCGTAGTAGTATAGCCTGATATGGTTTCGAAAAAAGCGTTGGTAAAATCGGGGATGGTGCCGGATAAAATATAGGGCAGGCTGCCGAAGCACGACATACATAGCCACCCTAAAGTCACGATAAGGTAGCCGTCTTTTTTCTTGAGTTCTTTATTTTGTTCATTTCTGGTTCCCAGCCAGGTCAGTCCTCCCGCTACTATTGAGATAGCGCCGGCTGTAGCCAAATGCCAGATGTCTTCACGGTAGTAAATAGAAAATGGCAGGCACAACAACATGAAAACACCGTTGATGACAAGCAGCAGCCCAAGTATATTGGTTATTAACCAGAAGTTAAACCTCATAATTATTTGAAGAATTTTTCAACAGCGTGAATACACTCCGGACGGCATAACACTACGGCCCTGTCCTTGGGCCTGAACTGGAAGTCACCCATGGTTGTATAACCCACACCATTACGCACAACACCTCCGATTATGGCCCCTTTGGGGAATTCCAAAGACCTGATCTCCTTCTCCGTTATTTTGGAGCCCGCCTTCACGATAAATTCGAGTATCTCCGCGTCGACACCATGAATACTGGTAAGGGAAATAACATCTCCCTGACGGATGTACCTGAAAATGAAGTTGGCGGCAATCAGCTTCTTGTTGATCATGGTATCAACCCCAATGTTCTGGGAGAGGTGGATGTAATCAATATTTTCCACCAAAGCCACGGTTTTCTTCACATTATTATTCTTGGCCACAAGGCAGGAGATGATATTTGTCTCAGAGTTACCGGTTACGGCGATGAATGCATCCATCTCCTCTATGCCTTCCTCCTGAAGCAGCTCTACATCCCGACCATCCCCATTGATGACCATAACATTTCGAAGTTGGTCAGCCAGTTCGAAGCATTTGTCCTTGTCACTCTCGATGAGCTTTACATTGAACTTCCTGCTCAACCTCCTGGCGGCATGAAAGCCGACTTTACTGCCTCCGAGGATCATGATATTTTTTATTTCCTGCTTCTGCTTGCCGGAAAGCTCCAAAACACTGTCAACACCATCGGGCTGGGCAATGAAATAGGCATGATCACCTTCTATGAACCTGTTTTCACCATGCGGGATAATGGTATTGTTTTGCCTGAGGATGGCTACGGTAACAAAATTCTGATTAGGGTTAAGATGTGCTACCTCGACCATGGTTTTGTTACAGAGCTTGCTGTTTGCATCTATGGTAACCCCTACCAGCGATAGCTTGCCCTGGTCAAAGTCAAAGGTGTCTGTTAATGCCACCTCTTTCAGTAGTCTTTTGATCTCTTTTGCGGCCAGCGACTCCGGAGAAATAATTTCGTCTATTCCCAGATCTTTGAGGTCCAGCTTCTCTTTGTCCAGCAGGTATTCAAGGTTTTGTATCCGGGCTATCGTCTTTTTTGCCCCCAGATGTTTACCTATCATAGCTGTAGTCAGGTTGGTTTCCTCGGATGAGGTAACGGCTATGAGCAGGTCGGCATTTTGAACATCCGCCTCTTCAAGGATCTTATACGAGGTGGAGCTGCCTTTGAGTATTCCAACATCTAAACTGCTGGACGCCTGCCTGAGCGTATCACCATCCTTGTCTATCAGTATAATATCCTGTCTTTCGTAAGCCAGCAGTTTGGCTAAGTGAAAGCCAACATCCCCGGCTCCTGCGATAATGATCCTCATACTTATTTTAGTCTAATAGCCATTGGTTTAGAAACAATCATTCAGCTTCGTCGGTAGTATACTCAACCCTGACTCCCACGGAAAGAATCTCCGGAAGGGAGTCCCTTCTCATGAACTGTTCGAGTTTTAACCTGTAGGTTCCGGCCTGTTCAAATTCATAATCTTCAAGGAGCGGAAATTGATGGTCAAAAATATCTCCCAGTCCATCTCCGTAAGGCTTTCCTGTTTTTGGGTGAAATAGGTCTTTATTTACCAGTTCAGTTGCTATCTTGTTTCCTAAAGTATCTTCCAGTGTATAATTCACATAGATGTTTTGGAAAGGGTAGGAAACTGAGTTTCTGAGATTGTAATATAAGTTATATTTTTTATCCTGGTTTTTGATCTGAAACTGGAACGTCAAACTGGAGTCAGCGATCCATGTCTTGTTTTCCAGATCTATGTTTTCTTCATATATTCTATTGCTATCGCATGCAGTGAGTCCTGAGATCAGGAAAAGAAGAATTATTGACGCCTGCTTTATCATTTACTCTGGTTGCTTTGATTATTTTTTTTACGGTTCCTAAAGTTTTTACGCTTCTTGTTCCTGCTTTTCTTTTTCTTGTTCCCTGTTTTGCTTTTAAACTTGCGATCCATTTTTTCAAGATCACTGTTTAGCGCCACATGGTCATCTTTGCCAGGAACGTCATCTTCAAGCAGGGAGGCTGGTTTTTTACCTGCTTTATTAAGTTTTATAATTTCATTGACACGTCTAACACCGATAGGGTGCCAGGTGTTTTCATCGTCATAGCCAAACCACATCACTTTTCTGAAAATATCCGTTTTCTGAAGTTTTGCTACGCCTTTTTCTGTTATCAGAGGCTTTTCAAGCTCGGGAATGTCTTTCAGGGCCTCCATATAAGTTTCCAGCTCATAGTTAAGGCAGCATTTCAGCCTTCCGCACTGGCCGGATAGTTTACTGGGGTTTAGTGAAAGGTTTTGGTACCTTGCCGCACTGGTAGACACACTTTTGAAGTCGGAGAGCCAGGTGGAGCAGCATAACTCGCGGCCACATGAGCCGATGCCACCGAGCCGCCCTGCTTCCTGCCGCAGGCTGATCTGGCGCATTTCTACCCTGATCTTAAATTCAGCAGCCAGCAGCTTGATCAGCTCCCTGAAATCAACACGGTCATCAGCCGAATAATAAAAAGTTGCTTTACTATTATCGGCCTGATATTCCACGTCAGACAGCTTCATGTCGAGCTTAAGGTCATTAATGATTTGCCTGGTTTTGTAGAGGGTCGGCATCTCCCTTTTGCAGACCTCATCATATTTCTCCAGGTCTTTCTGGTGAGCTATTCTGTAGATCTTTTTGATCTCATCATCATCAGCTATTTTTTTCTTCTGCATCTGGAGCCTTACCAGCTCACCCTGCAAAGAGACATAGCCGATGTGGTGCCCATTAGGCACATCAACAACAATAGCATCTCCGGTAGTAAGTTGAAGGTTTTCTGAGTTGCGGAAAAAATCTTTCCTGCCTCCTTTAAACCTTACTTCTACTACGTTAAATTTATCGACAACCGGCAGGTCCATATTGGAAAGCCAGTCAAAAACATTCATTTTATTGCATCCTCCGGTAAGGCACCCTCCGTTATTCTTACATCCTGCTACCTTTCCGTCTCCGGAGCTGCAAGCACTACATCCCGCCATAACTTACTTTTGTTTCATCCACACTAAAGATAAATAAATATCCATAAACACAACCATGCTATGGATAAATAAGGCGCTACTCCTGAGGCTGTTCAAACCAATATCCGATTTGTGAATGAGTGTCAAGTGGTTTTACTTTAGCTTGTTTACCTGCAGAGCTAAAATGTCTTTACCAATGTCCTTTCGGTAATACATGTCATCCCATGATATGCATTTTGCTCCGTAATATGATCTTTCAAGAGCATCTTCCAGGGTTTCTCCCTGACCTGTAATGGCCAGTACCCGGCCGCCATTGGTTACAAACTTATAATCGTCCTGTTTTGTTCCGGCATGGATCACCAATGCATCGGTAACATCCGCAAGTCCCCGGATTTCCTTACCTTTTTCGTAAGCCTCAGGATATCCTCCTGCTACCAGCACCACGGTTGTGGCTGCCTGATCGCTTACTTTTAGGGTTATATTCTTTAAGTTGCCGATTGCCGCCGCATAAAGCAGATCAACCACATCGCTTTCTATTCGGGGAAAAACCACCTGTGTTTCCGGGTCTCCCATGCGCACATTATATTCGATCACATAGGGCTCTCCCTCTACATTCATCAGGCCTATGAAAATAAAACCTTTATAATCTATACCCTCTTTTTTAAGCCCGGCAATGGTAGGTTCTATTACTTTGCTTTTTACTTTACTAATATATTCAGTGTTTGCAAAGCTAACCGGCGAAATGGCTCCCATACCACCTGTATTCAGACCGGTGTCACCTTCGCCAATACGCTTGTAATCTTTCGCCTCAGGTAGCAGTACATAGTCTGAGCCATCAGTAAGTACAAAAACAGATAACTCTATCCCTTTAAGGAATTCTTCTATCAATACCTTTGCGCTGGCTTCTCCGAACTGCTTGTCCACCAACATAGATTTTAAAGCAGCCTTGGCTTCTTCCCTGCTTTCGCTAATAATCACCCCTTTACCTGCTGCCAGTCCGTCAGCTTTAAGTACAATAGGGGTGTTACAGGTGTCAAGGTATGCCAGGCCCTCTTCTATATCAGCAGCAGTGAAAGTCCTTGATTTGGCTGTAGGCACACCATGCTTCTCCATAAATGACTTGGAGAAATCTTTACTCCCTTCCAGTTGGGCTCCAATTTTACCGGGGCCAACCATGGCAATTTCTTTTAACTTCGGGTCAGCTTCAAAATAATCCCTTATGCCATTTACCAACGGATCTTCCGGGCCTACAACAACCAGATCAATATTCTCATCTAATACAAATTTGCCGATGGAGGCAAAATCGCTGAGCTTCAATGCTACATTATGGGCGATCTGCGCTGTGCCGGCATTTCCGGGAGCTACAAAAAGTTTATCACACTTTTCGCTTTCGCCTATTTTCCAGGCCAGTGTATATTCTCTTCCTCCGCTTCCCAGTATTAATATATTCATGTTTTAGTATTTAGATGTTAGTCTTAAGTATTGAGATGCATGATCAGGTGGCCTGTCTTTTATCTCAAAACCTGCCATAAACGCCATATTTCAATTGAATTTCTTCAAATGACTATGGCAAGGGGCAAAGTTAAAAATTTAGTGATAATACACCAGTACTAAAAGTGCGTATGATCTCAGGTTGCCGGTGATTGTCTTGGTGAAAAGAGAATAAAAAAATCCCGGTCTTCCAGATGGGAAAACCGGGATTTATGTGAATGTCAGAATTCTTAATTGGCGTACTCAGACAAAAACTTGATCCTCATGAGTCTCAGTTCTTCTTCTGAATACTCATCATTGTCCTCATCTTCAAGGGCTACCTGGATGTTGTCGGTTTCAGCGTTGAGGAAGTATTCATAAATATCTTCCTGCTTGTCATGATCCAATACATCATTAATGTAGTAATCCAGGTTTAGCTTAGTGCCCGAATAACAGATGTTCTCTATTTCCGTCAGCAATTCATCAAAAGATATGCCTTTGGTTTCAGCTATTTCATCCAGGTCAATCTTCCTGTCTATCTGCTGAATGATAAAGATCTTCATTTTTGATTTGTTGATGGAAGATTTAATTACCACTTCGGAAGCTGTAACTATATCATTTTCTTCAACATATTCTGAAATTTTCTTAATGAACTCTGCGCCGAACTTTTTCACTTTGCCCATACCCACACCATTGATCTGAGCCATTTCTTCCTCAGAAGTAGGGTAGGTGGTGGCCATTTCCTCCAGTGAAGGGTCCTGGAAGATTACGTAAGGAGGCAGGTCTTTTTCATGAGCGATTTTCTTGCGCAACGCCTTTAATAGCCCAAACAGGGTTTCATCATAAGCCTTGGTTGAAACCGGTGTTCTCTCACTGCTTTCCTCTTCATCACCGGTATCAATGTATTCATGGTCTATGGCGAATTGTATAGCGTATGGTTTCTTTAAAAAATCATGTCCCTTTTGGCTTACCTTTAATACACCAATATTGTCTATGTCTTTTTCTAGCAATTCATATATCAAAGATTGCCGTACAACGGATTTCCAGTAATCTGCAGATTCTTCACCTCCTTTTCCATAGATATCAAGCTTATGATGATCATATGATTTAACATATTGATTTTCAACACCCCTTATAACATCTACCAGGTGGTTTAACCCAAACCTTTCACCGGTTTTTAAGGCTGCTTCCACGGCAATTTTTGCAACATCCTGCGCTTCGTACCTGTCTTTTGGTTTTACGCAGTTGTCACACATTTCACAATTTTCTACCGTGTATTCCTCACCAAAATAGTGCAGGAGCTGCTTTCTTCGGCATACCGGAGATTCGGCGTAATAAGACATTTCCTGTAACAGTACCCGGGCATTTTCCCTTTCCTGAACGGGCTTGTCCTTATTGAATTTTTCCAGTTTATTAACGTCGTTGTGGCTGTAGAACATCAGGCACTGGCCTTCGAGGCCATCCCTGCCCGCGCGACCGGTCTCCTGATAGTAGCCTTCAAGTGACTTGGGAACATCATAGTGCACTACAAAGCGCACATCGGGTTTGTCAATTCCCATACCAAATGCAATAGTGGCTACAATGATATCAACATCTTCATTGAGAAAATCGTCCTGGTTTTTTTCCCTGATGGCTGGTTCAAGTCCTGCGTGGTATGGTGCGGCCCTAAATCCGTTTACATTGAGCAATTCGGCAATTTCCACTACCTTTTTTCTACTCAGGCAGTATACTATGCCACTTTTGCCCTTATGATCGCGGAGAAAGTGAACCAGGTTTTTCTTGGCATGCTTTTTCTGCTTCACCTCGTAGTACAGGTTAGTCCTGTTAAAAGACGATTTAAAAACGTCCGCCCCTTCCATCTGCAAGTTCTTCTGGATGTCCAACTGTACCTTTGGAGTGGCAGTAGCAGTTAGCGCTATAATTGGCAGGTTTCCCAATTGACCAATTATTTCCTTGATCCTTCTGTACTCAGGACGGAAATCGTGGCCCCACTCTGAAATACAGTGGGCTTCGTCAACGGCCACAAAAGAAATGTTTGCCTTCTTTAAGAAATCAACATTTTCCACTTTTGTCAATGACTCAGGAGCAACATATAGCAACTTTATTGTGCCATCGAGGCTTTCCCTCTTCACCCTGTTCATTTCAGTTTTAGTGAGGGTTGAGTTCAAAAACTGCGCGTTTACTCCAAATGCATTCATCTGGTCCACCTGATTTTTCATCAGCGCAATAAGGGGAGAGATAACGATTGCGATCCCATCCGTCATGAGGGCCGGTAACTGGTAGCATAAAGATTTTCCTGCGCCTGTTGGCATAATCACAAATGTGTTTCTGCCTTCGAGGATGTTCCTGATGATTGCCTCCTGATTTCCTCTAAACTGGTTATAGCCAAAAACCTCCTTTAGTTTACTTCTCAATTTGTCCTTCTCTTCTACCAGCATCTTTTTCGTTGATAAAGTTAAAAATCACCATTAATGTAAAATGTTTAAAACCGCCTGATGTATGCCCATACAAATTACCGGGTGGAGCGGTGGCCGTGGGCATTTCACCATGATTTGATTATCTTTGTGGCGTTTCATATACCACTAATGCAAAAGGACGTTGAAGATAGCAAAAAATATTAACAATATCGCCAAAAAAGTGCTTCAAAATGAGGCAGATGCGGTGAAAAACCTGATAAATTTTATTGATGAAGATTTCGAAGCCTGTGTGCGTGAAATATACAACTCCAAAGGGCGTGTAGTCATTACCGGAATTGGGAAAAGTGCCATCATAGCCAACAAAATTGTAGCCACCCTAAACTCAACAGGTACACCTTCCCTTTTTATGCATGCAGCGGATGCTATCCACGGTGATCTGGGCATGATACAGGACAATGATATAGTAATTTGTATCTCTAAAAGTGGTAACACCCCTGAGATTAAAGTTTTGGTGCCTTTGCTTAAACGTACAGGTTCAAAACTGGTAGCATTGGTTAGCAATGTGGATTCTTACCTGGCCCAACAGTCTGACTTTGTGCTTAATGCTACCATTGCTGAAGAGGCTTGCCCTAATAACCTGGCACCAACCACCAGTACCACCACCCATATGGCCCTGGGTGATGCCCTTGCAGTATGCTTATTAGAGCTCAGGGATTTTTCAAGTGAAGATTTTGCAAAATTCCATCCGGGAGGTTCATTGGGCAAACAGCTTTATTTGAAAGTAGACGATATTTACCCTAACAATGAGTTGCCAATTGTTTATGAAAACACTTCGTTAAGGGAAGTTATTATCGTAATTTCATCGAAACGGCTGGGAGCTGCTGCTGTAGTAGACAAAGATCATCATCTGCTAGGGATTGTAACAGATGGAGACTTGAGGAGGTGCATGCAAAAAAACATGGATTTGGAGTCGCTTAAAGCTGGAGAGATCATGTCCAAAGGACCAAAAACCGTTAATAAAGGGGATTTTGCCGTTAAGGCACTAAACATAATGCAACAAAACAGCATTAGTCAGGTTATTGTGCTTCATAAAGATAAGGTTGTCGGGTTTGTTCATATTCACGATCTTTTG
Organism: Fulvivirga kasyanovii; assembly: GCF_009711405.1. Lineage (GTDB taxonomy): Bacteria > Bacteroidota > Bacteroidia > Cytophagales > Cyclobacteriaceae > Fulvivirga > Fulvivirga kasyanovii. The sequence goes on along the minus strand of NZ_SMLW01000600.1, from coordinate 3,006 downwards.
AAGGAAGGAATAATATAAAAAATTGTCACTTAAGCTTTAATAATGAAAAACAACTATGTAGTGATTATGGCTGGAGGCATAGGAAGCAGGTTCTGGCCCTATAGCAGAAATAACCAGCCAAAGCAGTTTCTGGATATACTGGGGACCGGACGTTCACTATTACAAATGACTTATGACAGGTTTTTGCCTGTTGTCGATAAAGAAAATATTTACGTTGTAACCAATAATGATTATGCGGCCCTTGTTAAAGAGCAGCTCCCGGAACTTACCGATCACCAGATACTCAAAGAGCCGCTAAGAAGAAATACGGCACCTTGCATTGCTTATGCCTCATATAAAATAGCAAAAAAGAATCCTGATGCCATTATCACCGTGGCACCTTCTGATCATATAATTTTTCACGAGGAGAAATTTTATAACGTATTAAAGACTGCAATATCGGCTGCCAGCGGGCAAGATAAATTATTAACTATTGGGCTGAAACCCAACAGGCCTGAGACTGGCTATGGCTACATTCAGTTTCTGGAGTCAAAGGAAAAGGTTAATCGCGTTAAAACTTTTACTGAAAAACCTGAGCGCGACCTGGCCCAGAAGTTTTTGGAGAGTGGTGACTTTGTATGGAACTCCGGCATCTTTGTTTGGGGTGTACAGGCTATCATCAAGGCTTTTGAAGAATGCCTGCCGGAGATAGCCGAAACTTTTGCTGATATTCAGAAGGCACTTTACACTGACAGGGAAACACGTGCTGTTGATGATGCATATTCCCAATGCGGCAATATTTCCATTGACTACGGTGTAATGGAAAAGGCAGATAATGTCTATGTGGTTTTGGGCGACTTTGGGTGGTCAGATCTGGGGTCCTGGAATTCACTTCACGAGCTGTCAGAGAAAAACGGGGAGTGTAACGTGATCCAGGGAAATGCCATAACCTATGACACCCAGAACAGCCTTATTCATGGGCCTAAAGACAAGCTCATCATTGTTCAGGGGTTGGACGGCTATCTGGTAGCAGAGTGTGGCAATGTAACACTCATCTGCAAGAAAGACGAAGAAGCCAAGTTCAGGGACTTCGTGGCAGATGTCAGAGATAAAAAAGGTAAGGAGTTTTTATAAAAAGAAGTATAGCAGAGGGACTAGACCCTCTGCCTTATAGCTTCGTAAATGGCAATGGCAGCAGAAACAGAAACATTGAGGCTGTCAATTTTTCCTTTCATAGGTATTTTTCCTCGTGTGTCAGTCATTTTAAGATATTCCGGGGAAATGCCATCTTCTTCCGAACCAAGCAATATAGCCACCGGTTGGTTAAAGTTCACTTCATAAATGGATTGATCGGTTTTTTCAGTGCAGGCGATGATCTGTATGCCACTTTCCTTGAGAAAAGTAATGGTATTTTTTAGGTTTTCGACCCGGCAAACAGGAATGTAATTTAAGGCTCCTGCAGAAGTTTTCATAGCATCGCTGTTAATGGCGGCGCTTCCTCTGCTGGGAATAATTATACCATCGAGACCGGCACATTCTGCGGTACGGGCAATGGCCCCAAAATTCCTGACATCAGTTACCCTGTCCAGTATGATGAAAAACGGCTCACGCCCCTCCTGGTAAGTCTGATCAATGATGTTGTCCAGCGACGCATATCGTATGGCCGAAATGAAAGCTATTGCCCCCTGATGGTTTTTTCTCGTTACACGGTTGAGCTTTTCAGCCGGCACCTGCGATATCGGTACGTTGTGCTCACGGGCTGTTTTTAGTAACTCTTTGATCAGGTCATTATTGAGTCCTTTCTGTACAAGCAGTTTGTCAATTTCTTTGCCTGAATTAATGCTTTCAATAATGGCCCTTATTCCAAATATCAGATCTTTCTGGTTCTCTTTCAATGTAATTTTTTTAGACTTAAAATCTTCCTTTTCTCCACAAATCTATGGCACGATACCACGCGCTGGCATAGTTTTTATCCCTTACCAATACAAAATGTGATGAAGAAAAAACACTTTCTGTCCTGATGAAGTTGAATTTTAACTTGGGCAAATCCGGAGAGGCCAGGTAGAGCCAGGTCTCGTCGCTATTGCTTTTTGTAACTTCGTCAGGCGGGCCAAAGATAATATAAATCAACCCCATATCTGTTTTCCAGCCCTCTTTATATGTGGTGAAAAGCCTGTTGGCACTTTCCACCCGGTCAAAATAATTCTTGATGATCGATTTTGCCCTTTCAGGTGATTTCGTCAGGTCCAGCCAAAACTTATCAAAGGCCTTTTTATCGCCATTGATATTCTGCAATTGCATATTTTCTTCTTTAGTAGTGATGTAGATCAAAGGCTCTACCAAATCCTCTAGTTTGGCCAGTTTTGGATAATACTTGTTCTCAACCCTTATACCTTTGCCTCTTTGACTTGAAGAGTCATTCTGAAAGAGAAAAAGGCCATGATTTGTAAATGTTATATTTTGTTCGCGGGCCACCACAAATGACGAATCAATGGGCATAGCTTTGGCAGGAGTTTCCTCTCTGACCGGCATTGGAGGTAAAGCCGGAGGGAAATGATGTTCATAATAATAGCCATATATCTGGTCGCCGGAGTTGAAATGGTATACGCCGGGTGCGACCCATGAGGTAAATTGAACGTTGTTATTGCTGTCCCACAAGGCTATATGATGGCCTGCCATATTAAAATCATAGAAATAGGTAAAACCACTGAATTTGCTTTGTACCCTAATAGCTCCAAGGCCTAATAGCGAGGATTTTGGAAGTGCGAACCGGATCGTGTGCTGGTTTCTTGCTTGTCCTAAATATGAGCTGTCTATTTTATTTGCAGTTATTTGCTGTAGAGCTTCGCCATATGATCCGGCAGTAAAAAAATCGAAAGTATAATCATTCAGCAGCGGTTTGCTTTGGTTAATAATAAGCTTAACATAGATGAAGGCAGTATCATTGCTGGTTATGATCTCATGCCTCAAATCTATTTCAGCGTCGGGGTTATATTGGTGAGCAAGGTTACTGGTATTTAAAGTAGG
>NZ_SMLW01000559.1:18802-19574 GCF_009711405.1 Fulvivirga kasyanovii | reverse complement strand
TTGCTGCTGTTGGAAGTCCGTGAAGATGAGAAGTTTCAGGTGCACTACAACCTGCTGGATGTAGCTACCGGGAAATTTATCGAGAAAGGGCTTACTTTTGAAGAAAACTGGTGGATAGGAGCCTCTTCCCTGGGCAACGATACTATATTATTTTATACTTTCCCAGACCAGGAGAACCCCGATGTGAAGAATGTTTTTTCCTATGATTTTAAGCTTGACAAAATTTTATGGAAAAAGGAAGGTCACAACATCATGGAAGTAGCGGGTGATAAAGTTTGGCTGATGGAGCCTGACAAAGATGATATCTCTTGTTTCGATATTCGGACAGGGGAACCTTTAAGCTCCAATGGTAACTCCGGCAACCCCATAAATGGGGCAGGGCATGCGGAAAATAAATTGCTTAAAAAACCGTTTATCTATCGTGAGGGGAGCGAGTATTTTAAAACGGTGAGTCAGTTTATAACAGCCTCCGCTAACCTGCATATTGTAAGGAGTGTAGATTATTATGAAGATGACCGCGTTATGGTTATATCCTTCTACTATCTGAACAAAAACAATAAACTGGCGAATGATTTGCTAGTTGTTGATCACGAGGGCAATCACTTGCTTCGGGAGAGGCTTGGTAATGACCTGAGCGGAATAAGCGATGATACTTTCTTCATTTATCACAACAAGCTTATCTTTGTAAAGGACAATGCAGATTTTTTTATATATCAGTTAAACTGAAAACCCATATTTAGTAGCAGATGTCGTAACTTTTTGCGTTGCACAT
>NZ_SMLW01000559.1:0-18632 GCF_009711405.1 Fulvivirga kasyanovii | reverse complement strand
TTTTTTTATCAGCAATTATTTTTATTAGTTCCCTCCAGGCTATTGCATCTACTATGCCGGCCGATTCCGTAGGCCTGGAGACTAAGGGAGGAAAGAAGTACATACTTCACCGCGTGGAAGCAAAGGAGACTTTATATTCATTGTCGCGCCGGTACAATGTGCCGATCAATCAGATCATTGAGAGTAATCCACCATCAGAGTATGGTCTTGAAATAGGTCAGGTCATCAGAGTGCCCTTTGTGGAAAGGAAGCCTAAAAAGAATGCCAGATCAGAGGAGGTGGCCAATACCGGTGCCTCACCAAAAAGTGATCAGCCACGCCAAACAGGTAGTACTGAAAAAGTACATGTAGTGAAACCCAAGGAAACTATGTATTCCATATCCAGAATGTATAGTGTGAGTATAGAAGACATTAAAAAATGGAACAATATCGATGGAAACATTCTGGATATCGGACAGAGATTGGTTATAAAAAACAACAACAATCAAAATAGTGACAATAACGGTAATACCGACAGTAATAGTCAGGTTACCAAACGAACCGCAAAACAGGGAAAGACCCATGTGGTAGGTTCAGGAGAAACCTTGTATTCGATTTCCAGGTCATTTAATGTAACTGTAGCTGAACTCAAGACCTGGAATGACCTGCTTGACAATGATATCAGCATTGGTCAGGAACTATTCGTTTCCAGACCTGTAGTGATAGCATCCCAGGCCAATACAGAGCCCTTGGTACTACAGGAACCGGTGTCAAAAGAGGCGGTTGGTGCTGATATGGCGAATAACCCGGAAGAGACCGGGGAAATCATAGGTAGGAATGAGAACGAAAACAGTGACCCGGTGAAAACTACGACAGGCAGCACCACTCCGGTAGAATCCACACCTGAGAAATCCACCGGTACCTTTGCCGAAGTGTCTGAGGCAGGTCTTGCAGAGTTGATTGAGGGGTCAGAAAACACACGGAAGTATCTTGCATTGCACCGGACCGCCAAGGTTGGTACCATCATGAGGGTAAGAAACGAAATGAACGATCAGGAGGTGTTTGTGCGGGTTTTAGGCCGCCTTCCTGATACCGGGGTCAATCAAAATGTATTGATAAAGATCTCCAAGTCTGCCTATGACAGGCTGGGGGCTATCGATCCCAAGTTCAGGGTTTCTATCTCATACATTCCATAATTTTGAATTTTAGCGAGCTTAAAGCATTTCTTGACCAAAAGGCTGAGGAATACAATAATCCCGGGTTTATCATTCACGACCCGGTTTCCATTCCTCACCTTTTCAGCAAAAAGCAGGATATTGAGATCTCTGGTTTTTGGGCCGCTGTTCTGGCCTGGGGGCAGCGGGTTACGATCATCAATAAATGCAAGGAACTGTTTGCCCTGATGGACAATGCTCCCTATGAATTTATTACTACCCATGTGGATTCAGACCTAAAACGGTTCCTGAACTTTAAGCACCGTACTTTTAATGCTACGGATACGCTCTATTTCATTGAATTTTTCAAGTGGTATTACACCACGCATGATAGCCTGGAAGATGCGTTTCTTCAGGGTATGTCAGCCGATGCAGATAACGTAGAGCAGGGGTTAGTAAACTTTCACCATTTATTTTTCAGCCTTCCGGACCATCCCGGGAGAACTCAGAAACATATTGCTACTCCGGAGCGTAAATCTGCCTGTAAGCGCATCAATATGTTTCTGCGGTGGATGGTTAGGAAAGATGGCCGTGGTGTTGATTTTGGTTTTTGGAACCGAATTGATCCGGCTCAACTGATTTGCCCATGCGACCTGCATGTAGACCGTGTGGCAAGAAAACTAGGCCTGATCAAAAGAAAGCAAACAGACTGGCAGACTGCAGTGGAACTCACCAATAGATTAAAGCAGTTTGATCCGACAGACCCTGTGAAATATGACTTCGCCCTTTTTGGGTTAGGGATAGAAGAGAAGTTTTAGGTATGGGCCTGACATATGCGCAGGCCCTGACCAGAGTATGATCTTTAAGCTTTTTTCCAGTTGCCCGGATCCTGCCTCCAGGATTCTAAAGAAGCCAATTGGTCTTTTTTAATATAGTCGCGTTTCAGCGCCTCTTCGAGTAGCAAATTATAGTTGCTCAGGCATACGAGAGGGATCCCTGCATCCTTGAAATTTTTATCAGCCAGGTCAAAACCATAGGTAAAGATGGCAGCCATACCCAATACCTCTACACCGTTGGCCTTTAGTGCTTCTGCTGCTTTCAGGGAGCTTCCGCCGGTAGATACAAGGTCCTCGATCACCACTACCTTTTGTCCGGAGGTTGCTTTTCCTTCAATCAGGTTTTCCATGCCATGCCCTTTGGGTTTGGAACGGACATATAAAAATGGCAGCCCCATAGCTTCTGCTACAAGCGCTCCCTGAGGGATGCCTGCAGTAGCTACACCGGCTATAGCTTCCACTCCTGTGTAATTGGCTTTTATAGCTTCAACCAAGCCATTTTTTATAGAAGTGCGTATGTCAGGGTATGACAAAGAAAGTCGGTTGTCGCAGTAAATTGGTGATTTCCAACCCGAACTCCAGGTAAAAGGATTGTCGAGGTTTAACTTGATGGCTTCAATGTCTAATAATTTTCCGGCTATGGTGTGGCCAAGGCTAGTATTCATGGGCAATATCTTTTCGTTGCGAATTTATGGATTAAAAAAGTTAAATTCTATTGGCGTGCTGCCAAATATTTTATTCATTTGTGAGATAAATTTGACCTTTTTTGGATGAACCTTTTCATCAATGACATCCCGGTTACCATTGTAAGAGCAACTGAGCGGCCGGATAAACGGGAATTCAATTACATACTCAATGCAGAGAATGAGCCTATCACTCAGGCAAAGTTACTGCATCGGGTTTGGATAAAACACGCCAAACGTGAAGAGATAGACCATATTTTTGATCTTCTTGACACCACTATCATACCCGGGCTAATTTCCCTTACCCTCACGGTCGATGACTATGAGGATATGAGGAAATTCCTCAAAAAGAAATTTAAGATCATCAAGGCTGCAGGAGGTATAGTAAGGAAGGGCGATAAGCTGCTGATGATATATCGTCTCAAGAAATGGGACCTGCCCAAAGGCAAGCTGGACAAAGGCGAAGACAATTATATGGCTGCCAAAAGAGAGGTAGAGGAGGAGTGCCATGTAAAGGTAAGTATGGGCGAAAAGATTTGTACTACCTGGCATACTTATACCATGAAAAGGAAGAAAATCCTCAAAAAGACCGTATGGTATGCCATGGATATTGTGAAAGACTCCAAAATGAAGCCTCAGGTAGAGGAGGATATAGAAGAGGTGAGGTGGATGACCCGTAAGGAAGTATTCCATGCCCTGCAAGACTCCTATAAATCTATAGCCTTTGTTTTCGACAGGTTTTTTAAGAAGGAAAAACTACAGATCGAGAAAGAACAGGCTGAAAAAGAGCAGGCCGAAAAAGAACAAAATTCAGCAGGCTAAATTTCGTAAGGCAGGAAGTCGCTTACATCGCCACCATAGCGGTGTACTTCCCTGATGATGGTGGAGTTTATAGCTGCCAGTTCCGGAGACGTAATCAGAAATACAGATTCAAGGTCTTTGTTCAGGTGCTTGTTTACTTGCGAGATGCTGTTCTCATATTCAAAGTCAGTGGTATTTCTTAAACCCCTGAGCAGGTATTTTGCACCATGTTTTTTAGCCCACTCTGCAGTAAGTTCATTGTAGATAATGACTTTGATGTTGTCAAACTCCTCAAATGTTCCATCGATCAGCTCTGCCATTTTCTCAACTTCAAAATAGCGATTGCTTTTTTTGCTGTTGTGCCCTATAGCGATGATGATTTCATCAAACAGTTTCAGGCCACGAATAACAATATCTTCATGTCCTTTGGTAAAAGGGTCGAATGAGCCTGGGAAGATGGCTATTTTTTTCATTTGAAGTGGTTTAACCTAGTCACAGAGGTGAATGCTGTACAGATCAAAGAAGTGATGATCCTGGACTTCATCAAAAATGTAACCGTAATTTAAGTAGTCAGGACGGTCCCCGAAAGATATATTCTTTATGAACTTATAAAACTCATTGTAATGCGGGGATTGTTTGCCTATATATCCCCAAAGAATAACATCGCTGGTTTTCTGGTTTTTGTTCAAACCTTTCATCACCAGCATGATATACTTGATGTAGTCGTTGAATTGTTTGATGCTGAACTGGTTGTAGAACTCCAGTTTATTATTCTTTAAGGTAATAATGTGCAGCTTAAACCTGTCGATATACAGGTACATGGTGTTTTTCTTGTTCGTTTTTTCGAAGTTGATCACACCTTCTATAAGGGCACTCGACTGGTGTATGAAGCCTACCTCGGCATTAGGGTAAAGGCTGTTAAGCCAGTTGTAAAGTTCTTTGCGCACTGCAAAAACGCAGATAGCGTCTGACTTTATATGTTTATAGTAAAGGATCTCTTCGTGCTCAGGATCTATGGTAGAGTTGAGCTTCAGATAATCGTAAAGAGCTTCTTTTACAAAAAGCGCTGAAGGAACCAGAGAAAACTTGTTGCTTTTTAAGCTGATCCTAACCGTCTTCCAAAAGCCTGCCATCAAAAGATGGTGTTCTTCAAAGAGGGTGGAAAGAAGCTCCTTCAGCGCTTTGTATGATTTTACACTTGCTAATATATAATCTTCAAGGAGGAGACACCGGTTATTGGTAGAGTCAACAACAGCTATCTGTAAGTCCCTGATCCCGATCTGGATCATAAGGTTATACTGATGAAGTTTGTCTATGTCAAACTTCTCATCTTTTATCTTCTTGATTAACTTATAGCTGATTGTTGCAGTATCCAATGTTTATTCCCAGTTTCCTGAAGTTGTTACATCTGTTTTAGAGCCAAATCTCAGAGGTTTTTTGTTTTTGGCATCGGCATCCTCTTTTCTTGTAGGATCAAAAGGTTTAGGGTTGTACACCTCTATCACATCCACAAGGGCACCACTTTTATCTACCTCGGCAGCGTAAATTTCGAATTTTACGTTTTCATGTCCGGGTACATAAGGCAGTCTGTCGATGTCTACATTAGGATCAAATTTGGTTTCTTCCAATGTCATCAACAGGTCGCCTTTAGTTACTTGTTGGCCTTCAAATAAACTTTCTTGTCTGGTAACCTTACCATTCCTTCTGAACTTGTGCGTTACATCCTTACCGTTTTGATTAAGAACATAAGCCTGGTTACCTTGTTTAACTTCTTTGCCTATTTCTACCAGATATTTTTGGAAAATACCATCATTAGCGGCGTTAACGTTATGGGTAGCTTTGAAAATTCTCTCTTTTGCAGAAATGATCCCCAGCGTGTCAAATGTTACAATAGAGCTGTCCGCACCGTAGCTTAATGTTACCACTCTTTCTTTTCTCTGAATGATAGGATATCTGCCGGTTTTAACGAAATTGATCAGTTTGTCCCAATCACTGGTGTAGTTGCCATGCACTTCCAGGTATACAGTCTCGGCTTCGCGGATTAGTTTTAATCTTTCGATAACAGCGGCTTCACGGTCGGCGATTAATTGCTTCTCATCAATTTCCGACTTAACACTGTCCACCAAATAATAACCTAATGCAAGGCTCGCAATTAGTAGGACTATAGAGATAATTTTGGTAACATTCATTTCTTACGTATTTTTTGATTGCAATAATAAAGATTTTGTGATGTAATACATAATTAATCAAAGTGCTATTTTATGCAATTATTGGCAAAATTTAAAATAGCCCCGCATATTTAATAACGATTCCAGACTCTCGAGGGAATGTAACGCATTATGTAATATTTCATTTCCCATAACTGCTAATTTCTGAAAAGTCACAAACTCTACTTTTTTTATGATCTGGTTCCCGGCATCAAGCTCAGGGTCAGTGCCTTGCATAAGCGCTCCGTCCAGGATATTTACCCTGAAAAAGAGTTCTACAGCGTGAAGTGGTGGTTGTATGAATTCGTTGACAAACAGAAACTCGCTGACGTCTATTTGCAGGCCGGTCTCCTCCCTGAACTCTCTTTTTAGTGCAACTTCTGCAGCCTCTCCCGGCTCTATTCCTCCGCCGGGTGGTATCCATAGCGCATCTTTATCATTGAGGCTCCCATGGTTTACAAGCAGCAGGGCATCGTCTTTAACGCAGATACCGCATACCCTTACCCGCACTTTATTCCCATAAGTGCTTTTGATTGCATCGTTCATTCATTGAAATTACTACTAATTGCTGAAAATTATAAAGGTACGGGCGATATCTTATATTTGTGGCAAAACATAATTCCCTGATAATGATCAAGACCCTTAACCCGGAATATAAAAGCCGTGTTGAACAATACCTTAAGCGGCAGTACTTCATGAAACATATCAACTTTTCACTGAATGTGATCGAAGAAGGCTGTACAGAAGGCTGGCTGGATATAGAGGAGATACATAAACAGCAAAAGGGGTTTGTGCACGGTGGTGTAATAGCCACACTGGCCGATATAACCGCCGGGTTCGCGGCCTACACGCTTGTACCTGAAGATCATCATGTAGTAACGGGCGAGATAAAAGTCTCTTACTTCAATCCGGGTGTAGGCCAAAAGTTACACGCCAAAGGATGGGTAATCAAGCAGGGACGGAAAATGAATTTTTGTGAGGCGGAAGTATGGTGTATTAACGGAGAAACCAAGACGCTGATAGCCAAAGCCACAACAACCATGGTCACTATTTTTCCTGAAGATATACCCAGCTAAATGCCCAGGCCATCCCAAATACTGCTCAATAAATTTCCGTTTACCCCTACCTCCGGGCAGGAGTCGCTCTTTCTTTCTATGGATGACTTCCTGGGGGAGAAGGATGAAAAATCTGTTTTCATTATAAAAGGATATGCAGGTACAGGTAAAACCACTCTGATCAGTACTTTGGTGGCTACGCTGCCACTTTTTAATATGAAGTTCGTATTGCTGGCACCTACAGGTCGTGCCGCAAAAGTAATGTCTTCATATGCAAAGAGAATGGCTTTTACGGTGCACAAAAAGATATACAAGCAGGTAGGGGAGCAAGGCGAAGGGCCGGCTTTTAAGCGGCAGACCAACTATGCTAAAGACACTATATTTATAGTTGATGAGGCTTCCATGATCAATGAAGACCGGAGTTTCGGAGGAACGGGCCTGTTGACTGATCTTTTTCAATATGTATTCTCTGACCTCTCCAATAAACTGATACTGGTGGGGGACGATGCGCAGTTGCCTCCGGTGGGGCAGGAGCTAAGCCCGGCGCTGGACAAAGGCTATCTCGAAGCTAATTTTCATGCTTCCGTGCGCCAGATTACCCTGACCGAAGTAATGCGACAGGAAACTGATTCTGGTATCCTTTTCAATGCAACCAAGCTAAGGAATGAACTAAGTTCAAAATCTGCCCCGGTCATAGGTTTTGAGACCAAAGGCCATAAGGACATTTTCAGGATGACGGGAGAAAAAATGGAAGAGGGGCTGAGATATGCGTACGACAACTTTGGCGTGGAAAATACCATTATCATTTGCAGGTCGAACAGGCTGGCCAACAACTATAATCAGTACATCAGGGCGCGCATACACTTTTATGAGTCTGAACTGGAGGCAGGAGAGTTTCTGATGATTGTGAGAAACAATTATTTGCATGCTCCGGATGATGTAGCTGGCAACTTTCTGGCCAATGGAGATTTTGTGGAGGTAATGAAGATCATATCCTTTGAAGAAATGCATGGGTTCAGGTTTGCCACGCTACAGTTGAGGATGGTGGATTACCCTTCGGAAAATGCTTTTGACGCCAAGGTGATCCTCGATACATTGTATACTGAAACGCCCGCGCTGTCTGAGGAGCAGAACCGGCAGTTGTATGAATCTGTATTGCAGGACTACCAGGACCTGGAATCGGCCAGGGCCAGAAAGGAAGCAATGAAAAAGGACCCGTACCTGAACGCCTTGCAGGTTAAGTTTGCCTATGCACTCACTTGCCATAAATCCCAGGGCGGCCAGTGGAATGCCGTATTTGTAGACCAGGGTTACCTTAAAGATGATAATTTAGATAAAGAGTACATCCGGTGGTTATACACCGCAGCGACAAGAGCGACGGATCAACTATTTTTGGTGAACTTTAATAAGAAAATGTACGTATCTTAACTATGAAAAACGGGCAGGGTTATTGTTTATCAGCCTATAAACTTATATTTGCAATACAATTAAATCAATATTTTATGAAAACTCTTTTGGTATCTATTTTCGGTATATTTGTGATTTTCAACGCGTTAGCACAAGAGTCTACTACGAAGGAAAATGCAAATGGCCCTGTAATGACTTTTGAAGAAACGAAATTTGATTTTGGTGATATTCATCAGGGTGATAAGGTAGAGCATGTATTTACCTTTGAAAATACTGGTAATGAACCATTGATCATCACTAACGTTCAGGTAACATGCGGTTGTACTGCATCTGACTGGCCGAGGGATCCTATTGCTCCCGGACAGGAATCAAGCATGACTATTAAATTTAATAGCTCAGGTAAGCTGGGAATGCAAAATAAAGTGATCACCATCATTAGCAATGCAACTAATCCGAATAACAGGCTGACTATAACTACCAACGTATTGCCTCAGAAAGAAGATGGCACTGGTAGTAACTAAGCTGAATTCCCGGAAAAACACTATATATAAAAGCAAAAACGCTTTCAAAAATTGAATTTGAAAGCGTTTTTTTTCTGTTCCAAATAACACCTCAGGAAATTACTTCCCGGCTTTATATTCAAACCTGTTAAAGATCTGCTCAACGGCATCCTTGATCTTTGTAGGATCCCTGTCAAACATATTGTCATCGTCCATTATACCGGAAGCATATCCTTGCCAGACGATAGTACCTTTTTCTTTGTCCAGCATTTGAATGAGAAGAGTACCTTCTTTGAGGTTGTACGTTCTGAAATCTTCCTCTTCCCTTACTTCATCGTTTCCGAGTACTTCTTCATATCCGGTGTACCCCTGAAACTGTGTAGGTTTTTCAAAAACCTTAAAATTTATCAGCAAATCAGGGCTTGCACCTGCCATATTATAGCCTCGGGCGTCCAGTTCATATTTAATTGCGTCCCTGATTGTGCTTTTTAGTACCGCATCATTGAAAAAATCCTCTGAGCTGGCACTTTTCGCACTTGACGTCCAGCCGAAAGTTTTATAATCTTCAAAGCTGGTGTCCAGTCTTTCATCCATAGCTACCAAATCCTGACTGTAAGTAGGAGTGCTGGAGATAGCAGCTATACAAAAGATGGCCATTAGTATTTTTAAATGTCTCATGTTTAGTATTAGTTTAGATGAACATAATTTCACCTAAACTGATGAGAATACTGTGCCAGCCATTATATAGCGGGTTAATGCTTACACATAGATGCCAGCCTTTGAAAACAGTGGAAACAAATCCACATACTATGGATGCGCAGGTACATCGTCCGGTGGAGTTGGCTGGCTAGAGCGCTTTTCTCACGCCCAAAGCCATGAAGATCCAGCCCAGGATAAACATCACCCCTCCAATCGGGGTAATAGCGCCCAGCACTGCGATGTTCGTCAGGCAGAGCACATATAAAGAACCGCTGAATATGACTATACCGGCTATCATACAAACAGCAGAATATTTAAAATGCTTATCAGGATACTTTAGCATCAAAATGCCCAGTCCGAAAATGGCGAGTGTGTGATAAAACTGGTATTTTACAGCGGTCTCGAAAGTGTCCAGCCTGCCATGTTCCAGCAGTAAGGGTTTAAGTCCGTGAGCGCCGAAAGCACCTATGGCTACAGAGAGCGCTCCTAATACGGCTGCGGCAATTAATATATTCTTGTTGTTCATCTAGGCGTAGTTTCTTTCTCCAAATATAGCACTGCCTACCCTTACTAAAGTGCTTCCTTCCTCCAGAGCAATTTCATAGTCCCCGCTCATGCCCATAGACAGTTCTTCCATGGAGACATTGACCGGTGTTTCCATCTGGGCCAATCGGTCAAATATATTTTTCAGAGACTTAAATTCCCGGCGTATCTGATCCTGGTCTTCCGTAAAAGTGGCCATGCCCATGAGCCCTACAATCCTGATGTTTTTCATGGCTTCAAATTCCTGAGAAGCCAACATCTCTTTCAGCTCTTCTTCCGATAAGCCAAACTTGGTGTCTTCTTCCGCTATGTGTACCTGTAGCAGGCAATCAATAACACGATCATTTTTTTGTGCCTGTTTGTCAATTTCTTTCAACAGACGAAGGCTGTCTACAGAGTGGATCAGCGTTACAAAAGGAGCTATATATTTTACTTTGTTTCTTTGTAAATGGCCTATCATGTGCCACTCTATATCTTTCGGCAGTACTTCATATTTCTCCGATAGTTCCTGGGCCTTGTTTTCACCAAATATGCGAAGGCCTTCATCATAAGCTTTTTGTATTAGTTCTGCAGGCTTGGTTTTACTTACTGCTACTAATCGGGCTGGTTTTCCTGATAAAAAATCCTGAATTTTCTTAATATTGTTTTTGATATCCATTTTATAATTTTAATATCGGGTCAATATTTGTGTATAACAAAGTAAAAAATTTTAACTGAGAGCATATGCCTATTTTAGGTACTTTATTAAAGAAAGGAATAAGGATAAGGGAGAGTTTGGAACAGGAGTATTCAAATCCTTTCGACATACAAAAGCAAGAATTAAAGAAACTACTCATTACGGCCAGTCAGACTGCTTTCGGAAAACACTATGCTTTTGGCAGCATTCTCAATGCGTATAAAAAGGAAGATCAAAAGGCCTTTTTTCAGTTGTATAAAGAGCAGGTGCCCATCCATAACTATAACAAAATGTATAAGGACTGGTGGCATATTGCGAAGCAGGGCAAAAGGAATATATGCTGGCCGGGCAACGTTAAATATTTTGCCTTAAGTTCGGGCACCTCGGAGGCTTCATCAAAGTACTTGCCGATAACCAAAGACATGAAGCGCGCCATCCAGAAGACGAGTATCCGACAAATACTTTCGTTGAGCAAATATGACCTTCCTTCCGGCTTTTTTCAGGGGGGCATATTGATGCTGGGGGGCAGTACACAGCTCAATAACAGAGGGAGTTATTTCGAAGGTGATCTCAGCGGTATTCAGGCGGCGCAGTTGCCCTTTTGGTTTCAGCATTTCTACAAGCCGGGCAAAAGAATAGCCAAAACAAAGGATTGGGACGAAAAACTGAATGAAATAGCCAAAAAGGCAAAGGACTGGAATATCAGCATCATCGTAGGCGTTCCTGCCTGGATACAGATCCTGATGGAAAAAATATTGGAATACCATCAGGTTTCCAACATCCACGAAATATGGCCAAACCTGATGGCGTATGTTCATGGAGGCGTGTCTTTTGACCCATACCGAAAAGGTTTCCAGAAGTTACTAGGCAAAGAGATCTATTACATAGAAACTTACCTGGCTTCGGAAGGGTTTATCGCCTTCCAGACCAAACCGAACCACCGGTCAATGAAGTTGGTATTGAACAATGGGCTTTTCTATGAATTTGTGCCTTTTGATGAAAGGAATTTTGACGAAAACGGAGACATCCTGCCCCATGCAGAGACTTTTATGATTGATGAAGTGGAAGAGGGTAAGGAGTATGCACTTCTGCTCTCAACATGTGCAGGAGCCTGGAGGTACATCATCGGAGATGTGGTGAAATTTACTTCGAAGGAGGACTCAGAAATAATAATCACAGGGCGTACAAAACACTTCCTGAGCCTGTGTGGTGAGCATATGTCTGTTGATAATATGAACAAAGCCATTGAAATGGTAGGTGACGACCTTAATATAGCAATACCGGAATTTACCGTGGCGGGCATCCCGCACAACACCCTGTTTGCCCATCATTGGTATATCGGCACGGACGCTGATGTTGATCCTGAATTGATCAGGACCAAGCTGGACGGCTATTTGAAAGAGCTCAACGATGACTATGCTGTAGAACGCAGTGCGGCACTTAAGGAAGTTTTTGTTGATGTACTTCCGATAAGTACTTTTTACAAATGGATGGAGTCCAAAGGCAAGGTTGGGGGACAAAACAAGTTCCCTCGGGTAATAAAGAGTGCTCAGTATGAAGATTGGAAAAACTTCATCAAGCAATCTGTCTGAATGGTTTTTGTAAACGGATTGCTATTTGGCCTTGTGCTTGCCGTTCTTATCGGACCGGTGTTTTTTACGCTGCTTCAAACCAGTATAGAAAAAGGGTTCGATAAGGCTATACTGGTGGCCATAGGGATATTTTTTAGCGATGTAGTGTATATCAACCTGGCATACTTTGGGCTTTCGCAGTTTATCAAAAACTCGAAATACAATGAATGGATAGGCTATGCAGGAGGGGTTATCCTTATTGTATTCGGTATTGTCTCTCTCTTCAAATCCAGGAAAAAGACAAAGATTATCCATCGGTCTGTTTCTGTTAAAGGGTTTTTTAGGTATATATTCAAAGGATTCATCATTAACGGTATCAGTCCGTTTGTTCTGATTTTTTGGCTGGGAGCCATGAGTATGGCCACCATTGAATACGGCTACTCCGGCAAAACGCTGGTCTTATTTTTCGGCATCATCATGCTGATTGTACTGATTACTGATGTACTTAAAGCTTATCTGGCCAATAAGCTTCGTACGTTGATCACACCAAGGCTTTTTACTATTCTCAACGTAATCGTAGGCGTTGCCCTGATAGCCTTTGGCCTAAGGATGTTTGTGTATAACTGGTAATTTGTCTTTGGCAAGGTGTAGGTACATTCTGAATATTTACCTCTTAATCCTGCAACACATTAGTAATAAATGTAGACTTCAAGAGCAACCACAAAAGGAAAACACAAATAGCCCAATTGAGATAATTGATGTAAAAATCAGTGGTGTCTTTGTAGCGCGTTTCTTTGATCTCCGCCTTCTCATATTCATCGATGATCTTAAACACCTTTTCCAGAGCCTCATTGTCAGATACACGGAAAAACTGACCTTCACCTATATCAGCTATTTCCCTCAGCGTTGTTTCATCCAGGGTGTTGTCCACCATTCTGGGTCTGCCGAAAAAGTCCTTGCCATACGGTACCTTTCCTTCTTTACCGATAGCAATGGTATATATCTTGATATCATAGGCAGAAGCCAGCTTGGCTGCTGTGATAGGATCAATGTTACCGGCGGTATTATCACCGTCACTAAGCAGTATGATTACTTTGGATTTTGACTCGGACTCACGCATGCGGTTTGTAGCTACAGCCAGCGCACTGCCTATGGCCGTGCCCCGGTTGTCGATCATCTCAAAGTTTATCTCCTCGATTGACGATTTTAAGAGATCGTAGTCCGTTGTTAACGGAGAAAGGGAATAGGCATCTCCGGAGAATATCACAATACCTATCCTATCCTGGAAGCGGCCATTGATGAAATCTACGGCCTTCTCTTTGGCAGATTCCAGCCGGTTGGGTTTGAAGTCCTGGATCTGCATGGATTGAGAGATATCTATCACCAGCATGATGTCAATACCTTCTGTCCATTGTATCGCTTTTTCATTCGTTTTCTGCGGTCTGGCCAATGCCACGATCACCAGTGCAGTAAGTACGATCAGCAATATGTCCGGGATCAGCCTAACGAGGTTCGTCGGGTTGGACTTGATCTGGCTTTTGGTCAGTGCAATAGGGAGCTTCTGATTCAGCGAATACCTGATTACCCACCTTCCCGCAATGAACACAGGGATCAGTACAAGGGCATAAAGTATTATTTTATGCTCCCAGGTAAAGTTTTTGAAAACAGTAGGCGTGAACCACTCAAGGCTATACCATGGGATTTGATAGTCCATTTGCTCATCCATGCTTCACCTCCTCCACTTTAGCCGTAAATCTCTCCTGAGCATATTTTTTAAGTGCAGTGTACTGTTTCATCATCTCTCCGTTTACACTTAAGTTGCCGTAGATCACCCGGTCGAGCGCTTTCAATGAATCTGCTATACTTTCAGGGTTATAAAGTTGAATAATTTCTTTTGTAGTTAATTGAGTATAGGGTTTCGATTCCAGCTTTTCAAGGTATTTCTTCCAAAGAACCAGTGCTTTTTCGGCTTTGTCTTTTGCAGGCTCCTGATCATTGAGTACCAGTGCGTCGTACTTTTCAATAAACTTATCGTTGGCTCGTTTTAGTCGCTTTAGTCTGTAGTGTTTCTTTAACCTGCCCCCAAAAAGCACAAAGAAAAGTATTACAAGAACGATGAGTATTGCCGCACCAATGATGAAATAAGGATAATTGAACTGTAGCCTTACGCTCTTGTAAGTAGTGTTTTCCTTTAAAGGCATAGCCTCGGCTGCTACAGAGTCAGGTATTTCAGTTACCAGTTGCTGGAGTATAACAGCATCGGCTTCTGCATAAACGGGCGTGCTGTCTTTGCCATGAAGTATAAATACCGGCAATTTTAGCTGCTGGATACTGTCTATTTCAAAAGAAGTGAAGTAGTAAACCGCACTGTCATAGCTATGTGTGCTATCGGATTGTGTAGGAAAGTAGCGTTTACGGTCCAGCTCGTAAGGCGAGTAGTCGTACAGAGAGTCCGGAAACACTACATCCATACCTCGTGGGTATTTGACAGAAAGGGAATATCCTATGGGTATCCCAATTTTAATGCTATCACTTAAAAATTGCCCTTGCGGTTTAATTTGCTGAGCCTGGGTATTGAATACAACAAAAAATAAAACCGGTAGAAGGCTCCTTGCTATTCCTTTATACACTCTTTAAAGTTTTATTTCTTATTTTAAATAGTTTCAGAAGTTTGGGGACATAATCTTCTTCTGTATCAATGGTCACAAAGTTAATCTGATGACGCTTTGCGAATTTAGTGAGATACTCCTCATTCTCAGCATAGTTTTTTTTAATTCTTGATCTGAAATTTCCAAATGAAGTATTGACCCAGATGGTTTCTTTGCTCTCTTTTTCGTAGATGGGAATTATCCCCAGCTTGGGAAGCTTGGTCTCCCGCTTATCGGTGATCCTGACCATAACAAGGTCGTGCTTTTTGGCCAGGCCTTTAAGGTTATGGTAGTAACCCTCATCGATAAAGTCAGAGATAAACACGATCACACTTCTGCGTTTGATGGTGTTGAGCGTGAACAAGATGGCTTTGCTGAGGTCCGTCTTTTGGGATTTTGGTTTCAGGTTTACCAGGGTATGTACGATCTCATATGCAAGCTGAGGCCCTTTTCTTGGTTTTATAAATTTCTCCTTCTGGTCAGAAAAGCATATCAATCCCACTTGACTGCCTTCCTTTGCCGCAGACAGTGAAAGTACTCCGCATATTTCTTTTCCTATGTCCAGCTTTTGCTTTCCATGCCCTCCGATTTCCTGCGATCCGCTTACATCCAGAATAAAAAATACAGTTTGCTCTTTCTCTTCTTTAAAGGTCTTTACAAAAGTGCCATGTCCTTTGGCGCTCACGTTCCAGTCAATCGTACGGATGTCGTCACCGTACTGATACGACCTTACATCGTCAAATTCCAGGCCTGATCCTTTAAAAATTGAATGAAAGTCTCCCTGCATCTGGCTGTTGATAGCCTTTCTGATTTGTATTTCGTATTTTCGTAGCTTTTTTAAGAGATCCTTCATTGGCTCAATTTTGGCTATAAAATTATAACAAAGTTGATGAATATTCCCTTCATGAAAAAATGATTTCCTTGACAGGAATATTTACCTTATTAATGGATGATCAGATACTTCAAAAGTTATAACTCTATTAATAATATGCACGTAAAACCTGCATTGTAATATTAAAATTTTAAAAACAGAAGCTTTTGCATTGAAAATGCATGATGCTCAAACAAAACGGCTCCAATGAAAACGAAAATACTCCTGATATGTTATGTCCTGTTGCTTGCAGCGTGTTCAAAAGAAGATGAAGCGCCTGATGACCTGCTGTCGAAAGATAAAATGGTGCCCTTGCTCATAGATATTTATATCGGAGAAAGCAGGGTAAATAACCTGAGACTGAGCCGCGACTCGTCCATGGCTATATTTGAAGTTTATGAAGGAGAACTTTTTAAGCAACATCAGGTAACTGATTCGACTTATCGTCGTAGTATGACTTACTACTACAATCATCCCAAAGAACTTGAAGAGATCTACGGCATTGTGCTGGACAGCCTGAACCTCAGGGAACAGCGCCTGAAGGAGCAGCGGGAAAAAGAAGAAGTACGCGACGAGAAGGATAAGAAAGAAAAAGACGAAAAAAAAGACAAGGAGTAAGAAAGAAGTAATGCTTTACCCAAAAGATATAGAAGCTAAACTGGGCTTTGATAAAATAAGACTACTATTAAAAGAGAAGTGCCTTTCGAACCTGGGCGCAGGTATAGTGGATAAGATAACCCTAAGCAACAACCCTGACCATATCAGAAAGCTGCTCTTGCAAGCCGAAGAGTTTGTGAGAATACTGGTTGCAGGCGAACCATTTCCATCGAACTACTTCCTGGATGTTTCTTCAGCACTTGAGCGTTCCAAAACAGAAGGAATGTTCTTGCAGGAAGAGGAGTTCCTTAATATCAACAGGTCATTGCAGACCATTCTGTCGTGCGACAGATTTTTGCGAAAGCGCTCTCAGGAGTTTCCGCAGCTTCACCTACTCACAAGTATGGTGCAGTTCGACGAAAGTATTTGTCGCAAGATCAGTGAAAAGATTGATGATAACGGCTATGTGAAGGACTCTGCAAGCGAGAAGCTGGCCGAAGTGAGGCAGCAGTTGAAATCCAAGCATGCCCAGGTCAGGAGAACGCTGAACAGTATTTACAAAAATGCAGTTAAGGACGGTTATGTGCCGGAAGGTGCTTCCATGACCATTAGAGATGGCAGGATGGTGATCCCTATTACCGCTGAGTATAAAAGAAGGATAAAAGGCTTCGTACACGATGAGTCTGCAACGGGACAGACGGTGTTTTTAGAGCCTGCCGAAGTGCTGGAAGGAAATAATGAAATACGAGAGCTGGAAAATGCTGAGAAGCGGGAGGTGATCCGGATTTTGACGGCGCTTACAGATCTCCTGAGAGCTAACCTGGACGACATCAGGCGAGCATACCAGTTCCTGTCATTGATCGACTTTATCAGGGCAAAGGCACGTCTGGCTATAGAAATGAATGCGGTAATGCCCAAAGTTAATGACGACAGAAGCATGAGGTGGAAAAAGGCCAGGCATCCATTATTGTTCCTGACCTATGAAAAAACGGGCCGCAAGGTAGTGCCCCTGGATATTGCTCTGGAAGATGGCCAGAGGATGATCATCATTTCCGGGCCCAATGCCGGAGGTAAGTCGGTTTGTCTCAAAACTGTGGGGCTTATCCAATATATGCTGCAAAGTGGTTTACTGGTGCCGCTGGGAGAGGAGTCAGTGGCAGGGATATTCGAGAATATTTTTATTGACATCGGTGATGAGCAGTCTATTGAAAATGACCTGAGTACCTACAGTTCACACCTGACCAACATGAGGTTCTTTTTAAAGCATACGGACAAGAAGACACTTTGCCTTATTGATGAATTTGGTACTGGTACCGACCCGCACTTCGGAGGGGCTATAGCCGAGGCTATATTAGATAAACTGGTTGAAGAGAAGGGTAATGGTGTTATTACCACGCACTACAGCAATATAAAGCACTATGCAGGCCAAAAAGCCGAGGTAGTGAACGGGGCCATGAAGTTTGATATGCAAAATCTGGAGCCACTTTATGAGCTTGAAATAGGCAAACCCGGGAGCTCTTTTTCACTGGAAATAGCCAAGAAAATAGGCCTGCCTCCCCAGATTATCGAATACGCCAGAGGTGTGGCGGGAAGTAAATCCATGAATGTGGATGACCTGATCCTTAAACTGGAAAGGCAGGAGCAGGAGATTGTGCGTAGGGAAAAGGAAGCCAGGGAGACAGAGCAGTTTGTGAAGAACCTGAAAAACAAATACGACCAGCTTTACAATCAGTTGGAGAATCGTAAAAAGGAGATTATAGACTCTGCCAAAAAGGAGGCTGCCCAGTTGCTGTCCAGTACGAATAAGGAGATAGAAAAGACGATCAGGCATATCCGGGAGAATAAGGCTGAGAAGAAAGAGACGAAGAGGGTGCGGGAGCGACTTGGGCAATTAAAAGAGCGCGTGAGCCCGGAGCAGATCATTGAGGAGCACATGAAGGTTAAGGTGATCCCCGGAAAAGTAGAAGTTGGGGATAATGTGAGGATCACGGATAAAGATGTAGTAGGAGAAGTGCTGGATATCAGGGGCAAGGATGCTGAGGTTTTGGTTGGAGACCTTAAAATGATGGTAAAGCTCAAACGGCTTGAAAAGATCTCAAAAGGTATGGCCAAGCAGGCAAAGAAAAACCCGGCCAGAAGCTCCGCGGGAATGAACCTGAACCAAAAGCTGGCAGAGTTTAGCTCTACGTTGGATGTAAGAGGAAAGCGCGCTGAGGAAGTTTTGGGACTGGTTGATAAATTTATTGATGATGCTATGCTTTTCAATATGGAGGAGATCAGAATATTACACGGGAAGGGTAACGGGGTACTGCGTGACCTGATCAGGAACTATTTAAAGGATTCCGGTTTGGTGTCTTCTATTCATGATGAACATGTAGAGAGGGGTGGGGCTGGTATTAGTGTAA
>NZ_SMLW01000135.1 GCF_009711405.1 Fulvivirga kasyanovii | reverse complement strand
CTGTATAACTGGTGCAGCAGGTTCTATCGGAAGTGAGTTGGTTAGACAGGTTGTTCAATATAACCCACATACCCTTTTTGTAATTGACCAGGCTGAGTCTGCATTATATGAAATAGAACGAGATTTATTCGATTATAAAAATGTTCACTTTTTTATTGCGGATATCCGGAATGAAAGTAGAATTGATGAGATTTTTTTTCAATTTAAACCAGACATTATTTTTCATGCTGCAGCTTATAAACATGTTCCAATGATGGAACGTAATCCTGCAGAGGCTGTAGAGTGTAATATTTTAGGTACTAAAAAATTGGCTGAACTTGCCGTAAAGTATAAGGTGCAAAAGTTTGTAATGATCTCTACGGATAAAGCAGTAAACCCAACCAATGTAATGGGGTGTTCAAAGCGCATTGCAGAGATTTATGTTAGATCCCTGAGCAATCATCTATCTAATGAAGGAGAGGGGACTGCCTTCATAACTACACGATTTGGAAATGTATTAGGTTCTAATGGCTCTGTTATACCATTTTTTCAAAAGCAAATAAGAGATGGGGGACCAGTAACTGTAACTCACCCAGAAATTACACGGTATTTTATGACGATAACAGAAGCGTGTCAATTGGTGCTGGAAGCGGGAGCAATGGGAAAGGGGGGTGAAATATATATATTTGACATGGGAAAGTCTGTGAAAATTGTTGATCTGGCAAAGAAAATGATACAGCTTTCGGGGTTGGAGCTTAATAGAGACATCGAAATTGTTTTTACAGGGTTGAGGCAAGGTGAAAAGTTATATGAAGAATTACTGGCTAGCGCGGAGAATACTATACCAACACACCATAAAAAAATATTAATAGCCAAGGTGTCGGAGTATGATTATGATAAAATAACAGATGGAGTACGAAGGTTAGAGGAAATGATTCGCGCTAATGCTGATGAATATCAACTTGTAAAGGTAATGAAAGAGATTGTACCCGAGTTTAAAAGTGGTAGCTCAAAATATAAAGTTCTTGACGACAACAAACCCCTTACCCCAGCTTCCTGAAGTTTATAGCTTTAGTCATGTTAAATTGTTGTGTCCAATCGCAATTAACACTGCAATTTATTATTCAGAAAGAGCTTTTCCAACCAGAATTG
>NZ_SMLW01000064.1 GCF_009711405.1 Fulvivirga kasyanovii | reverse complement strand
AATTTGTTTTACTCTTTGGTTGTTATACCTATCCTGCTGAATATTATATGCGTTCAAAGTTATTTCACCGTTCTTAAATTGCTGCTCAGCAAGTGAAAGTGAGGCATAAAGGTCTTCTACTATTTCAGTCTGTATTTTAAGCAACTCTCGATTCATCAGATAAGTCTGATAGCGGGTAAGAACTTCTGCCCTGATCGCGAGCTTCTGTTGGTTAATATTGGATTTGGCAATTAGTACTTCCTGTTTCTTCTTCTTTACCTCCAGGGGTATATCTACGAAATAGCTCAACCTGATCATCCCTGTTACGTTGTACTTAGGGAAAAATTGTGCCCGATCACCAACGTCAGCGCTTTCGTTAATAGTAAATTCATTTAAGTTACCCTGTACTCTCCAGTCATCAAGCCAGCTCCAACGTGCCTGTTTTACTTCAATAT
>NZ_SMLW01000492.1:411-13665 GCF_009711405.1 Fulvivirga kasyanovii | reverse complement strand
GGAGCCGGAGAGCTTTTTACCAGGTATGGGGTAAGAAGTGTGTCTATGGATGATATAGCCCGTCAGTTGTCGATTTCGAAAAAGACGATCTATCAATATTTCAAGGACAAGGATGAGATAGTAACGAAAGCGGTAAGAGCGCGCATTGAATTTGAAAAAGAGGAGTACGACGAAATTTTTGATTCGTCGCACGATGCGGTAGAGGAGTTGGCGAAAGTCAGCAAGTGTATGAGGAAGGATTTTCATGAGATGAACCCTTCCCTGCTATTTGACTTGCAGAAGTACCACCCCAAGGCCTGGGCGGTATGGCTTGATTTTAAAAACAAGCATATGCGTGATTCCATAGTGACCAACCTTAAGAGGGGAATTGCCGAGGGGTACTTTAGAGAAGAGATCGACCCGGAGTTTATGGCGATTCTCAGGGTAGAGCAGGTACAGTTGGTTTTTGATAACCAGATATTTCCTTCGGACCAATTTAACCTGAAGGAGACGCAAATGAAGTTACTGGATCACTACGTACATGGAATTGTTACCGAGAAGGGCAGAAAGCTTTACATGGAATATTTAGAAAAAGAAAAAACTTTAAATCAAACCAGCAACAACTAATGAAGTTTAAGATCAGCTTAGTTTTAGGATTTGTATTGTTGACAGGAGCAGCAATAGCACAGCAGGAGGGAGCTAAGGGCCTTTCATTACAAGAGTGCGTTGAATACGCACTTAATAATAATCAGGATGTAATAAACGCAGCATATGAAAAAGAGATAGCACAAACCCAGGTGGGAGAAACCCTGAGCCGAGGTTTGCCGCAGGTAAATATAGATGCAGGGATCAACTATAACTTTGAGCCGCAGAAGTCTTTGCTGGATGCCAGTACTTTTGATCCTAATGTTCCTGAGGGTCAGGAGGTAGAGATTTCTTTTCAGCAAAAATATGATGGTAACGTGGCACTTTCTGTTCGTCAGTTAATTTTCGACGGGTCATTCTTTGTGGGGTTACAGGCTTCAAAAACTTATAAGGAGTTATCCACAAAGGAGCATATCAAGACGCAAATTGATGTAGTAGAGGCGGTGTCAAAAGCGTACTACAATGTGCTGGTTACGCAAGAGCAGTTTGAATTGCTACAGGTTAACCTGGCCAGGCTTGATACATTGCTCAATGAAACGCAGATCATGTATGATAATGGTTTTGCTGAGAAGATTGACGTGAGCAGGTTAAAAGTACAGCATAATAACCTTAAGGTGCAGGTTGAAAATACCGAAAAGCTACTCACCATCAACCGGGATTTGCTAAAGTTCCAGATGGGAATGCCCATTACAGAGACCATTGCACTGACAGATCAGCTTGAGGAGGTTGTATTTACAGAACCCACTTTGGATAGTGAGGGTTTTAACTATACAGAGCGGATAGAATATTCGCAGCTACAAACCAATATGGCGCTGGCCAATCTTGATCTCAAAAATAACAGAGTACAATACATACCTACGCTGTATGCAAACTTTAACTATGGTTATAACACTCAGACAGGTGAATCAAGTCAACTGTTTGAAACGAACAGGTGGCTGAATTTTGGAACTGCGGGGCTTTCATTAAATATCCCTGTATTTGATGGCTTCCTGAAAAGCAACAGGATCCAAAAAAACAAGATCCAGATCAGACAGATCGAAAAATCATTTGAACAGATGGAAAACAGCATTGACCTCCAGATCAATCAGGCGAAGATCAATATGGCAAACTCTCTGGAGCAAATGAAGGCTCAGCGGGAAAATATGGATCTGGCTGAGGAGATCTATAATGTAACCAAAATAAAATATCAGGAAGGAGTAGGCTCCAACTTTGAGGTAGTTGAAGCTGATGCTGATTATAAGGAAGCACAAACAAACTATTACAATGCACTTTATGATGCATTGGTAGCCAAGGTAGAGCTTGAAAAAGCATATGGCACTTTACTTAAATAAGAAACTTTGAGATTGAATTTCAATACAACTATGAAAACAAAAATAGCATTACTTTTTGTGGCCGTTTCATTGCTATCGGCTTGTAATAATGAAAATGACTCTGTTGAAAGCCTTGTAGCACAGGGAGACCTGGAGAAAATTAGGGCAAAAAAGGGGGAGCTAACTGCTCAGGTCAGGAGATTGGAGAAGGAATTATCACTTCTGGATTCTGCTATTGATGCCAAGGGCACAAACCATAAGCTGCCATTAGTTACTACATATAAAATTGAGAAGACGGCTTTTCAGCATTACATAGAGCTGCAGGGTGATGTAACTACAAAGCAGAATGTGCTTGTATACCCTGAAATGCCCGGTACTTTGCTTAAGATTTATGTTACTGAGGGTGACAGGGTGAGCAAAGGGCAGTTGTTGGCTACTCTGGATCATGGTGGTATGGCCAATCAGTTGCAACAGCAAAAGACACAACTGGCTCTGGCTGAAACTACTTTTGAGAGGCAAAAAAGGTTGTGGGAGCAAAAAATCGGAACGGAAATTCAATTCCTCGAGGCAAAAGCCAGGTATGAAGCCCAGGCAGATGCGGTCAGGCAGTTGCAGAGCCAGTTAGATAAATACTCCATAAGAGCACCTTTTAACGGTATCGTGGATGATGTAATAAAAGAACAGGGAACAGTGGTTAGTCCTGGCCCGGGGTCTGAGATCTTTAGAATTGTAAACCTATCAGATATGTACATCAATGTAGATGTGCCGGAGTCACACCTTACCAGTGTTAAAGAAGGTAAGAAAGTCCAGGTTTATTTTCCTGTTCTCAATGACACCATTGATTCAAAGGTAAGGCAGGCCGGTAACTACATCAACCCTAATAACAGGGCGTTTAATGTAGAGGTGCCGGTGCCTAATAAGAATGGACAGATAAAGCCAAACCTGTCTGCTAAGGTATTTATCAACGATTATACCAATGAGGAGGCTATTCTTATTCCGCAGGGTATTATTTCTGAGAATGCCGAAGGAGAGCAATATGTATACGTAGCTACCGAGGTGGACAAGGAGAATACTGCAGTAGCTGAAAAGAGGATTATATCTACAGGCAAATCCCAGGGAAACCTCGTGGAGGTAGTAGAGGGATTGTCTGATGGCGAATCGTTGGTAGATGAAGGTGCCAGAAGAGTGAAAGCAGGACAGGAAGTTCAAATAATAAAGCAAATAGCAGAATGAGCAAACAACAAAAGAAAGTAGATAAGGAATTTTGGTTCTCATCATGGGCCATAGATAACGCTTCTGTGATCTATGTTATGATCGGAATTTTCCTGGTCGTTGGAATTTCTTCTTACTTTTCAATGCCTCGTGAAGATTTCCCTGAAGTAAAGGAGACGAAGATCTATATAAGTACTCCTTATCCTGGTAACACTGCTGAGGATATTGAAAGGCTTATTACTGACCCTCTTGAAGATCAGTTGAAGAATGTCAGCAATGTGGTAGAAATCATTTCAACCTCTCAGGAAGATTATTCTATTATCACTGTAGAGTTTGATGAGAATATCTCTGTAGATGCTGCCAAGCAAAAGGTAAAAGATAAAGTAGATGCTGAAAAGGCGGGAGAAGACTGGCCTTTGTTTAACGGGGCCAAGGTTGAACCTAATGTTTTTGACCTGAACCTTTCTGAGGAGTTTCCTATTATGAACATTAATATCTCCGGAGACTACCCTGTTGATAAGCTTAAAGAGTTTGGTGAATACCTTGAGGATGAAATAGAAGATTTGCCGCAGATCAAGGAAGTGGACATTCGCGGAGCACAGGAGAAGGAGGTTGAGGTAGCCGTTGATGTTTACAAAATGATGGCGGCGAAAGTAAGCTTCGACGATATTTTGCAGGCTATCAGCAATGGAAATACAACCATGTCTGCCGGTAATTTGAAAACTAACGGCCAGCGCAGGACAATAAGGGTTTTGGGTGAGATAGATGATCCGAAGGAGCTTGAGAATTTTGTTGTAAAACATGAAAACAATGCTCCGGTATACCTAAAAGATATTGCTACTGTGAGCTTTGAGGCTCAGGATAAAACTACCTATGCCAGGGAGTTTGGTCACCCGGTAGTAATGCTTGATGTGAAGAAGCGCGCAGGTAAAAATATGATTGAAGCTGCCAGTAGCATCAGAGAGATCATTGACAAAGCAAAAGCTGAACATTTTCCGCCGGATATTGATATTTCCATATCCAATGATTCGTCTTCCAAAACGCTTAATCAGGTGGAAGACCTGGTGAATAACATCATTTTCGGTATCATACTGGTTGTTACCGTTCTTATGTTCTTCCTTGGGTTCAGGAATGCCCTCTTTGTAGGGTTTGCTATTCCGATGTCCATGTTTATGTCATTTACCATCCTGTCGGCAATGGGCTATACCCTTAATACCATGATACTGTTTGGATTGATCATGGGATTGGGTATGCTGGTTGATAATGGTATAGTGGTAGTGGAGAATGTGTACCGGCTTATGGAAGAGGAAGGCTACAGCAGGATGAAGGCCGCTAAGCAGGGGATAGGAGAGATTGCGTTTCCCATTATTATATCAACAGCTACAACCGTTGCTGCATTTGTACCCCTCGGCATGTGGCCAGGTGTAATGGGTGAATTCATGAAATTTTTCCCAATCACGTTATCTGTAGTACTGGGGTCATCGCTCTTCGTGGCTATTTTCATGAATTCAATGCTGGTGTCTCAGTTGATGGATACTGAGGACAAAGAACTGAAGGTAAAGCAACTCATCAGGATTACGGTGGTCCTGGTAGGTCTGGGTGCAGTGATCTTCATTTTTGGAGGTGCAGTAAAAGCTCTGGGTACGCTTTTGGTATTCACGGCAATCATGTTTTGGGTATACAAATACCTGATCAAGAAAAGTGCGCTTCGCTTTCAGAGAAGGACACTCGTAAAGTTTGAAAATTTATACGAGAAGCTGCTTAAGCATGCTTTAAGAAAGCGCAATGTATACTGGTACTCTGGAGTGATGGTTATTCTTCTGTTTGCAGCCTTTATATTCTTTGGTATGTCGGTAGGTTCAGGAAGAACTAAGATTGAGTTTTTCCCTGACAATACACCAAACCAAATCATAGTCTATATAGAATACCCTGAAGGTACGGCAATTGAGAAAACCAATAAGATTACCAAGGCTATAGAGGATCGGGTTTATGCAATTATCAATGACCCCGAATATAAAGATGGAGATTACAATTATCTTGTTGAGTCATCTGTATCGCAGGTAGGTGAAGGAGCGGGGAACCCGCAAACTGACGGAGGCTCGTCTGCCGAGATGCCGCACAGGGCAAAGATAACCACCTCTATGCGTGAATATAAGTACCGCAGGGGCAAGGACTCTGAAAAACTGCGTCAAAAAGTGCAGGATGCATTAAAAGGGATTTACCCCGGCGTGGTTATTTCGGTAGAAAAGGATGCTGTAGGGCCTCCCGCCGGTTACCCTATCAATATCGAGCTTGAGGGACGTGATTATGATGAGCTTATTGCTACAGCCGAAAGCATGAGGAACTTCATCAATAGCAAGAGTATTGCAGGTATTGATGAACTGAAAATCGATGTGAACAGGAGTAAGCCTTCCATGCAGGTGACTGTTGACAGAGAAAAGGCCGGGGAGCTGGGAATAGCTGTAGGGCAGGTAGGAAGCCAGTTACGAAGGTCAATCTTTGGAGAGAAGGCCGGTGTCTACAAAAAGCACGGGGAAGATTATGATATCAACGTTCGTTTCAATGAAGATATTCGTTACAACCCAAGTGTCATATTTAACCAGAATATTACTTTCAGGGATCAGTCAACCGGACAGATAAAAGAAGTGCCTGTATCTGCGGTGGCCTCTAAGAAAAACACTTCTGGCTTTAGTGCTATTAAGCACCGGGATACCAAAAGAGTGGTAACGGTTTACTCCGCTCTTGCACCAGGTTATACAGATGCAGGAGCCATTGTATCGGAGATACAGGAAGCTATGCAGTTATACAAAGGCCTTCCCCCGGGCATTAAGATAGACTATACAGGACAGATTGAGGAACAAAAGAAACAGATGGACTTTCTGATGGGGGCTTTTTTTGCCGGTCTGGGACTCATCATGTTGCTTCTTGTATTCCAGTTTGGAGGTATTTCTAAACCTTCTATCATTATGATAGCAATCTTCCTCAGCTTTATTGGGGTATTCGGAGGTTTGATATTGACCGGCTGGCCTTTTGTAATTATGATGACCATGATGGGAATTATATCCCTGGCGGGTATTGTAGTAAACAATGGTGTGGTACTGCTTGACTATGCCCAGCTACTGATAGACAGGAAGAAAGTACAGTCTAACATGGACGATGACGAAATGCTGGATAAGGAAGCGGCCAGAGTACAAATTGTTAAAGCAGGGAAGGCACGACTCAGGCCGGTAATCCTCACGGCTGTAACAACAGTACTCGGTTTGATACCGCTTGCCGTTGGTCTGAACATTGACTTCTTTTCTCTCTTTGGAGAGTTCGACCCTAAAATCTATATAGGAGGAGACAATGTAATATTCTGGGGGCCGCTGGCCTGGACTGTTATCTTTGGTTTAATAGTCGCGACATTCCTTACCCTTATTATCGTACCGGTACTTTATACTATAGTCTATAGAATAAAATACTGGTTCTATCAGAAGCGTATTGCGAGAAAGGAAAGAAAGGCAAAAGCCAAGGCTAGTGCAAATTCAAACTCAAATTCGAAGGCTGAAACCGAAGTAGCTTATAATGTCTGATAAATTTAAAATTGTTGACTGAATGAATAAAGTGGTGTTGGTACTGGGGTCATTTGTGGTGTTGTTTCTAATCGATTGGTATGTGTATAGTGGCATATCGTTGCTGGTTAGGAACAGCACCCTATTTACACGCAATGTTGTCCGCTACTCATACTGGGGTATTACTTTTATAACGTTTTGCGTTATCCTGTTTTATAATTTTGGTAATCCTGAGTGGTTTAAAGGGCAATCGAGAAGCCTGATATTTACGGGCATTTTCATTAACTACTTTTCCAAGTTTTTTGCCGTACTCTTTCTTTTTAGTGATGATCTGGTGCGCCTGGGCAAGTGGCTGGCTACATTTTTTCAAAACCCTGAGCCTACCGGCACATCCAAAGGGATATCGAGAAACGAGTTTTTGGTAAAAACGGCTGTAGTGGCTGGTACGGTACCTTTGGTAGCTATGAGCTGGGGTATAATATCGGGAGCCCATGATTATAGGATTCGGCGGAAAACCATTTACCTGCCCAATCTGCCTAAGTCGTTTGATGGCATTCAGATAGGGCAGCTTTCTGACATACACTCTGGCAGCTTCTTTAATAAAACAGCCGTGAAGGGCGGGGTAGAAATGCTGATGGATGAAAAGCCCGATGTAGTCTTTTTTACCGGTGACCTTGTCAATAATGAAACCAGTGAGGTAAAGGAATACATCAACATTTTTGATAAAGTAAATGCTCCCCTGGGTGTATACTCCACTACCGGGAATCACGATTATGGTGAGTACAGGGCATGGTCATCTCCCAAGGCAAAGCAGAGGAACTTTGAAGACCTGAAAGAAGCACATAAGCTTATGGGCTACGACCTGCTGATGAACGAGCACAGAATGCTGGAGCTTAACGGCGATAAAATTGCCATATTAGGTATAGAAAACTGGGGCACCGGAAGGTTTCCCAAGTACGGGGACATGGCCAGGGCCTATGCAGGTACTGAGGAGGCGCCCGTTAAGCTGCTGCTCTCGCATGATCCCAGCCACTGGGACGCCCAGGTACGTAAGGAGTACTCTGACATTGACCTGATGTTTGCAGGGCATACGCATGGTTTCCAGTTTGGTATTGAAATAGGAGACTTTAAATGGAGCCCATCACAGTATGTCTATAAGCAGTGGGCCGGCCTGTACACCGAAGGCAACCAGCACCTGTACGTTAACCGAGGCTTTGGCTATATCGGATACCCGGGCAGGGTGGGAATGGCTCCGGAGATTACTATACTGACATTGAAAAAAGCATAAAGAAAGGGAAGCCCGGGCTTCCCTCTTTTGTTAATAAGCCCTCTCTACCTCGCCTGAGCCATATACCTTTTTGGTTACAGATTTGGTGTTGCCTTTATGCTTGATAGTGCCACTGCCATAGATTTCAGCTTCCAGGGTATCGCTCACCTTTATCTCACAAACACCTGATCCGCTTACATGCACTTCGGCCTGCTCCAGTTCGCAGTCAAAGGCATGAAACGACCCGGAGCCGGTGATGGATACATCATTGTCTGAGGCATAACCTTTTACGGTGATGCTGCCCGACCCGGATATTTTGGTTTTGAGTTCTCGTCCTTTGATGTCCAGATCCATGCTGCCCGAGCCTGTAACGGCTATATCCAGGTCGTTGGACGCGATAGAGTTTTCACTAATGATCTTGCCGGAGCTGTTTACTTTGAGTTCATGCACATCGCGCATGCTCACTATCAGCTTCATGGTAGGGGCTATTTTGATATCATCGATCTTGGCCCATACACTTTTGTTCTTTTCGTCCTTCTTTCGCTGCACGTTGATGTGCAGCACGCCATCTTCCACTTTAAATTCGCTGATCTCGTAGATCTCCGTCAGCGCCTCTACTGTTACCTCCTGCTTGTTGGTTTGTTTCAGGTAAACAGTATAGTTGGAGTTTACATAAATGCTGTGAAAAGCAGGCAGTTCCAGTGTTTTTCTGGTTACTTCCGGGCCAATAGGGTCTTTATCCGTGGCATACAGGCTGCAGGTAACAGCCAGGGCTACGAAGGTTAATAACAACTTTAGTTTCATTAGTTTTAGCTTTAAAATTGAGTTTAGAAGTTACCACTTTTAAGGCACTTTTGAAACCCATTACAACCATTGAAACTACGGGTTAACCTACTCTTTCACCCAGTCGTCTGAGGAGGACACACCGAGGCTGCCGTTTTTGTATTCCATGATAAAGTCAAGCATCACCTCTTTTCGGCAACCCTGAAAGCTGGTGTTGCTTACACTTTTCATCAGTATGGGAAATGAGCGCCCATACTCGCGGGAGAAGCTTACTATACTATCATTGTCGTCGAGCAGGAAACCCCACTCTATTTCGATGGCATCTTTTTTACAGCCCGATGGCGCAAAGCCGAACACATCATAATTATAAATGCCGGTGCCATCCTCATACAGCTCCAGGTAGCCGGTCTTGTTGCCCGCATAAGTGCCATAAAAATGAACAGGTACATCGTAGGTAGTTTCCACAGGTTGCCCATCATACTCAATGATCCTGTGTTTTTGATTGGTACCCCACAAAGCCAGTAGACTAAAAGATAGTAGTAGTGAAAATTTCATGCTGCTAGATAATCAAACGAGAAAAAAAATCCTTACAATTTTAGTGAATATTTAGTTCACGGGTAAGGTTTTTAGCCGAACAGATATGGAAATGACTATAAATAAAGTTATGACGATCAAACCGATGTTAACCCCTGCTTTACTAAGCCTCTAAGGATTAGTAAAGCTGACCTTTTCCCAACCCACAAGCCAGACCAAAAAAACAAATAGCCGTGTATAAAAAGGAAACGCTGCTCCATGAAAAAGCCTCGTGCCAGCGTCTGAATCAATTGGGTCGTAAATCGCTGGAAACGCTAATAATGGGAAAGGTAAATAAAAGAAAAATACAAGTATCAGGTGTGTATTTTGCCCCGTTATTCCTGAAGGTATCGGGGATATGTAGTGATAGCAGTGGCTTATACCAGCACTACTGTATAAGCCACGGCCTCTGTTTTCTTAAAATGGCAGATCGTCTTCATTGCCATCGGTGATCCAGCCTGGCTCTTCCATTTGGTCCATGCCGCCACCTGTAGCCGGGGGAGGGGTCTGGCCGCCTGATGATGCACCTTCAATCTTCCATGCTTGTAGAGAGTTGAAGTATTTTACCTCACCTTTAGGGTCCGTCCACTTTCTGCCTTTCAGGTTAAAGTATACATCAACTTCATCATTGGCTTTATAGCTATCCAGGATGCCACATTTGTCCTGGATCATTTCAAATTTCAAATATTCAGGATACTGAGGGTTTTCAGCATATTCCAATACAAATTCTCTCTTTTTAAATGAGTTGGATACTTGTTGGGTATCCGAGATTTCTAAAATTTTACCCTTTACGTTCATTGATCTGCTTTTATAAATTTTATCGTAGGCAAAGTTAACAGTGCTGCCAAGTTTATTAAAACATTAACGCTTTTTTCTGAATATTGCTGTGAAAATTATCACAAACAGGATAGCACCTATGATCATGGTTAACAGGGTAGAAGAGTCTATAAGTTCAACTGCGTGCATGTTCTGAAAATGTTACTGATAGGTTTAATATTAAGACAATAGTAGCCATTTCCTTTTTGGTTAACATGTTCAATAGCCATTTAATTTATTATTCATCGATCAAAATTTAATCCTCGTTTGAAGCTTTACATCAGTTTTGATGTTGCCTTCTATTTTTTCCGGCCCGGAGCCGATAAATTCCAGGTCCCGGAAGTGTGTGCGGGCAAGCCTAAGCCAAAGGTCAATTTTACGAGTGGCCTTATACTGCAAAAGTATGTACTGCCGTGTGCCTCTGCCATTATAAGGGGGTATTGAAAATCCGTACAAGACATCTCTTTCATATGCATATTGCCGGTTGTCGTAGTCTTCCGTATCAAACAAAGCAAGCCGGCCGCCGATCTTGAATTTGTTGAGATTAAGGTTGAGGTCCTGCATTATGGCAAAGCCGCTGGTTATTTGTCCGTGAGTTTCATAGTTGCTGAATTGTACTCTGGATTTGAGGGATACGATTTTGTCCGGGGAATAATCCAAATTAAGAGTATAGCTACGTTTCAGGTTGTTGCGGGGAGGTTTAGTCCCACGAAAAGTTTCAGGTGAGCTGCGGGCCTTTGACTGCTCCCGGTATTGTGCATATAAACCTGTTTTCCGGTTGGGCTTATAGTTTAACCTTGCCAGGTATTCATATCCGTCCGATGGTGCGTCTATTCTGTATTTTAACCACGGGAAAGAAAATTTGTCAAAATATATCGCCAGTTGGTACTTCCGGGAAGGCTGATATTTTATTCCCCAGTAAATGCCACGCTCATTTTGGTTAACGGTAGATTCCCCGAAGGCTTTACCATGCAGGCTATGAAAATCCCGGTCGTAACTTCTTAAGACTATAGAAGTTTGCACCTGGGGAGCGAGGTAGGTGATAAGCCCACCCACAACCCCAAGGCCACCTCCCGATGATCTTGCTGTCTCCGCAAACAGGGTAATATTTTGCCAGTTATAATTGCCTGACACGCTGACGCTGAGATTACTTTTGCCATAAAAGTCAAATTGCTTATAAGGCTCAATGGCTTTTACGATGGGTACACTAAAAAAATCCGCCACGATAGTTATGCCGGTTTGGAAGTTGCTGACCTTGTCCTGGTAAAGGATATTGCCGCCCAGCGTTTGCTGTAAAACCTGATTGTTGGCAGCAATTTCGCTGACTGTTCTGTGTAGGCCTGATGGTTTTACAGATTTGATAAATGAATCTCTACTCGTCAGAGTATCTTTTACCAAGGTGGCATCCTGGGCTATTCCCGAATAGAAGCTTGTAAATTCCAGGTGCTTGCTTATGCTGTAGGTAGCGGCAGCACCTCTGAAAAAGCCGCTTTCCATTGTAGATGTATATGGGAAAATGCCCAGGTTAGACCTTCTGGTCGTGGTTATGGTTTCGGTATTTTTCCCAATATTAAAGCCTGCCGCAAGAAGTAAACTTTGGCCGAACTGGATATTATAATCACCCAATACCAGGTTTTTAAGTTTGCCCTTATCCTGCAATTGCAAGTGGAGGCTGTAGAAATCAGCTCCATACCTGCCTGTCTGCTTATCAAAAGTTAATGCTTCTCCTGCATCCTTTTCTACGGTAAGTCCAAGGCTAAAATCATGGGCATGCCTGACCCTGAACCTCAATAGCAGTTGATCCGGTGAACCTGCATATTGGCTATTGCCTCCGTCGCGGATGTACCCTACCTTTCTTTCCAGAGTTCTCTGGTACCTTAGCAAAAGGTAGTTGTCCTGTTCTGTCCATATCCGCTTTAGCAATGGTCGGTTGTCGTCATGCGGGCCATTGTCTGTAACGCTCACAAAAGGTAAAAGCCTGTATATCGTGGGCAGGTCAAACCCGGGAATGGTTTGAAGTTCATAGATAGACAAAAGCCGTCCATATCGGGTGGTGTAACTCAGGAAGTTAGAAATTTGCTGTTCGGTAAGTATAAACAATGACCTTAATTCCTCAACCGAAGCCTGGTTAAGGTTCAGCGGGTGGCTGTAATAGACCTGGAGTGTTTCGAAAAGTTCAGCGTCAGGCTCTTCTTCCTGAAATGACAAAGCGCTTTCTATGATCTGTTCCGAATCAGCCTCAGTAATAGAGCCTTTCTGCCCGAAAAGTGGCACTTTACCCAATATGATAAAAGCCCAAAGAGCGAATACGGATGGCTTCATTGCAGTTTTTTGATGAAGTAGATAATGGCAGCCTGATGGTTGTACCCAATAGTTGGATTGATGGTTAAAGCGTAATCTATAGTCAGCCGTGTCAATGCCAGGCCTAGTCCGAAGTAGTTGGTGAACGGCCGGGTGTTTATTCCTGTTCTGGCCTTAAATTTTTTCAAAAAAGCGTATTCCAGACCTGCTCTTAATGTCGCAGCTATATCGACATCTTTTTCAATTTCAGCATTTAGGAGTACTTTGTCTGTAGGTTGAAATGAGATTCCTGCACTTAATAGGGTAGGGATATGCTCATCTTCAAATTCTGAGAGCTTAGACTGGCTGATGTTTCTCACAAGTGCACCGAAATACAATTTTTCGTTAAGCTCAGCAATTCCGCCAAAATCAATGGTAAAAACACCCTTATTGCCAAATCCTTCGATATGGTATTGGATATAATTAACACGGGCTCCAATGCTGGCCAGCCCGAAGCGGTTACCATAGCTAATGGCTGCCGTCTGTTCATTGTAAAGGTCATCGCCAAATTTGAAGACTGCTATGCCCATTCCTCCAGCAGGCATTGATGAAGTAATACCTGCACCTATTGAGTTGAAGCCTTCCGTACCATATTTGTTTTCAAAAGCAAAGACGCCGTTTATACCATTGCAGTCATATAGCCCGGCGGGGTTGTTAAATAAAGACCAGTTATCATGCAGGGCTACTGAGGCGTATCCCATGGCCGCAGCACGTGCGCCGATTTGTGATAGTCCGCTTTGAGCGATGCAGGGAGAAAATGAAAACAGTAAGAAAAACA
>NZ_SMLW01000492.1:0-401 GCF_009711405.1 Fulvivirga kasyanovii | reverse complement strand
TAAATGTTTCAAAGTAGCTTATATATTA
Organism: Fulvivirga kasyanovii; assembly: GCF_009711405.1. Classification (GTDB taxonomy): domain Bacteria; phylum Bacteroidota; class Bacteroidia; order Cytophagales; family Cyclobacteriaceae; genus Fulvivirga; species Fulvivirga kasyanovii. The sequence continues at coordinate 373 of NZ_SMLW01000492.1, read as the reverse complement.
TAGGTTTGATATACGGGGACTTGAAATTACAAAAAATGGATAATAAGCATAGATATAGTTTTGAATTATCAACAGGGCCGGAGTAAGGTGCTGTTAGCCCATAAGATTTCGGGCTTGACAAGGCTGCATCTATAAGGAAGGCGGTTAAAGCAAATATAAACTATTTCTGATCGTCTTCCGGGTTCTCTATATCATCTAGTACCTGTTTATTAAACTTATCAATGAAATTGATACATTCTGTTTGATGCTGATGATCTCTATGGACTAGCATGAATGTATTAAGCTGAACAGAACCCTTTTGGATATAACTCTCCTTTCCTTTAAAGTTATCATCAATGTATCTGGTGTACATACTAAATCTCTTGTTGAATTC
>NZ_SMLW01000508.1:14708-14835 GCF_009711405.1 Fulvivirga kasyanovii | reverse complement strand
TTAATCGCACCTTGGAGGAATTGAAATGGTGACCAATTAATTTCACTTCGTTTAGTGATGCCAGTTTTAATCGCACCTTGGAGGAATTGAAATACGACATCTAAACCAATATCGATAATCGGCTTAC
>NZ_SMLW01000508.1:14443-14698 GCF_009711405.1 Fulvivirga kasyanovii | reverse complement strand
TAATCGCACCTTGGAGGAATTGAAATTCGGCTACCTGGGTTTCAATGCCCCTGATAGATGGACTTTTAATCGCACCTTAGAGGAATTGAAATCCCGGTTTTGTTGGCTACCACCAACCCTCCGATAGGTTTTAATCGCACCTTGGAGGAATTGAAATAATGTAGCGGTAAGCTTCTGCATTGCGGTTTGGGTGGTTTAATCGCACCTTGGAGGAATTGAAATGACCATGTCCCGGTACGTTTTTGAATCAGCTTC
>NZ_SMLW01000508.1:14167-14362 GCF_009711405.1 Fulvivirga kasyanovii | reverse complement strand
TAATCGCACCTTGGAGGAATTGAAATTGCATATGAAACCCGAATGCGAAACCATTTTAGAGTCAGTTTTAATCGCACCTTGGAGGAATTGAAATTGTACTGACACAATTGTTTAGTGACAGGATGAACATAGTTTTAATCGCACCTTGGAGGAATTGAAATCGGCCTAGACATGGCAGGCTTAACTGCATCTATC
>NZ_SMLW01000508.1:0-14157 GCF_009711405.1 Fulvivirga kasyanovii | reverse complement strand
TTTAATCGCACCTTGGAGGAATTGAAATATACCGGCAGGTGGTTTCATTTCCTTGAACTTTCGCCGTTTTAATCGCACCTTGGAGGAATTGAAATCACTCCAAGTATGTCAACGTCATTGTGAACGTTAAATAGCTGTTAATCGCACCTAGAAGGATTGAACCCTAACTGCAGCTCGGGAGTACTATAGTCTTCCTCCCACATCATGAATTATTGAATTACTACCCCATTTAATGCCTTTCATCCAGCATTTTGCCAGCATTCTGCGGTGTACTGAGTGATGATTTTTATTTTTTATCATTCTGATTATCAGTTGGTTGGAAATTGTTTGTCAGTATTTAGAGCATAGTTTTCCGGTGCTATGGGGTGCTGAACGCCTTTTTTCACATTTGTCTTGTTCCTAATGGCAATCGTGCCAGATGGATGCATCCTAAGTAAGGCTATCACCGCGGAAAGATGCCTTAATAGCACAGACATACTTTAATGGACTCGTCTCCAGTCGAGGATTGGAATAAGGCCATAAGTAGAAAAAACAAGTATGTTATAAAGGATTGAGATGAAAGATAAAACCGGTACAGGAAGGCCAGCTTTATCAAGATCCTCTTTCCTTCTTCCTCCTGCCAAAGGGAACATTTTAATCAAATGTTCAATCGCTTCGGTCTGCCATATGGATGTGACCGAAGCTCCTAAAGTAAAGGAGGATTCGATGAGAAATCTACTTAAACAACTGATGGCTGTAATAGTACTAACTGTTAGTCTGGCGGCCTGCGAAGATCATGATGTAAAACCTGTAAATGCAGATGCGCCAAAGATTGATGTGCTGAATGGACAGGCGGATGACACTACCGGAGGAGGGGAGGATGAAGAAGACCCTATTATCCAAGAGGTTACTAATCCGTAGTTTGTATTTTGATTGTTGGAAAAGGGATGGCGAATTGTCATCCCTTTTTTTTGAATTTGATGTTGAAGTCCGATTTTCCCTCGGAGCCATAATGCCAGGTTGCTTTCAACTGTTTTCCAAGCATTCTAATGAGTCCACTTCCTTCTCCCTCTGACGTTGTATCATGAAATCCGTCCCCTTCATCCTTTAAAGAAAATAAGATTTCATCATTCTGCTCTTTGAGATTAAGGTGCAGTGTAAGGTGACCGTCTACACTTTTACCATACTTAATGGCATTGGTCAGTACCTCATTTACGATCAGCGCCAGAGCATTACATTGTTTCTCATGTATTTGCACGGTTTGCATATTGTTAATCAATGTATAGTCTTCATCTTTTAAACCTACACCATAAAACAAGCTTTTGATCAGTTTAAGTACATATTCATCGAAAGCTACCCATTTGCCCTGCGATTGTCCGGGAATACTCAGGAGCTGGTATATCTGGCCTAAAGCATCAAGCTGATTGCGGATTATGTGCAAGGCATTTCGGGCAGAGTCATCGGTATGAACAGACTCCTGATAAGTTACCAAGCCACCAAAAATTGTTAACAGGTTATTGGTTCGGTGGTTAAGTTCTCTAAACTTAACACGGGCCATCTCGGCTTCTCGAGCCCTGAGCCTGGCGTAGAATAAAGCTATTATTAAAACCAAAATGATCAAGGAACCTATCCAGCGATAAGTGGCCTGATCCTGCTGATGACTCAGGGATTCCAGTTCGAATGCACGTTTCCATTCACTGACCTTAAATAAAGCTTCGTACCGGCTTATCAGATCCTGTTTTTCTGTACTGGCCAAAGAGTCCTTTAGTGATTTGAGCTGTTCTGATAAGATCAATGCCTCCTCAAATTGCTTGTCCTTTATCAATAGGTTTTGCTTAAGTTCCAGGTATTCGTACTGTAAAGAAGGGGGCAGGGCTATGTACTGAGCAAGTGAGTCTGCCAATTTCAGGTAATGTAACTGTTCTTTTTTATCCTGACGCTCTTCATATAATCGAATAAATATTAGGTAGTTTTTAAATATAGCGGCTTCGGGGCCTGCTTGCCGTCTGTAATTGTAAGATGCTTTAAGGTGCTTTTCTGCCAACTCATATTTCCTCTTATCCAGATAAGCTACACCCAGGTTTAAGTGGGTAATGGCTAATTTGGAAGGACGAACCTTTAATGCCAGGCTTTTTTGCAGGTAGTAAATGGCCGAATCAGCATTCTCTTCGAGAAGATGATGATTACCTAAATTGTTATACACTGTCGAGATATAGGCTGTATCCTGTAGTTGCAGAGCCAGTTCCAGTGACTTGTTAAAGTAGAGGAGAGGAGAGCCGTTTGCTTTACCGAGCGTAGTGCCCAGAAAATTATATCCGTACATCAGGTCTTGAGTGGCTTGCTGTTCTTCCAGAATTTGAATGCCCCGATGCAAATTGGCCATAGCGGAATCGTACATGTCGAGGTTCTTATAAGCCATGCCCAGGTTGACTAATGCCTGCCCTTGTTGCAGGGTGAGATCATGTTCTTCGTAAATATTAATGGCTTCCATGTACAAAGGAAGAGCTTCTCCAAAACGGTGCTGTTTCAGGAGAGAACTTGCCAGGTTACCTGTGCATTTACCTTCATCTTCAAAGTTGTTTTGGTGCCGTGCATTCAAAATACATTGTTTAAACGCTGCATCAGCCAGGGCGTATTCTCTTTTGTTGAAGTATTCGATGCCGGTTTGTTTGAGTACACTGGTGGATACTGAGGCTATGGAATCGTTAAGGTTTTGTGATGCAAGGTTCTGGCACTGAACCGAAAAGACCATAGCCATCAGCGCTGCTGATATAAAGAGCTTGCGCGGTTTTTTTAGTTTTTGAGTTGGGAATGTAATTTTCATTTCTATTGATAATCAGCAGGTTAAGGTTGGAGTATTCTGGATTGAGATTTTTGTTTTATTTTAAAGTTTAATTTTAATAATAATTAGTGAAAATCATGGGAAATAACCGCACAACTAAAATCATGCTTGTCGAGGATAAGGAGCTAATTTGCCTTCAAATTACAGAAAGGTTAAAGCATCTGGGTAGTTACGAAATAGTTTCCTATGATACAGGAGAAGAGGCAGTCCGTCAGTATTCCGAAGTAAAGCCAGATGTGGTGATAATGGATATTCAATTGGCCGGGGAAATGGATGGAATTACCACAGCCACCCTTTTGCAGAGGAAAAAGAAAATCCCGATTATATTCCTTACTGATCATACGAATCGTGAAGTTCATGAGCGTTTGGCTTATATTGATATTGTTAAGTTTCTGCCTAAGCCATTTAGAGTTGATCTTTTGATGATGAGCCTCGACAAAGCTTTGGAGGAGTCTGCCCAAAATGGCTCTTGGGTAGAGCGCGATTGCGTGATGATCAACAAAGGAGAAGGTATGCAGGAGAAGCAGAATATTAATGATATTATCTACTTGGAAGCAGGGGGATCATACTGTACCATGTATTGCATTGGTACGGGGAAACTATCTTGTTTCTCAAAAAACATGAAGGTGATGCATGAAAGCATTGTGAAAAGTGCCTCAAATCCTAAAAAATTTATCAAAATTCATAAGTCATATATCGTAAACATAGACCATATCAAAGGCCGTAATGGTAATCAGTTAATCATGCTAAACGAAGCTGTACTCCCGATTGGCAAAAAACACAAGCCTGAAGTGGATAGAATATTCAATGTCATCTAAACTTTCCCAAAGCTTAGAATAACGTTCGCAAACATTCTGTTGCCGTTCGCAAAACGAATTGGCATAGCCTGATAATCAACACCATATTGTCTTCAAGTTATCAAAAAGAAGACAGATATGGCGGAAGAAGGTTATCCAGCACGGTTGTTACTAGATCTCCTAAAAGATCTGGCGCTAAATTATGAGTATCAGCCCACTGCATCCGGACTAAGGCAATTTGGAGATGAGCATTTTAAGGGAAGTACCACTGTAAAAGGCGCTTATCTAAAAAACCGATTTTATGACTGTGAAAAGGCACTAAAATCTAATGGCGAAAATGCAACGCTTAATGTTAGGGATGAGTATTTTGATGCCATAGCGGTTAAGGCAGGATATAAAGATTTGCTGGATTACTTAAAAGCAAAAGGCTATAAAACCCAAAACAAACCTGTAGGAGGTCATCTCAATCACCAAGTCCTTTACCAGCGAAACCCACCCGAATCAGCGGAATGGCTGGATAAATATGTGCTTGGAGCCCGGGTATTGCCTGCTTTTTTAGGGGTTACGCCCGTAGTCATCCTTGTTTATTTTATGCTGCTTCAGCAGCCGCAGACTTCAGTTGCCGTGTATTTGACAGGTATTGTAATCTGTTTTTTGCTTGCGTGGGGTCTTAGTGGCTGGTTGGCAACTCGTGGAAAATATTGGGAAAACCGGTTGTTTTTTGGTGATGGGAATAAAGGCTTTGCTACTGCCTATTTTATGCTGTACCATGAGCCTTCAAAGTATTCCATTGAACAAAAGCAGCTCTATAGAAGCAAGGTAGCACGTTACTTCAATATTGATTTCCCAAAGAAAGAAGATGAGCAGGAAGATGATACTTTGGCGCTTCAAAGGCTTCACCGTGCAGCCTTTACCATCAAAAATGTAGTGAAGTCGGTGGTGATCCGGTCCGCCTTGATCCGGTATGGTTTTTTGCGCAACCTGATACCATCGGCTATACTGGCGGCTGTCTTATGCTTACCCGGGCTGGTCTATGCCTGGTGGCAGGCCGATTTGATCCTTATGATCTTACTTGGCCTGTACGCTTTTGCCTCTATTTACTACTACTTATTTCACGAGAAAGCAGTCAGAAGGGCTTCCGAAGCCTATGCCCGATACCTGATTGATGAATTTCTGAGCAGATAGTTCATTCACTTTACCATAAAAAAATGGCTATGAAATACCAACTGATAGAAAATTACTTTGAAACCCCGCTTTTTCAGTCTGTAGTACAGGAATACTTCGATACCGTACTGGGAAAGCTGATGGCTAACCATACTACTACGGTGGCCAAGGGGCTCTATATTGTAGATGGGCAAAAACGTGCGGACTACTACGACATGCCCTATCATGTCCACATTCTTACCGGTCTTATTCCGGCGCTGTTTGTCTACGAGCAATACATGCTCAAGCAGGGCTATGCAGAAGACCCTGATGCAGAACTGTACCTTCGTGTGTTCATGCTGGGTTTTACCTTTCATGATGCCAACAAACTGCTGCATGCCATACAAACCATAGATCGGTCTGATCTGGAAATAGCCGTATCGCAGCTTGACGAGCATGTGGCTGAGTTGGGGGTGTATGAGTTTATGCCTGAGTATGACCAGTATAAAAGCAATGTCTATTACCTCGCCCTCTCTGTAGAAGATGGAAGCTGGGTAGCCTCAGAAGACTATCCGGTTACGCTCAACCGCGATGAGGTTGCCGGAGTACAGCGGCACCTTTGCCACCTGGCAGATGGATTGGCCTCAATCCAAAACGAAAACCTTGAGAGTATTGAAAGGCTCTATGAAAGTGTAAAGGGCAAGCTTAAAGGTATTACGGGTACTATGCCTATGGAGGTATCCTACGTCAAAGTGCGCCACAACCCCTATACTTTGTTGAGTCAGAACCTGCTGAATGTGGCCAGGAAAGTGCTGCTTAAAAGTGGTAAAAAGGTGATCCTGGCATTACGCGAAGGCTTTATCTTTTGGGGAGGGCCTGTTACAGAGCAAGAGCATGACCTGATAGCGCAGGAGTACCAGAGCGGAAGTGCTGAGGATATCAAGTGTGTAGACCTGACCAACATTGATGCGCAAAAATGCAAGTTCGGTTTTGTCGGCTCAACACCCTTTACGGTTGAAGTGCTTGAGGAGATCATTACCTCCATGAAAAGCAGGTTTTTGGCGCTATCACCCAATACAAATGCCAAAATAAGCGATTATGACGGTTTCTTCACCTTCACCAAACAAGTAATCGATACCTATAACCTGCCCATAGAGAGCAAAGACGATAACGGACGGTTGGTGCTGAGCTACCTGGACAGCTTTAATGATAGCCAGGATGAAGAATTCATGGCTATCTATAACCTGCATAAAGTACAATGGCTCAACGCTAAGGAGAATACCACCTGGCAGCAAGACCTGAAGCGATGGCAGGAGAGTGATGAAAATCTGCCCATGCCTGTCGTTTTAAAAGATACAGGAGAGGAGTTGAATACCATCCCGCAGTTTCTGGGGTACATCAATGAGCGGGTAAGTAGTACCAGTGCGCTTTACAAAACCTATCTCAACTTTATCAAAACCTGGAAGGCAACGATGGAAGAGGATGTTGAAGAATACATCGCTCAGTTGAAGGAAAATATCATTGCCCATTTCGAACCGGAGGAAGTTGGAGATTCAGTCAAACAGCAGCTTTTTGAAAGGTACTTCGAATGCCCGGGCAATGTTAACCTGAAGTTTTTAGAAACATACAACCCTGAGGTGCCTGTAAAACGGGAAATGTGTGCCTTTACCGGGTCGGCGGGCACGGTACCTTACAAAGCCGAAGTTGCGTTTGCCATGAAGGCCAGGGGTTTTAGTAACCGTACTATAACCTCGCTCAACAACAATACCAGCCACATATCGGCCCTCTTTGCTGAAGAAAATAAACTGCGGGCTTCCCTCTTTAGCGTAGGGGATGCAAACCTGGTCATGTATCATGACTTTTTCGAGGCAAGGCTGGACGTTGACCGCGACATAATAACCAGTTGTGTAAAAGCCAAAAACGAATTAAGGCTGCTGGAAGATGGAACGATTGAGTTTGATAAAAGCTCAAAATTCCAGTACAACTTATATAATCTCGATTTTATCAAGCTGGCACCTAAGGTAGAACCTACATTTTTCCTGGTCAGGAAGTGCCTCAGGCTGGTGCAGCACATGGGTATACGTACCTACCTGTCGGGAATTATGACACCCTATACACCGCATAAAGCCGTTTTTCATTTCGATAACCCACCAAGGTTTCTCAAGCAATTGGGCTGGGACAGCATACGGTTGGTAGATGTACAGGCCGTGTTGGATGAAATGTACCTGGTGCTGCTCTTCGGCAAAGACAGGATAGAGAGCAACCTGCTTAAAATAGCCCAAAGCAGGCGCGCTTACTTCATGCTCTATTACCTGCTTTCCAAAGAAGACAGGAACAGAGTGCATGATACACTAAGCAAATTCTATAACAAGTATCTCAAAAATGATAATGATATGACAGTAACAGAACAACTCGTGAAGCTGGCAGTACAAATAGATGTCGGCTTCAAAAGCGGTGCGGAAGAAACATGGATGATCCGTACCGCCACAGAATACCTGCGCAAATACCACAAGCAAGGCAGCAGCCGTGAAGATATCATCCAGAAGATATGTGGAGAGATCTACCGCAAGCTCAGGATGCAAAAGCAGCAGGATATGGAAGTCATCAAGGCGTTTGCCACGGCAGTTTATGACGAACTCTTCATTAAGGACTGGAAAGGCATAATACCTTCTGTCAATGTGGAAAAAGACTGGATCTACCAGTTTGCTTTTCTTTTCAAGGAACATTCACTGATAAGGATGAGGGAAGCTACTGCCCGAAGGGTACAACAGGAATTGCTGGCTGAATCCCTTGAAATCACCGAAGAGAATGTGAAGGCAAAACTGTCTGATCAGAGTAAAAACTATGCTTCGGCATACCTCAATATTATCAAGAACCTCAAATAACAAATACCATTATGAATACATTATATGACCTGATCCCGGAAAAATACTTTGCAGGAAGCCTCAAGCAAAATGCCCTGGGTTCCATAAAAGTGGCCATTCTGCGCGAGGTGATTGGCAATGCCATCATACGCAGCAACTACCCTGATGAAACCATCACATTCAAATTGTCGGAAAATCGTGATGTGGTGGAAGTACCTGCACGTAAGCTTAAAAGCCGGGAGAAATTATTAGGCCTGAAACTATGCAGGGAGTTTGGTGTAGTGGATGAAGAGTTGCGCTATAACATCATCAAAAAAAGTGAGCAACTGGCTAACCCTAATTCTGTTCTTTTCGGAGATAGTGTTACTGAAAGTGGAGATGCAGTAGCACTCACCAGCAGGGTTATTTATGACTGGGCTTACTCTCTGCGGGATGTGAATCAAATAACAGCCACTTTGCAGCACAACGCACTGAGTGAGGGTGGCACCATGTGGAATGAAGAGGAAGGCAAACTTCGTCAATCACTATTCCAGGTGCAGTATGTGAAACCAGGCACTTATCTTCCGCACTTCATTACTCTGGAAAATGTAACGCCTGAGCTGTTCATCCATTTGCTGATATGTGTCATGCACGAGTCGCGCTACTTTGCTCAAAGTACCACCACCAGTGCAGGCAATGTTAAAAACCATATCCTGGGCGTGGGGTTCTCAGATTTTGAGCAGCCCGTAAATAGCTATGCAATCTCTAAAAACTGGAATGGCGATGCTGTAGATTATGAAAGTGTATCTGGTGCAATTAATGAGTCGATGACCAAAGCATACGGGAAAGATGGTTATGCGACCGGTGACAAGTTCACAGAGTTGATCAGTCAGCTATGGAAGGATAAGCAAGGTATGCAGCAGCTATACTCCAAGGCTCAGGAGGATTGTACACAATACCTGAAGGATATCCATATCATCAACAAAAAAGCTAAAAAGTAATGGAGGCTCAGGTAGTTAGGCTGACATTGCTCAGCCACCTGTTCTACTTCACTGAAGTCTCAGGTGGCAGCACATCGGCGGCTGTAACCGGTGACTTTTTGGGAGACCTTGCCCTTAACTATGCATTCAGAAATGCATTAGGGCAGCGGGATTATACCTATCGGCAAAAGCCAAATTATCAGGAAATTGCAGATTTTGGCTTCTATTGCACTGTAGCAAGACCGGTAGAAAGGCACCATAAAACGGAAGCCTATATTCAAAACACGCTGTTTAACGTAGACGGCTACATTGATGTTAAAGCCATTGAAAAATCTGGTAAGTCACCTTTTAAGAATTTCCGGCAAGTGCAGGGTATTCGTGCAGAGTCTACGTTTGAGGCACTTTTTCTCTCCCCACAGCCCATTCAATTGCCTCCGGTGATCAGAATGGGCCGGGCCCTGGAGACTATGGTGGCCGTGGAAACCATTCCCGCTCAGAAAGGGCAGGAGTTTTGGCTCAACGCCTTTTCGCTTAAAACGGTGTTTGATAACCTGGATAAGGCCACAAATGTGATGGTGGAAAAAGGGAAGGTGAATTTTTCCTTTTTACTGGAAAACTATAACCTCATCCGCCAACTCGATAAAGACGAAGTGCAGTCCATATTTAAACCGGTGTTTGATCATGGATAGTTTTAAAATAAACATACTGCCTCAATATGTAAAGCAGACTGAGGAGGTGGAGATGATCAACGGGAAAGCCTGTCACCTGCATGAGGTGCAAAAGCGGATCAAGCTTGACTTTGATAAGTTGCCTGAGTTTACAGTAATCACGGCTCCTACAGGTACAGGGAAGAGCTATGCCTTTCCTTTTCCGGCTCTTAATGCTCAAAAGCGAGTGAAGGGTATTGGAGGCAGCGCAAAAATAAGGGGATTAATTGTGCTGCCTACCAATGCCCTGATCAAAGAGCTTACGGCCAGCTTTCAGGCTACTTATCCTCAGCTCGTAACCTGCCAGCTTACAGGTACCGAGCTGACCAAGGCCGGAGTAAAAGGGCACGAGCGATGGAAGAAAGCTATCGAACTGGCAGAGGGAAGTGATCTGATCATCACCAATCCTGATATTCTCAACTTTGCGATGCATGGAGGTTATCATCAACTGGCGCATCATAACAAAACAGGGGCAACGCGTTTTAGCCGGTTTTTGGGTGCGTTTAGCTATATCATTTTTGATGAATACCACCTCTATGACGAAGCCCAGATTGCGAATATTTTGACTATGGTCAAACTGCGTCACCTGTTTTTGCCACACCATGATCCAGCCAAGGACATTGGGAGCAGTGTTCGGTTTCTCTTTGTGTCTGCCACTCCCGAGGAAGGTCTTAAGACACTTCTGGAAGGAGAGGGCTATGCTTATGAGGAGATTATAGAAGAAATAGTAGATGACAGTAAAGATGCGCGTCCCATACATGGACAGTTGGAAGTCGAACTCGTGGATAGCAGCAACATGCCTGAGTTGGTGATGTATAAGCTGCCCGAGTTGCGAGAAGTGCTTAAACAACAGAGGGTATTGCTTATTTTGGATCAGCTTAGAGATGTGCAGGAGTTGGCCGTTACCCTGGAGGCTGAATTGCCAGAATGCACAATCTACCAGAGTACAGGGTATGCGCCTGATGATGAGCCTGAACGGGAGCGCATCAAAGCTGCCAATCTCATACTGGCTACCAACAAAGCGGAGGTAGGGGTTAATTATGATGTCACCTACTGTATTATGCAGCCTGGTAAGTACTTTCAGAATTTTGTACAGCGATTCGGGCGAGTATCGCGCGGTGATATGGAGGGCAAAGTGGTTATTTGTACCGATAGGCGATATCATCGCTTCAAACACAAGCTTTCAGGTAAAGCCATGTGGTCTTATTATGATTTTCTTGAGATACTCAGGGAAGAACTTCAGGGCAGGAAGTTCTATACCGAGCGGGTGCCTATGTATCTTGGAGAATATGTATGGTGCATAGAAAACAACATTAGGAGATATCAGGACTATGATATTTACAAGTACCTGAAAAGGCGTTTGGGAGAAATAAACTTCTATTCGGAAAAAGCCTACAGCCGATACAGGTTGTTCAATGATATAAATCGTAAAGTCAGAGCTTTGGTAAAGCAGGTTTTAAGGCTTGATAAGCTCCCGCACAATCAGCATACCTGGAATAAACTTAAAATAGATCAAAGGCTTGAGAAGTCAGGCGGACGTATCACCCAATGGCTAAACTGGTGGAGGGGTTATGTAGATACTTACCTCACATTCAGGGACGGAGGCCTGGTGGTCAAAACTTATGACCGCATGTTAGACAAGGAGCTGGATTATTCACTTGACTGGATCCTGCAACATAAAGTAATAGAAAATATCAAGGTGGTACAGGAAGAGCCTTATAAGGTTGTACAGTACACGGTCGGTAACTTGAAAGAGCGGGATAAAGACCTGCAGTACGAGGTCAGTACCTTGCCCAATATTGGCTTGCATGGGAATAATTTTCTTAGCTATAAAGAAGTGCATGAACTGGAAAAGGCCTTCGACAGGGCAGCGAAGGGCGTATATGATAAATTGAGGAGAAGGGGCACCGAAGAAGCCCAGATTCAGCTTAGTAAACAGATCATGCCGCTTGGGAAAACTTTTGACCGTAAACGGCTCACTATTGTAAGTATAGATTCAGATGATACCATTATTTAGCAGATGGTTAAATGGTATCAGAATTTATTTTTAACAACATAAACATTGATCCAATGAGACTGCAAATAATATTTTCTTTAAAGAGTAACAAGAATTTTTTGCCTGCCAACTATCAACACCATATCAGCAGTTGGATATATAAGTGTATAAGTGCTGGCGACAAAGAGTTTGCTGGTTTTCTACATCAAAAAGGATATGGAGAGAGGAACAAGCACTTTAAATTTTTCACTTTTGGCCCGCTTGATATAAGGCCTTATCATTTTCATAAAACCAGGGGTGTGTTTGAACTGTATGGGAACCAACTCTCTCTACAAGTAAGCTTTTTTGTTCCCGAAGCGGCGGAACTGTTTATTAAAGGCATAAATGTGGTCAATGAAGCTTATTTTGGCGACAAGATCAACGGGATTCAACTAGGTGTCGATGAATTACGAATAGTCCCTGAGCCTTTGATGCTGAATACTATGACCTATAAGCTTGTATCGCCTTGTTGCATTTCACGCCCTGCGCAGGAAGGTGAAAAACATTCTCAATATCTTTCTCCTCAAGACAGAGAATTTGTTCCCCGATTAATTGATAACCTAAAAATAAAGTATGGGGTTGCTCAAAATGTGTTGATCCATATAGAAGAAGAACATCCGGATTTTGAACCGAAAGTCCGTGTTTTGACTTCCCAGCCAAAGTCAAAATTAATAACGATCAAGACTTTGACTAAACACGAAATAAGTGTTCGCGGCTGGCTTTTCGAATGTCAGATTACAGCACCTTTAGACGTACAATCATTTATATGGAATGTCGGGCTTGGAGAGAAGGGAAGCATGGGGTTTGGCATGGTGGATGTTAAACCTTAGCCATAAACCTCCAAGGTTTCTAAAAACCTTGGAGGTTTATATTGAATAAGTAGAATGAACATCACCGCCACCCACATCAACTACTACCACATCTGCCATCGCAAGCTTTGGCTTTTTAGCCAGGGCATACAGATGGAGCACACCTCTTCAGTGGTGGACGAAGGTAACCTTATCCATGAGACCAGCTATCCGCAGCGTGCGTCCAAATTTACAGAGCTGGAGTTGGCAGGTGCCAAAATCGACTTCTATGATGAGAAGAACCGTGTTGTGCATGAGATCAAGAAGAGCAACAAAGTAGAGGAGGCCCATGAGTGGCAGGTAAAGTATTACCTGCTGCTGCTTCTACGGGCGGGAATTGAAGGCGCTACCGGCATTTTAGAGTACCCCAAATTAAAGAAAATAACCCATGTGGAGCTTTTTGAAGACGACATACTAAAGCTTGAAGAAGCTGAAAAGCATATAGAAGAGATTGTAAAAGATGATATAGTACCCGAAAGGATCAATAAAAGCTTTTGTAAAAAATGTAGCTATTTTGATTTGTGCTGGGTGGAGTGATTAATATTTATTAACTAACCCTCCAAGGGTTTCAAACCCTTGGAGGGTTATGTGTCAAATAGATGAAAAAAACATATTACCTCTTTAACCCCGGCCGCCTGAGCCGGCGGGATAATACCTTGAAGTTTACTCCTGTAGATGAAAGCGGTCAGGAACTTATGCCGAAGTATATCCCTGTGGAGTCTGTCTCTGACCTCTTTATTTTCGGTAGTCTGGATGCCAATTCCAGTTTGTACAACTTCCTGGGCAAGCAGCAGATCAATGTGCATTTCTTTGATTATTATGAACACTATACCGGAAGCTTTTACGCCAAAGAATATCTACTTGCCGGTAAACTACAGGTGAGCCAGACCCAACACTATCTTTCCCATAAAAAGCGGCTCGCCATTGCAAAATCATTTGTTAAAGGTGGTGCCGCCAATATGCTGAGGAACCTGAAATACTACCAAACCCGCGGCAAGGAGCTTACTGCCTGTATCGACACCATGGATTTGTGGTGCGAGAGTATAGACAGTGCCAATGCCATTGATGAACTCATGGGCATCGAAGGCAATATCCGCCAATGCTATTATGTGGGGTTTGATGAAATATTAAAAGAGCTGAAGATGGAGGGGAGGAGCAAGCAGCCTCCTAAAAATGAAGTCAACAGCCTGATCAGCTTCGGCAACATGCTATGCTATACCATCTGCCTTGACCAGATCTATCACACCCAACTCAATCCTACTATCAGTTTCCTGCATGAGCCGGGAGCCAGAAGGTTTAGCCTGGCACTTGACCTGGCGGAGATATTTAAGCCCATGCTTGTAGACAGGGTTATTTTCTCCGTATTGAACAAACAGCAACTCAAAGCTTCGGATTTTCATGAGGGTACTGGCCGGATAACGCTAAAGGAAGGTGGTAAAAAAGCCTTTTTGAAAGCCTGGGAAGAAAAACTAAGCCAGACCATCAAGCATCGTAGCCTGGGGCGGCATGTCAGCTATAAGCACCTGATCAAGCTGGAGTGCTATAAGCTGTGTAACCATATGATAGGCACGCAAGAGTACAAACCCTTTAAAGCATGGTGGTAGTATGTATGTGATCTTGATGTACGATATCAATGAAAAACGTGTGGGTAAGATGCTGAAACTATGCCGACGATACCTGCACTGGATCCAAAACTCCGTGTTTGAAGGGGAGCTTTCAGAAGTCAAGCTAAAGAGGCTAAAAAGCGAGGCCAAAAGCATCATGGAAGACACCGATAGCCTGATTATCTTCAAAAGCAAAGATGAACGCTGGCTGGACAAAGAGGTGGTGGGCGATGAAAAGAATAAAATAGATAACTTCCTTTAGTCGTCGGTCCGGCGTACTTCACCCCGAGTCGACGTCATACAATTACTCGTTGATCTTTAATTTGTTGTATACCAGTTGGTTGCGAAGGTCGTCTAACCCCGGTATAAATTATATGAT
>NZ_SMLW01000594.1 GCF_009711405.1 Fulvivirga kasyanovii | reverse complement strand
GTGTTTACAAATGATTTAAATCGGATACAACAAGCACTTCAATTTAATTAATTCGCTCAATAGTTCGCCCAAAAACTTTCCCAACTGCACCATTTACTTTCCGAAAGTCGTTTTAACGTTTGTGAGCGAAATTTAAAGCTAATTAATGCGGAAGGACTTTGTCAACACCCAACCTTGGGTATATTGAGGGGAAAAGTCAGTATCATTAAGTCAACCCATACGAGAAAATCGAACCACATAATCAACTGTATTTCAAATGATTACGAAATAATGCGGGATTACCACTGTTTTAGAAGGGAAATTATCGAAGCGAAAATAATAGATAACACACTGACAACCAATTACTTAAAATCAAAAAAGCCGATTATCTCATGACAATCGGCTTTTTGTAGACCCTCGCGGACTTATATCGAACTTTTTTATGACAGATATAGCTACAATTGAGGTTTTTGAAAAGTTGGCATGGTAAGTGATACGCGATTTATGTAACGTTTGGTGTATAGTGTCGTGGCATCCCGAAGGGTGCTATTCACTAGTTATTGACATTAGTTTTATTTTAACTTTAAAGCTTCATTTACAATTTCAATCGGATTGCTTCCTTTCTTTATTTTTAATGGGAAGCCCTCAACTTCAAGAATATTTGAAGCCAACTCTACTAAAAGATAAAGATCGTCACCATTTTCCTCTTTGCTCAATTGGAATAAACTCGATTTTGCTCCAAATAAATTGTTAGAATACAATCTTAATTCGGCATCTGAAGTTTCCTTTTTAATTGTTGCTAATGCCGGTGTAATGACTGCAAGTAGCAAGTCCCGAATTGCTTCTGCTTCATTTATCTCTTTTGCTTGAGAACAAAATTGTAGAGCTCTAAGAATGTCGTTATAATTAGCAGTAACAGTTTCAGCATTTTCACCCATTAAACCATTTACTTCATAGGACGCTGCATTTGGTTTTTCGTCATTTGTTAGGTTAGAAACGTGCTGATAGTATGCTTCTATTGTTCCTTTTTTTAGAATGAAGCACCCTAGTTTTTCTAGTAGTACTAATAAGGTTGATAGCCTGTGTTTAATTGAAACCCAATTTGCTCCATTGTTAACACTGGTTATACTTGCATCATCATTTGAAAACAACCAGCAAAATGCACTTCTTCTCTTGGCTATTAGTTCGTCTTTATCAGTGTCTCTATTAATCCAATAATAGTGCAGTTCAGCTCGTGCTTGAATATCACTCCAATGGTCAGCTACAAGTTGGCAATAATCATTATAAATATTCCGAGCTAGTTCTGGAGCATCACGATGACCTAATTCACTTGCGAAAACATTTGCTTTATCAAGGCTGGTGAAGACTCCAATGATATCAAGATTATCAGTTAATGCATCAGCGTCTGCAAGTAATGCAGGAGATTTTCCAATCAATCTTAATAATTTAATCACTACGGGAAATTGGCCTTTTCCTGTTACAGGTAGCACTTGAGAGCCTGCAGCTTCTAAATTAATATTTAACTTTCTATTGATTGCCGAACATATTATCTCATCGCTTGGACCTTCAACTAGCAACGGTGAGTGACAAAAAAGAGCTAGTTTGTGTTCTTGTCCTAATCGAGTTAAAAGAGCTTGTAATTTTCTACTTTGAAATTCACCTATTGTAGGGTCTATTTGAACAGCTTGTTCTAAAATGTCCTTGCAAAAAACAATTGTTGAAAGTTGCTCGACAGAACTGACCTCAATAAATTCAGTGGAATGGGTAGAAATAAAAACTAGTTTTTTACCCACCTCGGTATTAGGCCCTGCAACCTTCAAGATTTCATCCATTACAAAGGATTGTAATTGAGGATGAAGTGACACTTCAGGTTCATCTATTAGTAAACAACCAACTTCATCATCGTACAAGGCTGCGAGAATAGCAACCAAATGTAGAAGGCCACTCGCTTCTCGAGCAGAAGAATAATTGGAGCTAGTTTCTTGGTCAACTCTGGAGAAAAACACTTTTAATTTTCCACCATCCCAATCTAAAGTTATGTCTCTTCTAAATAGCTTTCTAAGTCTTTCTTGAACTTTAATCAGGATGTCAGGCCGTTCAGATAATGTTCCAAAATCCCCTAAGATTGTTTCGTTTAGGTGTCTTCTACTTGTAGATGATTTATCGCCAAAAGTAGCTATGTCAAAATTCGGCCTTCCTCCTCTTTGACCATCAAAATCAGAACGAAAGTTTTCCATTGGCCCCAGTCTCCCAGCAGAAACATATCTGATCTTTTTCCCATTTGCATGACCTCCGAGACTCGATTTTAAGCCTCTTAATAGTTGTGTTTTTCCAGAACCATTTGGACCAAGAAAAGTTGTTACTCCTCCATTTACAGTTATAGTTTTATTCTGGATACCAGTTATTCCTGATTGACTGAGGTTTATATCTATATCAAAGGGAAATGTCATAGGTCTTCTTAATTAATGCCAACGACCAGCTAAAATCCGTAGGCTGGTCATTTGGTTCTGAATTGGACTGTGGGACTTGCAAATATACTTATTGCAGAATCTCCTTTTAAAGACGGACAATTAAATCTACATCTATACAACAGTATGCTTGTTATTTCAAATATAGCTATTCATACATTATGATCTGAACAGTAAATACTTAACCGATCATAAGCACTTAATTTACTCATTTCGTTCCACAGCAGCCCAAAAAACTTTCCCAACTGCTCAAACTACTTTCCGAAAGTCATTCCTTTTTATTTCCGAGCGAAATTTAAAGCTAGTAAATGCAGAATGACATTGTCAATACCCAACCTTGGGTATATTGAGGATAATATGAAGAAAATCAGCACTAACCCTTAGCGGGAAATCGAACCACGCAATTAACTGAATATCAATTGATTATAAAATTGAGAGAAGTTATCGCCTGTTTTTAGAGAGGAATTATCGAAATGCGAGATAAGGCATAATAGACTGAATACCAATCACTTAAAATCAAAAAAGCCGATCATCTCATGACAATCGGCCTTTCGTAGCCCCGACAGGAATCGAACCTGTATCTAAAGTTTAGGAAACTTCTATTCTATCCATTGAACTACGGGGCCATAGTTTTGGGGATGCAAATATAGATAAAAATTGAAAAATCGAAATAATATTTCTGCTCTTATAAGTCTTCCTTCTGCTCCTGCCCCAGGTAATACTCATCTTTCAGGTAATTAGGGAAGATCTGGTAGTGCCTTTTCTTTACCTTTTTCAGGATCAGCTCCTTTAAGCCATCTATGTTTATCCCTTTCTGCGCCGATACAAATACTTTTTCGTCGTCCTCCTCCATGTGTATGGAATGCATCTTTTCCACCGGCTCCTCGTCTTCGTTTTCCAACAGGTCTATTTTGTTGAATACATAGATCGTGGGTTTATCAGAGGCCTCTATGTCACGCAGGGTTTCCTTCACTACGCGAATGTGGTCCTCATAGGCAGGGTGGGATATGTCCACCACATGCAGCAAAATATCTGCTTCGCGCACCTCGGCCAGCGTAGATTTAAAAGACTCTATCAGGTGGTGGGGCAGTTTCCTTATAAACCCTACCGTATCAGAAAGCAGGAAAGGGATATTGTGAAGCACTACCTTTCTTACCGTTGCATCCACCGTCGCAAAAAGCTTGTCCTCAGCCTTCACATCGCTTTTGGAGAGTATACGCATCAGTGTCGATTTACCCACGTTAGTATAGCCTACCAGCGCTACCCGCACTATATTGCTTCGTGATTTCCGTTGTACGGCATTCTGCTTCTCGATCTTCTCCAGCTTCTTTTTCAGTACCGATATCTGGTTCCTGATTATCCTTCTATCCGTCTCTATCTCTTTCTCACCGGCACCACCCCGTGTTCCGGTACCACCGCGCTGTCTTTCCAGGTGGGTCCACATCCGCGTCAGCCTTGGCATCAGGTATTGGTACCTCGCCAGCTCTACCTGGGTTTTGGCCTGGGCAGTCTGGGCTCTGTTCAGAAATATGTCCAGGATCAGCAAACTGCGGTCATAGATCTGGCATTTCAGGTCTTTCTCCAGGTTCCTCAACTGCGAGGGGCTGAGGTCATCGTCAAATATCACCAGATCTATTTCATTTGCGACCACATAAGCATGAACTTCCTCAAGTTTACCTTTACCAATAAAGGTACGCTTATCCGGCTGCTCCAGCTTTTGTGTAAATATTTTTTCGGTAGTTATATTGGCAGTCAGAGCCAGAAATGCCAGCTCGTCAAGGTGTTCCTCCACGATCCTGTCGTCCTCACCTTTTTTGGCTACACTAACCAGTACTCCCTTATTGTTTTTATCATCCATATACTATATATTAATAACTATATCAGAACTTCTTATGTTTCATCCAAAACCACCCTGGCAAAATATAATGTAAAGTTCATATGACAACATGCCAAATTTATGGTTACATTTGTATGTTTACGCAGAATAAATATTTGGGAAATTATGATAATTAAGCAAAGCTATGAAATACCTTTAGCATTACTTATTATCGGCGGAAAGAATAATAGTTGGCAGTTATGAAAGTGGCAATAGTTTTAAACACCTCCTGGAATGTATACAATTTCAGGATGGGCTTAATTAAGGCACTTCAGGAAAATAACCATGAAGTGATCGTAATAGCCCCGGAGGATGACTACTCCAAAAGGATCAGGGATGCAGGATGCGACTTTCATAAAGTAAAAATGGACAGTCGTGGAGCCAACCCTGTCAAAGATTTCGCCCTGATATTCGAACTCTACGGCATCTACAAAAGAACCAGACCCGATGTAATCCTCCAGTACACTATAAAGCCCAATATTTACGGCACACTCGCTGCCAGCATGCTAAAGATCCCAACCATAAACAATGTCTGCGGCCTCGGAACAGTTTTCTTACAAAAAGGCCTGGTTTCCAAAATAGCATTGTTCATGTACAAAGTGGCTTTCCGGTTCCCTAAAAAGGTATTCTTTCAAAATAACCATGATTATGAGCTTTTCATCAAACAAAAACTCGTAAAAAAAGGAATCAGTGACATTATTCCCGGCTCGGGCATCAATGTTTCGCACTTCCCGGCGTTGCCGTTTAAAAGAAACAAGCGCTTTACCTTTCTGCTGATCTCAAGGCTGATCCACGACAAAGGGGTAATCGAATATATTGATGCCATTAAACAATTGAAATCGCAGGGTGTGGACGCTCAATTTCAGATTTTAGGCGCCAAAGACCCTCTGCACAAAAGAGGTATTAAGCTGGAGATCATTGATGAGTGGATCAACAGTAATATTGTAGAATATCTTGGCACTACTGATGATGTAAGACAATTCATCGATGCTGCAGACTGCGTGGTACTGCCCTCTTACAGGGAAGGCACCCCCCGGACACTGCTTGAAGCCGCCAGCTCCGCCAAGCCTATTGTCGCTACCGATGTTCCGGGATGTAATAATGTAGTGCAGGACAATTTCAATGGCTTTTTGTGCAAACTAAAAAGCTCCGAAGATCTGGCAGCCAAAATGCTGGCCATGATGAACCTCGACGATCAAAAAATTCAGCTTTTTGGGAAAAACAGTCGCCAAAAGATAGAAAATGAGTTCAGTGAAGAAATTGTGATCTCCCGTTACCTTACTTCATTGAAAGAATTAAACATATAAATACTTTACTTCGTTAGCTGATAGTCTTACTTTAGCGCTAAAAAAAAACTCCTTTATGACTATTAAAGAGACTGGTTTTCAGGGACTGGTTGAAATCTTCCCCCGAATATTTGAAGACGACCGCGGATTTTTTTTCGAAGCTTACAACAAAGAGGTTTTCAATGATCATGGAATCCTCTACGATTTTGTTCAGGACAATCAATCATTTTCTAAAAAAGGCGTTATCAGAGGGCTTCATATGCAACTGGCCCCATATGCCCAGGCCAAGTTTGTAAAAGTTATTACAGGCAAAGTACTGGATGTAGTGGTGGATATGAGACCGGAATCGGATACCTATGGCAAGGTGTATTACTGCATGCTGGACAGTAAGCTTAACAACAGCCTGATGATACCCGAAGGATTTGCCCATGGCTTTGCCGCCCTGGAAGATTCTGTATTCAGCTACAAATGCAGCAACCTTTACCATAAAGCCTCAGAAACCGGTATATTGTATAACGACGAAACTTTAAATATCGATTGGGGTGTAGAAAACCCGATAGTTTCAGAGAAAGACCTTGAACTGCCTACATTCAGGGAGTTTGTGGCCAGAAATGAGACCGTACATTAAAAGTTATTAAAGCTTTGACGGAGCCGGCTTTCAAGCCCTCCTAAAAACAGTTCATTAATTTGCAGACTTTGAAAAATAACTATCTCTACCTCGTCATAACCTGCCTGCTTTTTTCAGCCTGTAGCTCTTACAAGCAAAATATAATGTTTAAAAAGGGTGAAAACCCGAATATATCCAAAATAGAACAGGCAAAACAGCAGGCAGAAAGCAACTACATCATCAACGCCAATGACTACCTGGATTTACAGGTGTTTACCAAAGGTGGCGAAAAACTGATTGACCCTGAATTTGCCCTTTCGACAGGGGAAAACCGGATCAATGAACAAAACGCCAGACCTAAACTCAAGTATCTTGTAAAGCAGGACGGCTTTGTAAAGCTGCCCATGATCGGCGAGGTTAAGTTACAGGGGATGACGATCAAAGAGGCAGAAGAAGTACTACAGGAAAAATATGCAACTTTTTACAAGGATCCTTTTGTTAATCTCACGTACCTCAACAAGCGGGTGATCGTACTGGGTGCTATGGGAGGCCATGTTATTCCCCTTGAGAGTGAAAATATCCGGGTTACGGAGGTCCTGGCACTTTCGAAAGGGATAGACAACAACGCTAAAGTGCAGAACATAAGGCTACTCAGAGGTGAAGAGGCCTACTTTATAGACCTGAGCACCATAGAAGGCTACCGGCAGTCAAACATGATCGTAAGGTCGGGAGATATTGTTTACGTAGAGCCGATAAGAAGGCCTTTTACCGAATTTATGAGAGAAAATGGCCCGGTAATATCAGCGTTGAGCAGCGTTGCATCGCTTATTGCTGTTTTAATAAGTATAAGATAGGTTGGAAAATAAAACTTTAAATCATTCTGAAATCAATAAACCCACAGAGGGCATAGACTTTGAAAAAGCACTTACCGTGCTTCGAAAAAGTATTCCCTGGGTTTTGTTCATTTTTGTATTAACAAACCTCAGTGCCTACCTCTACATAAGATGGACCAAGCCCCTCTATGAGTCGGAGTCAGAGCTAAAGCTGGATGTAAAGTCAGATGCCACTGAGCTGGGTCTAACCGGACTTACAGAAAATAAAAACCTGAATATCATCTCAGGGGAAATCGAATTACTCAAGTCGAAACTCTTCTTCAATAAAGTAATCGAAACCATAGACCTGAGCATCAGCTATTACACTGCCGGCAAGGTACTCAACGATGAGAAATTTGAAACATCACCCTTTATTGTAGACTATACCTTAAAAAATCCTTCACTACAGGACCGACAGATCTTTGTCACCATTCTGGACAACAACACCTATAGCATTAGCTTCTCCGAAGACGACAATACCAAAGCCCAGACACACAAATTTGGAGAACCCGTCAACACACCTGATATAGAATTTATCATTTACCTCACGGAGTATTACGTGCCACAGGGTGATCGCAATTTCTTTTTTATCATCAACAGTGAAAGAGCGCAGATCAACTATATAAGTAGAAATTTAACCGTTGAGCCACTCAACCTCAACGCCAACACCATACGCATTGCCTTCAAGGATCATAACCCACTGAAAGCAAGAGACCTGGTAAATGCTATTGACACACTCTACCTGAACTATACCGAGGAAGAAAAAAATCAGGAAAACAAGCAAAAAATCGAATGGCTCAACAGTGAGCTTAAGCAGATAGAGCATCAGCTTGAAGGGTATGAAGATTACTTCGAGAACTTCACCATTAAAAACCGGACCAACGACCTGGATGAAGACCTGAAAAAAACAATTACTGCCATCAATGCGCTTGACTCCCAACGGTATGAGCTGTCCAAAAAAGTGGAAGCCACAGAGCAGATACAGAAGGAGTTGAAAAATGGTGAGCTGAACACATTGAACTATTCCCTTACCGCATACCCAAAATACATATCGGATATGCTTACGGAACTTACCGAACTTCTCAATGAAAGAGAACGGCTAAGGCTCTCATACAATGAATCAACATTTGCTTTTAAAAAGAAGGACCAGGAAATAGAAAGCCTTACCGACAACCTTAAAACACAACTCAAAACTTTAACGGACAGGTACACCTCCGAGATCCAGGAGCTGACATTCAGAAAGCGAAAGCTGGAAGACAGCTTTGTAGAGTTGCCTGGTAAAAGCACAGAATTTAACAAAAACCAGAGGTTCTTTAAGCTTTACGAAGAGTTTTATCTATCCCTGATGCAAAGTAAGGCCCAGTTTCAGATTGCGGAAGCAGGCACCACTACAGATTTTAAAATACTCTCATCCGCCACCCTGCCGCAGGAGCCTATTTCACCAAACGTGCTCATCATTTATGGCATAGGATTGGTTTCAGGTTTCTTCCTGAGCTTTGTTTTTGTGAGCATACGTTATCTGCTTCACAACAAAATAAGCACGGTGCATGAGATCGAGAGGCTATCAGAAGCTCCTATCCTGGGTTCAGTCCCCAGCACTTCTGAAAAGATCGGGATGACCCAACTGGTGATAGACAAAAAGCCAAAATCGGCCGTAAGCGAGGCACTGAGGTCTATACGTACCAATATTGAATTTATGGTTCCCGGCGGGAAAGACCGGGTAATCTCCATTACTTCTACGATTGGAGGAGAGGGAAAAACCTTTGTGGCCGTAAACCTGGGCGCGATCATGGCGCTTTCTAAAAAGAAAGTACTTTTGCTGGACCTTGACATGAGAAAGCCAAGAGTCCACATGGCATTTCAGGACAAGTACATGGGCAAAGGTGTTAGTACCATATTGATCAACAAGCACACGATCGAAGAGTGCATACAACAAACCACGGTAGAAAACCTGGATTATATACCGGCTGGTCCTACCCCGCCAAACCCTTCCGAGCTTTTGCTCAATGGCGAGTACGACAGTCTTATCAATAAGCTGAAGTACGACTATGACATTATCATACTGGACACCCCGCCTGTAGGATTGGTCACAGACGGCATCCTGGCCATGAAAAAGGCTGACCTGACCATCTATGTGGTAAGGGCGAATTACTCCAAAAAAATATTCCTGAACACACTAAACAGGCTCAGTAGTGTAAATCAATTTAAAAATATTGCGGTTGTTTTAAATGGTACGTCTAATATTGGGGCAAATGGCTATGGCTACGGCTATTATGAAGAAAAAACTGAATCAGGTAACAATTTTATAAATAGACTGCTAGGCAAACGTGTTTAACTTTTTCAAAAAAAAATCGGCAAAACCGGTTGACCGCTTACGTACTGATGTTCACTCCCACCTGCTGCCCGGCCTCGATGATGGCGTAGAAACTTACGAGGAAGCGCTGAAAATAGTAAAAGGATTCAGTGACCTGGGGTATCAGAAACTTATCACCACGCCGCACATCATGCGCGATTTTTATAACAACAGTGAGGATGACATCAGGCTTAAAATCATTGAACTCAACTCACTCATCAATCAAAAGGGGCTGGCCATAGAAGTAGTACCGGGCGCTGAATATTACCTGGATGAAAGCCTGCTTGAAAAAATAAAGGACAGCACGAAGGAATTTCTCACTTTTGGCGACAACTATCTGCTCTTTGAGACTTCATTCATGAACGAACCCTTTTACCTTAAAGAGTTCATCTTTGAGGCCAAATCGAGGGGAATCAACCCAATAATGGCACATCCTGAAAGATATGCTTATATTCACGGTGATTTTGAGGTGGCTACCGACCTGATGGATCGGGGCGTATTGTTTCAGGTTAACATTAACTCCTTCGTTGGGTATTACTCCAAAGAAGTAAAAAAAACTGCTGAAAAGCTGGTAGACTCAGGGTATGTACACCTGCTGGGTAGTGACTGCCATAACCTGAAGCATTTCGATGTCCTTCAGAAATCAAGAACTGAAAAGTACTATTACAAGGCCTTGCAATTACCTTTAATCAACTATACGCTTTAAGATATGATCCTGGTTACCGGAGCTAATGGATTTCTGGGCAGTTACATATGCAGGAAATTGCTGAAAGAGCAGTTACCGTTCATAGCCATGGTGCGCCCATCCAGTGACCTGAGCCTGCTGGAGGACATACTTGAAGAAATAACCTTGCACCAGGGCGATATCCTGGACACTGAAAGCTTTGCCAATGTGCTGGAGGAGGCTGATACCATCATACATTGTGCAGCCATAATATCATATAGTGCCAAAGACCGGCACAAAATGAACGAGGTGAATATTGAAGGCACCCGCAACATAGTTAATATGGCCCTGGCCAGTTCAACCAAATACTTCATCCATATTAGTTCCGTTGCTGCATTGGGCAGGAATACACATGCCGGCCAGGTGGATGAAAACAACAAATGGGAGAACTCCAAATGGAACACCAACTACGGCGAATCAAAGTACCAGGCCGAGCTGGAAGTCTGGCGGGCAATAATGGAAGGCCTGGACGCAGTGATCATCAATCCTTCCGTAATTCTAGGCCCTGGCGACTGGAACAAAAGCAGCGCAAGGCTCTTCAAATATGTATGGAATGAAAAGCCATTCTATACCTCCGGGGTTTTGAACTATGTAGATGTTCGTGATGTTGCTGATATTGTGTTTAAGTTACTGAACAAAAGGGTTTCAGGAGAACGATATATAGTCAATGCTGACAATATTCCCATCAAAGATTTTTTTGAGAAAATAGCCGCAGCATTTAACAAAAAGGCTCCCCGAATAAAGGCCAATGCATTTCTAATGAAATTAGCACGTATTTTACAGGGTATCAAGTCGTTATTTTCAGATTCACCCCCCATTATAACGCGGGAAACGGCACGAATCGGCAATAGCAAAATATACTTTGATAATAGTAAGATCAAGAGCGAACTAAATCATAACTTTGTGCCACTTTCGGATACTATTAACTGGACTTGCGAGTTCTACTTAAAGGAAAACCTTACTGAAAATTAAGTAACTTTCTTATTTAACTTTAGGGTTAAATTAACTAAATTGTTTAAACTGTTGAGGTGATTGAATGGCTGAGAATTTTAAGAGAAAAGAAGAAAACGAACTGATCAAAAGGTTCGAAGATCACATTAAGAACAAGGCAAGTTACTTTTTTGAACTTGATAGTTTTGAACAGATCATAGGCTTCTACATAGAACGGGGGCAGTATAAAAAAGCACTAAACGCGACCAATCTGGCTGCAGAGCAGTATCCCTTTTCCATAGAACTACTGATAACAAAGGCACAGGTGCTGAGCAACCTGGAAGAATACGAAGAAGCACTTGAGCTGCTTCACAAGGCAGAATCTTTTCAGCCCAACGATTCGGAAATACACCTTTTGAAAGGATCTATTTATTCCCTGCAGGGCAACTATGTATCAGCCATTGATACTTACATGACCAGCCTGCCATTTGCCGAAGAAAAAGATGAAGTATACTATAGCATTGGACTGGCTTACCAGAGCATGGAAGACTATGGCAAAGCTATAGATGCTTATAAAGATGCTATTGCTGAAAACATATTTCACGATGGTGCATTGTACGAACTGGCCTACTGCCTCGACATCACCGGCGAACTGGAAAGCAGCATATCTTACTACAACCAGTTTATAGATGCCGACCCATATTCCCAGGCAGCGTGGTATAATCTCGGTATAGTATACAACAAGCTTGGCCGCTATGAAGAAGCCATTCAGGCGTATGACTATGCTGTAGTTATCGAAGAGAATTTTTCGTCTGCGCACTTCAACATGGGCAATACCTATGCCCAGATGGAGCGATACACCGATGCCCTTGATGCATATAAGAAGACCATAGATATCGAAGGCCCAAGCCCTGAGGTCTATTGCCAGATGGCCTCGGTATACGAAAAAATGCAGCAGTACGAGCTGGGTCTCAAATATTTTCAAAAAGCCACCAAACTGGACAGCCTGTACGACGAAGCCTGGTTTGGCGCAGGCAAATGCCTTAACATGCAGCAGAAATGGTATCAGTCGCTCCACTTTTACAACAAAGCCCTGAAGCTGGACCATGAAAATCCGGAATACTGGAAGGCTGTAGCAGAGACCGAATATAAAATTGGGAACATTGTTTCCAGTATAGATGCTTACGAAGAGGCCAGCATGCTGACCCCCGAAGACAAAGAAATATGGCTTGACTGGTCATACATATATTACGAACAAGGAGAATACAACAAAGCTATAGACCTGATTATCAGTGGATTATCAGACAACCCTGATGATGCAGACTTCTTCTACAGACTCACCGTCTACCTCATTAGCGCAGGCAAATACAAAGAAGCCTTTAATTATTTGGAAAATGCGTTAATTTTGGACTTTGATAAACATGAAGTCCTGTTTGAGTTTTTCCCACAGCTTGAAACTCAGAAGGCTCTATACAAAATCATTGATCAATTTAGAAAAGAGAATTCCTAATGAATTATACTTTAAACAACATTCCTGAGCGAACTACAAAGCCCAGGCAATACGGTTTTACTATGGCTATGGACAAAGGCCTTAGCATTCGTGAAGTTGAAGATTTTTTAAGCATATGTGAAGGTTACGTAGACATTGTTAAATTCGGCTGGGCAACTTCTTACGTTACCCCCAACTTAAAAGAAAAAATAAAAGTATATCAGGACGCCGGCATCCCTGTTTATTTCGGAGGCACCCTGTTCGAATCATTCATCGTCAGAGACCAGTTCGATGACTACAGGAAGGTTTTGGATAAATACAATTTACAATACGCAGAGGTTTCTGATGGTTCCATTGAGCTTGACCATGATAAAAAGTGTGACCTGATCAGCAAACTATCCGAGCAGGTAACAGTACTGTCAGAAGTAGGTTCAAAAGACGAAGAAAAGATCATACCTCCCTACCAGTGGATAAAGCTGATGCAGGCAGAACTTGATGCTGGCGCGTGGAAAGTGATCGGTGAAGCACGTGAAAGTGGTAATGTGGGATTATTCCGCTCAACAGGAGAAGTAAGGTCAGGACTTGTACAGGAGATACTAACAAAGATCCCTTTCGAAAAAATAATCTGGGAAGCACCCCAAAAAGCGCAGCAGGTTTGGTTTATAAAACTTTTAGGCGCCAATGTTAACCTGGGCAATATCGCTCCCAATGAGGTTATCCCATTGGAAACAATACGCTTAGGATTAAGAGGCGATACTTTTAACCATTTTCTTTCGTTAAACGAAAAAAGCTGAGCTTACTAAATGAATAAATTGAAGGAAACCCTGCTCATTTACCTGAAAGGTGTGGGCATGGGTGGCGCCGATGTGGTGCCGGGTGTATCCGGAGGAACCATTGCCTTTATCACCGGCATATATGAAAAACTACTGGACTCGATAAAGGCTTTCGATCTGGAAGCTTTTAAGCTGCTGTTCACCCTTCAGGTCATGCCATTTTGGAAAAAGATCAACGGAAGCTTCCTGTTGCCTTTGTTCCTGGGGATCATCACCAGCTTTCTTACCCTGGCCAAGCTTATTATTTATCTTCTGGCTAATCACCCTATCCCGCTATGGTCCTTCTTTTTCGGGCTTATTATCATTTCAGCTATTCTGGTACTCAGGGCTATTAACCGATGGACCTTGGGCGTAATATTAGCTATCCTTGTAGGGATTGCCATTGCATACTTTATCACAGAGGCCACCCCGGCAGAAACGTCCAATCAACCGTGGTTCATTTTCATTTCCGGAGCCATAGCCATCTGCGCTATGATACTGCCCGGCATTTCAGGGTCATTTATCCTGCTCATACTGGGTAAGTATGAGTATATGATGAATGCCATAAGTACATTCGATATAATTACGGTAGTCACTTTTGCCCTCGGCTGCGTTGTTGGCCTGTTGTCATTCGTGAGAGCCATTTCATGGTTGTTAAAAAACTATCATAATCTGGCCATCGGGCTGCTGTCCGGCTTCATGATAGGCAGCTTAAATAAAGTATGGCCATGGAAAACCCCTGTTAAATTCAGGGTCAACAGCCATGGTGAGCAAGTAGCCTACATTACTAAGAATGTTTTCCCTGCAGAGTACTACGAGAAAACGGGGGAGTACCCACAGGTACTGGTAGCCATTCTATTTTTGGCCCTCGGGGTTTTTATTGTGGTTGCCATTGAAAAAATAGCCAACTACAAGTCAAAAACACCACAGTAAAATGAGTCTATATGGCCTTATAGGCAAAAAGCTATCACACTCTTTCTCAAAAAAATACTTTACCGAAAAATTTGAGAAAGAAGGTCTTCATACCTGTAAATATGAGCTGTACGAACTGGCTTCGGCTGACGAACTACCTCAGTTAATACGCACAACCCCAGATCTTGCCGGCCTGAATGTCACCATACCCTACAAAGAAGATGTAATACCACTACTAGACGACATCCATGAAAAAGCCCGGGAAATAGGAGCTGTCAACGTCATTAAAATCAGGGATGGCAAACTAACCGGCTATAATTCTGACTACTTCGGTTTTAGAGAATCATTGGCGAACTGGATCGGAGAGTCAAAAGTTAAAGCTCTTGTACTTGGTACCGGAGGAGCATCCAAGGCTGTAATTGCAGCATTAAAAGACCTGGGCATACCTTACCAAGTGGTGTCACGCCAGGCTTCAAATGAAAACCTCAGCTACACCTCCCTGAAAGAGGCCCCGGAGCTGATCAGGGACCATAGGCTGATCATAAACACCACACCATTAGGAATGCACCCTCAAACGGATGCTGCACCTGACCTGGATTATTCCCTGCTTTCCAATAAACATTTTCTTTATGATCTGGTTTATAATCCGGAGGTTACACAGTTTCTCAGCAAAGGACTGGATCAGAGAGCAAGCATTAAAAATGGGATAGAAATGCTTCATTTACAAGCCGAAAAATCATGGGAAATCTGGAATTGAAGCTCATTTTGCTGTAAGGTTTTCCCAATTCAGGAAGAATTCCAACCATTTTTTTACCATAATTAACTTAAAGTCACCTCCTATATTTCAGGACTACAGTTGCATAAATTTTATATAAGTAATTACTATACAACAGTTTAAAGAAAAACTAAAGCCAAAAACAAGAATCATTTTATCACATCAAGGATAAAAAGTTACAAAGTAATGTAATGAGTCAAACCCAATGGAGAAATGGGCATATAGGTGCTATCTTTACAGAATTTATCGAAGCTAAAAACCAATAGAGTAATGAAGGAACTACTTAAACTAACTAAAAGCGGATCTAAAGTACCGTATTTGACTTTTTCACTGGCCGATAATAACACCTTAATGTTTAATTGGAATGGCTTTTTGGATGTGGAGAATATCATTAAGTCGCACGAACAGTCTCTTGATTTGATCAAAAAGCATAATGTTAAATACCTGGTTGAAGATGTAAGAAAATTTTCAGGTCCATTTTCAAAAGCGAATGACTGGTTTATAAAAACCTACGCTCCGGCTATCATTAAAATGGGTGTTACCAAAACGGCTGTTATATTAAATGACAATGTATTTACCCAACTGTCTGTAAACGATCTTAAAGAAAATCCGGAATTTAAAAAGATGGGTCTTTTGTATAAAGTATTCAACTCAGAACACGACGCCAACCAGTGGCTTCACCAGGATTCTAAGCAATCCGTCTGATAAAATTATTCGTTCTCTCTGTGACATTTGTGTGTTATAACGCATTTCACAGAGAGAACTTAGAATTCCTCGAAAAAACTTACATTGCATATCTGTCTGATATTATGACATTTGTCATTACTTATATCCCATAAGCTTCTTCTATTCCACCATTTCGATTATTGATAATTTTTAAAGTCATAAATTATTACCTATGTAGTTGAACCTTAATTATTTCGTTTCAGTTGTACCGCTATTCTTCTAAATTTCATACTAAAAAAAGATATGATAGGTGCAAATGTAAACGGTATTAAAGTCGAGGACCTGTTCCAGTGTTACGACAAGTACAATTTTTTATACCAGGAAAAGAAAGAGAAAATGCGGTATCTCTATCCAATGATCAAAGCCAACTGGAGTATGGCTTTGGATATGCCGTGGGAGAACTTTCTGTTATTAACTTATAACCGCCCTGAAAAAGACCTGTTCGCATCAGTGTCTGCATGGAGAAGCACTTCCCGCAGCTATCTGATACAGCACATGGTCTCTAATCAACCTGAAAACACCAGGCTCATTTTACTTCATTTCCTCGAGCTTTTGAAAGAGGATATAGTCGAAAACAATGCCATTCAGGTGTTTTACCAACCCAAAACAAGGTTTGCCAACAACATGTTTTCATACCTTGAAGGTGAGGCCGGGCCACTACACAGCCACCTGCATACCTATAGCTTTCTGAGCTATCCGCTCAAACCGATCAGGTTAAATGATTCTTCCATTTATGCAGAAGAGTTAAATGCAAGTAACAAGGAAGAAATACAGCAATTCGTGACGATGGAGCGCGGCCAGTTTTATTCCTGGGTGCAAGATCTTGATTCCGACGACTTTACCTTGTCTAAGCTTGATGAGCAGTATAGTAAGTACGGGCTGTCGCGGACAAGGAAGATTGTGGCTTACAAAGATAACAAGAACAACATTCTCGGTGTTACATTGATTAACAAAGCATCGGCCGGCCTGAATTTCAGCCTATTAGAGAATTCAACAGAAGTAATCCTGAATTCAAAGCAGCCGATATGGGTACTAAATGAAGCACTGAACAATATGCTGTACCACCTATCCAACGAGTATATGAAATCCGATGTTAACCAGATCCCGCTGTTGATAAACCCGGAATATGAAGAGTTGGTAAATGCCTACGGTGGGTCCACCATGAGGACATACAACTACTTCACCTGCGATAATACGGTTCTGGACAAATGGTGCCTTTACCTGGTGAACGAATTAAAAGCTGTTCACGAACATTTACTAATTAAAAACGAACAATCGAAGGTTTCTTAACCACGATCTTTTAACTAACAAAACCAACACAAATGGATACACCCAGCTTAAAGCAACCAAAATATTTCATGGACGACCCTCGTGAAGCCGGCCGCTTAGATGCCAAGGTAAACACGGACGAGTTTATTGAAGAATTTATTTTACCATACTTAAAAACAGATACCAAAGCAAAAATAGTAGATATAGGGTGTGGAGCAGGTGCAATAGCCTCTGCCATAGCCAAAAAGTTTAGCCATGCATCAGTTAAAGGTGTAGACCTAAGCGAAGAACGCCTCGCCAATGCCCGTAAAAAATGTGAACGCCTCAATAATGCAGAGTTTATGCAGGGCAGCATTTATGAACTCCCTTTAGAAGACAATTCTGCAGATTTTCTCTATACCCGATTTTTGCTGGAGTACCTGAAAGAGCCTGTTGAAGGCATAAAGGAAATGTACCGGGTGTGCAAGAAAAATGGCCTGGTCATGCTGCAAGACCTTGACGGACAGCTACTTTTTCATTATCCGGAAACCATAGAAAATCTTGACAAGGTCTTGAATGGACTTTCAAAAACCGGTTTTGATCCTATGATAGGAAGGAAACTGCTCCACTACGGACTATTAGCAGGCTTCGAACTGGAGCATATCGACATCCGTCCTTATCATTTTATAGTAGGGAAAATCGATGAGAAGAATGATTATCTATGGGACCTGAAAATGGAAATTGCCCTGCCGAAATTTGAAGAAATACTCGGCACCCGACAACTGGCACAGAAGTTTAAAGATGATTTCATGGCGTTCCTGCGCGATCCGCAAACCATGATGTATTCAAACTTGTGCACCATTTATCTTAAGAAATAAACCATTAAACAACGCTATTCATACGCCCTTGCTGCATAAGTAAGGGCGTACTTTTGTGCCTTACTGGCAACTATTGCAGAACAATATGAGCTAGATGGCCACTACTACAAATATTTTATCCTACAGGATTATCACTGTAGAAGGGATTCGTGGTTTAATTTTAATGGCAAGTCAGCATGGTATCCTGTAAGGACATCATATTTATAGAAAAATGTAAAGCAAATATGTGCCAAAGAAAAGCTAAGCCATAAAATACAACACCATTTGGCACTCATGCAAGCATGAGATATTTGTCTAACTTGCTGGCTTTTATAAAATACAGATGTCTTGACGGATACTGCTAACAGAGGCCGTCAAACGCTTATTCGCCATGTTAATGTCTTCCCTAAAAAGTCAGCCTGGCCTCAAACTCTCGTCTTTTCATCCGAACCCTTACCTGTTTCTATGCGTTAATCTCTAGATTTGGAAAGGATCACGGGAAACTCAATATGAAATTCAAAATTAGCAGTGAATATACTCCAACCGGAGACCAGCCTAAAGCAATAAATGAACTGACAGCAGGCATTGAGTCTGGCGAGCGATTTCAGACCCTCCTGGGAGCAACAGGTACAGGTAAAACTTTTACCATGGCCAATGTGGTAGCCAACGTAAACAGGCCTACTCTGGTGCTTTGCCACAACAAGACCTTGGCTGCCCAGCTATATGGGGAGTTCAAAAGGTTTTTCCCTGAAAATGCAGTCGAGTATTTTATATCATACTACGACTATTACCAGCCCGAGGCCTTTATTCCTTCTTCAAACCTTTATATAGAAAAAGACCTTTCCATCAACGAGGAAATCGAAAAACTGCGCCTGAGCGCCACTTCTTCCCTGCTTACCGGCCGGCGCGACATTATCGTGGTGGCCTCCGTTTCCTGCATCTACGGTATCGGTAACCCGGAAGAGTTTGGCAGGAACGTAATAAAATTAAAAGTAGGTGAAACCATCGCCAGAAACAAGCTGCTGTTTGCGTTGGTCGACATCTTGTATAGCAGAACAGAGGCGGAATTCAAAAGAGGTAATTTCCGGGTCAAGGGCGATACTGTAGATATATTTGTGGCTTATGGAGACTTCGCTTACCGCATAATCTTCTGGGGAGACGAAATAGAGTCTATACAAATGATAGACCCAGAAAGCGGCAAAACCATTTCCGAAGAAACCATCATCTCCATTTTCCCGGCCAACCTGTTCGTTACCGGCAAAGACCTGTTGCACACCGCCATACATGAAATCCAGGATGACCTCGTTGCCCAGGTCAATCACTTTGAGACAGAACAACGGCACCTGGAAGCCAAGCGGGTAAAAGAGCGTACCGAATTTGATATTGAAATGATGCGTGAGTTGGGCTACTGCTCTGGTATCGAGAACTACTCGCGCTACTTTGACCGCAGAAGCCCCGGCGCCAGACCTTTCTGCCTTCTTGACTATTTCCCTGATGACTATTTAATGATCATCGACGAAAGCCACGTTACCGTACCACAGGTCAGGGCTATGTGGGGTGGCGACCGCTCCAGAAAAGTAAACCTCGTTGATTTTGGTTTCAGGCTACCCGCCGCTCTGGACAACAGGCCGCTGACATTCAATGAATTTGAGGCTATGCTCAACCAGGTAGTGTACGTAAGCGCCACACCTTCGGAGTACGAGTTAAGAAAGTCCGAAGGGGTAGTTGTGGAGCAGATCATCAGGCCTACAGGTCTCCTCGACCCTATCATAGAGGTAAGGCCAAGCCTCAACCAGATAGATGACCTTCTGGAAGAAATCGATGAAAGAATAAAAAAGGAAGAGCGTGTACTGGTAACTACCCTTACCAAGCGTATGGCTGAAGAACTGACAAAGTTCCTCGAACGTGCCGGTGTTAAGTGCCGCTACATACACAGCGAAGTAGATACCCTGGACAGGGTGGAGATCTTAAGGGAGCTGCGCCTGGGTATATTCGATGTCCTTGTGGGTGTAAACCTTCTGCGAGAAGGCCTCGATTTACCGGAAGTATCGCTGGTAGCCATCCTTGATGCTGATAAAGAAGGCTTTTTGCGTAACCAGCGCTCCCTCATACAGACCATAGGCCGTGCGGCTCGAAACGTGAACGGTATGGTGATCATGTATGCAGACAGTATCACGGAGTCTATGCGAACTTCCATAGATGAAACCAACAGGAGGAGAAGTATACAGATGGCCTATAATGAAAAACACGACATTACACCTACCACCATATTGCGTTCCAAGGAGTCTATCCTTCAGCAAACCGGGGTGGCCGATAAGAAGAAAGGTGGCAAAAAGTACTACACCGGCGAGGAAGCTCCATCTGTTGCGGCCGATCCTGTGGTAGCTTATATGGGCAAAGACGAGCTGGAGAAGCTGATCAGCAAAACACAAAAAGCTATGGAAAAGGCTGCCAAGGAGCTGAATTTCATGGAAGCTGCCAAATTGCGTGATGAAATGACGGAACTGAAAAAACTTCAGGAGGAAAGACAGCAGTAACATCTACAATTTCCTTACATTACAAAACTGAAAGCAGCGAATTAGCGTTATTACAAAAACATTTTTAGATATATGAGCAAGCGGCAGTTTTTTTTCGGCATATTCCTTTCCTCTGTTTTCGGTGCGCTTATTTCCAGCGCTATCATTTTCACTTACCTTTCAGGTAACAACACTTCACTGCAATCTTACAAATCCATATCGGAGCGTCAGCAGCAGGTGTCCACAGCCAGTCTGATCTCTGACAGCGCCATTATAGTACCCAAAGGCCTTAATTTTATCCATGCTGCCAACAAGGTAGTGCCCGGCGTGGTACATATCAGAGCCTTGTATGCCACCGGCCAGTACAGCATCAATCCACTGGAGGGTGTTTTCAGAGGCCCTGCACAGTCATCAGGCTCAGGGGTGATCATTTCTGACGATGGCTACCTGGCGACTAACAACCACGTCATTGAGAATGCCAGCCAGATCGAAGTTGTACTCAATGACAACAGGACATACCCGGCAAAAGTCATCGGCAGTGACCCTACTACCGACCTTGCTTTGCTAAAGATCAATGAAACAGGTTTAAACTATGTCGAGTATGGAGACTCTGATAAAATCCTGCCCGGAGAATGGGTGCTGGCCATTGGCAATCCTTTTGACCTGAACTCCACGGTAACGGCCGGTATAGTCAGCGCAAAGGCACGTAATATTGGCATACTCAGAGATAAAAATAACCTCCAAATCGAATCGTTCATACAGACTGATGCAGCCGTGAACCCTGGCAACAGCGGCGGCGCACTGGTTAACCTTAATGGTGAGTTGATCGGCATCAATACGGCCATTGCCACTCCCACAGGCAGTTACTCGGGATACTCGTTCGCCGTGCCCGTAACCCTGGTAAAAAAGGTTATGGACGACCTTCTGGAATTTGGCACGGTACAAAGAGGCCTTCTCGGCATCAGGATTGGTGATATGAATGCCGCTATAGCCGATGCGGAAGGGATGGATGTGGTCAGCGGCGTATTCATCAGCTATGTAAACAAAAACAGCTCCGCCGAAGATGCCGGACTACAGCCCGGAGATGTGATCACCGCCATCAATGAGTCCAGGGTTTCGAATGTTTCGGAATTGCAGGAGTTGGTGGCCCGCAACAGGCCCGGAGATAAAATCCAGGTCACCTACATCAGAGGTGGCATTAAAAGTAAGGTAGACGCCGTGCTGAAAAATACCGAAGGCAGTACCGAGCTTGTGGCAGATCGCTACGAACATGAACTTGAAGGTGCAATACTGGAAAACCTGAGCATTGAGGACCTGAGCGAATATGACATTGAAGGTGGCGTAAGGCTGAAATCCCTCGGAAATGGCAAGTGGAAAGATGCCGGCTTCCAGGAAGGTTTTATTATCACCAAAATTGACAAAGTGATAGTCAGTGACATCAGAGACCTTAACCAGATCATGGAAAACAAGAGCGGTGGCATGCTTGTAGAAGGTATCTATGCGGATGGTGAAAAAGGCGTATTCGGGGTCGATTGGTAAGCCCGGTTCAGCATAAATACTTCAGGAAATCAGCAATAGTAATACCCTCAAATTTTATTATCTCAATCGATTGTTTTTTCTCTGAGGTGGACTATCCTTCCTCACATTTCTTTAGCTTTGCACTTTAAATAAAAAATCAAATCATGAGTAACGATAACTTTGGTATAAGTGAAGCGCTAAAGGCGTTAGGAATTAAAGCAGAAAATTCAGGTTCTTCAACTGGTACGAAGTGGTTGGGTTCGAAGGGTGAACTTATTGAATCGTATTCTCCTGTAGATGGAAAACTGATCGGAAAAGTCAGTACTACTACAGAAGATCAATATGAAGAAATTGTAAAAACAGCCGAAGAGGCATTTAAATCATGGAGGCTGATACCTGCACCTAAAAGAGGTGAAGTGGTAAGGCAGATCGGCGAAGAGCTTCGCAAGTATAAAGAATCGCTGGGTAAACTGGTATCTTACGAAATGGGCAAATCATACCAGGAAGGCCTTGGCGAGGTTCAGGAGATGATCGACATCTGTGATTTTGCCGTAGGTCTGTCGCGCCAGCTTCATGGCCTTACCATGCACTCTGAGAGGCCAAACCACCGCATGTATGAGCAATACCATCCGCTCGGCATCGTAGGTATCATCTCTGCATTTAACTTCCCCGTAGCCGTATGGTCATGGAACACTATGCTTGCCTGGGTTTGCGGTGATGTTTGTATCTGGAAGCCTTCAGAAAAAACCCCGCTTTGCAGCATTGCCTGCCAAAACATTATTACCAAAGTATTTGAAGCCAACAATGTACCAGAAGGTGTATCATGCGTGGTGAATGGTGATTATAAAATTGGTCAGCTTATTTCCAGCGACAAGAGAATACCTTTGGTTTCTGCAACAGGCTCGATCAGAATGGGCAAGAAGGTCGGCGAAGCTGTTGGTGCAAGGCTGGGCAAGTCACTTCTTGAGCTTGGTGGAAACAATGCCATCATCATCACAGAAAATGCTGATCTGGAAATAGCCATTACAGGAGCACTGTTTGGCGCGGTAGGTACCTGTGGCCAGCGTTGTACCTCTACAAGAAGGCTGATCATACACGACAGCATCTACGAAGATGTAAAGAACAAATTGACCAACGCATACAAGCAACTGAGGATAGGCAACCCACTGGATGAGAAAAACCACGTAGGCCCGCTTATCGATAAAGATGCCGTTAAAATGTACGAAAATGCCCTTGAAGCGGTAAAAGCTCAGGGTGGCAGCATTATACTTGAAGGTGGAGTGCTTTCCGGCGAAGGATACGAATCCGGCTGCTATGTAAAACCGGTTATTGCAGAAGCTTCCAACGACCTGCAAATCGTTCAGGAAGAAACATTTGCCCCTATATTGTACCTCATGAAGTACAGCACCATTGATGAAGCCATTGAAATGCAAAATGGTGTAGTTCAGGGGCTCTCTTCAGCCATCATGACCACAAATATGAGAGAAGCTGAAAGGTTCCTTTCACATCAGGGGTCAGACTGTGGTATTGCCAATGTAAATATTGGCACATCAGGTGCAGAAATTGGTGGTGCTTTCGGTGGCGAAAAAGAAACCGGAGGTGGCCGTGAGTCGGGTTCAGATGCCTGGAAAGTGTACATGAGAAGACAAACAAATACCCTTAATTACGGAACGGAACTCCCTCTTGCTCAGGGGATAAAGTTCGATTTCTAATACTTAATACCACCCACCTCATGCTGTATAAGTGAGGTGGGTATACTTGCTTCTAACGCTATCAGACTGCCTTGGCAACCCTTTGAAGTGTTAGAAATAATTTTGTAATTACTCGCTTATAGTTTATATTTAGCTTAGATAATCGTTAAAACATATGTCAGACAACCAAAAGAAATATATTTCTGTAATGTTAATCGATGATAATGAGATAGATAACCTCATTAATCAGAAAATGATTGAAGCAGCAGACATATCAAAGTACATTTATACACACACCGGTGCAAAAAGTGCTATAGAATTTCTTAAGAATATTGAGAAGGTTGAAGAGATTTCTGACAAGGTTTTACCAGACGTCATTTTTCTTGACATCGATATGCCCCTGATGGATGGATTTCAGTTTCTCGACGAGTTTGAAAAGCTCTCGGAAGGCACAAGAAACAAATGTAAAATTGTGATGCTGACTTCTTCCATTAACCCACAGGACGTAAACAAGTCGAAGAAGTACAGCTACGTAAAGCAATACATCAACAAGCCCCTCTCCCAGGAAAACCTGGAGAAGCTAAAGATCTAAGAAGGCTCTTAAAACGCAAACTCGCTGTCCATTGCTCCTAAAAGGATCAATGGACTTTTTGTCGTATCAATAAACTGCAGACTTCGGATCAAACGGAATTTCTGGGGGATAGCCTAAATTTTCACCTCTTTGTTGACAGACAGTAGTTAATCAGCAATCGGCAAAAGCAGTAAACAAACTCGTATAATGATAACAATAAGCGCGGTTTACATGCCGATTGTAAAAATCGCGATAGAGGGTGTCCTGCACGCTTTCCAATCACATTGGACATTTCTTACAGACTGGCTAACCACCTCTGTACCTCCAATGCTATTAAGCGGTTTTTGAATGATTTAACAA
>NZ_SMLW01000102.1 GCF_009711405.1 Fulvivirga kasyanovii | reverse complement strand
TTGTTAGTAAATTTGGCGAAGCTAAAGTAGGGGATTTAATCATTCAGTTCTTAAGGCAGCAATCAGCATATCGTTTGGGTATAAGTTGTTTAAAGCCATTTAAGCTGCTAAAACAGTACAGAACCCTAATAAAAAAACTTGAATTTACAAACTGGACGACTTCAATGGGTATTTTAATAGTACTCATGAAGGAATATTTACTCTCATTAAAAAGGTTTAGCTGTAGTTCATGAGAATTTTAGCCATAGACCCGGAACCATCGTCATTTAGAGGAGGTCAGGAGAAAAGCTTATTTGATATTCTTGTTGGCTTAAAAGGTAGGGGGCATGATGTTATTTTAGCATATGTTACTTCAGGTGATTACCTTAATCAATATAAGGAACATGGGGTAAGGACTATTCAGATACATGCTACCAAAAATGAAGGGTTTCAGCTGACGTCTTTTTATAGGCTGTTCTTATCTATATTAAAACTCTGGGGTTTAGCAACAACAGATGTTGTCTATATAAATGAAATAGTTGATTTGCCAATAGCCGCTTTGTTAAAATTGATTAGGCCGTCATTAAGGTTAGTATGTCATTTTAGATTACCACCTCCGGAGATTTCACTATTTAAAAACAAAAAAAACGTAATTGGTATTACAATCGGGCAAGTAAATCGATTTATAGTTGCTAATAATAATATGCTAAAT
>NZ_SMLW01000319.1 GCF_009711405.1 Fulvivirga kasyanovii | reverse complement strand
ATGAACAGGCTGGAGAAATAAAGCAGGTAGGGGCAGGAATTATATTGGCCAACAATGCCATGCAGGTTTATGAAAAACTTGGGCTGCGAAAGGAAATTGAAAGCCATGGAAATATAATTTCCTCAATGAACATTACAAAGGCTAATCTAAAGCTGGTTTCCAGAGTGGATTTATCATATTTTGAAAAAAAACATAGGGTAAAAAATGTTGCCATCCACAGAGGGGTATTGCAGCAGATCTTACTGAATAAGCTCCAGTCAACAGAAATAAATCTAAAGCATAGCCTCAAGCATGTCAGCCAGGCCGGTGGTATACCTTCTTCGACATTTGAAAACGGAAAGTCAATCCAATCTTCAATGCTTATAGGTGCTGACGGATTAACTTCAGTAGTCAGGCAATGCTTATTCCCGGAGAATAAAGTAAGAAATGCTGGCCAGGTCTGCTGGAGAGGAGTTGTAAACTTCGATTTACCCCCCGAATATAAAAATGAACTGAATGAAGCATGGGGAAGAGGAGAGCGTTTTGGATTTGTACAAATTGATAAAGACAAGGTGTATTGGTATGCTCTGAAATCTTTTAAAAAACATAAGGACGAATATTCGGTAAGCGACTTAGACAGCTACTTCAGTAATTACCATGCCGTGATCAGAGATATTATTGCAGCTACCCCAAAAGAGCGGGTACATACAGCGATGATATCTGACCTAAAACCTACCGGCACCTGGCATAAAGAGAATGTCTGCCTGATAGGTGATGCTGCTCATGCTACCACTCCCAACATGGGACAAGGAGCCTGTCAGGCTATTGAAGATGCTTATGTGCTATCTGAATGCCTAAATAAATATGATACACATGCAGCATTTGAAAAATTTCAAAATTTAAGATTGCCGAAAGCCCATCATGTAGTAAAAACAAGCTGGCGCATTGGCAAAATGGCACACCTCTCAAACCCTTTATTGATCAAAGCCCGTAACCTGATAATGACCATAACACCACCCTCCATAAGCAGAAAGCAACCTGAGCAAATATTCCAGTTGCCTGCCCTATGATAAATATCCCTGCTTCACAATCGTCTACCTAAGCAATATTTACTTACATTATATTTACCAAAATAAACTTAAAATACTATTATTACAGTTTGAGTCAATTACATTTTCGTTAAAAGCATTAGCCAGCGCATGATTAAAGCAGACATTGAGTGGGCCAGAGAACTGATTAGCAAAAGGTTAGAAGAATTAAACAGTACATCCTCCGGCCCATGGGCCATGGAAAACCACCTGCCTCCTGCATGGGAAGGCGACACCCCTTATGGTGATTTGTTTGAGTTGTTTCGGCAGGAGACCGATCTTGATGATGCACCTTCACTAATTGCGGAGCGTTTAATTTTAATATTTGCCCTGTCACCTTACCTAGCCCCTTCTCTGCTTGAACCTTTTACGAAGGCCTTACAAACCGGCCAGGGCCTTGATACCCTTGGAGGTATTCAGAGCGAAACCCAGTTTGGATTTATGCCCACTTTACAAACGGTATTATTCATAGTAGCCGGCAATGACGTAGACTTGCGCAAAAAACTACTTTCAGGGGTTTTTCACGAAGCACATCCGCTATGGACTATGGGAATAATTGATGTACATCATGATCCCAGAACCAAAAACCCGTTATTGATCCCCTTTGAACTCAATGAAGAGTTCTACAACATTCTTGTCTTAGACCAACCTTACAAGCCGCAGTTTAGCAGAACATTCCCGGCGCAGCTTGTACAAACCCGCGAAGACTGGGACGACATGGTGGTACCGAGTGATACGCGTGTGGCCCTTGAGGAAATTAACATCTGGCTAAAAGAGCGTGAAAGGATTGCCAAAGACGAGGTTATCAACAGAAAAGCCAAACGGGGCTACAGGGCCTTGTTTTACGGCCCTTCGGGTACAGGTAAAACTATGGCTGCCTGCCTTTTGGGCAAAGAGGCAGGCTTACCGGTTTATAGGGTGGATCTTTCTATGGTAGTCAGCAAGTACATTGGCGAAACCGAAAAGAACCTATCCCTGATCTTTGAAAAAGCGGAAAATAAAGAATGGATCTTATTTTTTGATGAGGCCGATGCTCTTTTTGGCAAACGTACCCAGGTAAGTACTTCCAATGACCGCTACGCCAACCAGGAGGTATCTTTCCTGCTACAAAGAATTGAAGACTTTAACGGGCTGGTAATTTTGTCCAGCAATTTTAAAGCAAATATCGACAGTGCATTTACCCGTCGCTTTCAATCTATCGTCAAATTTACTATACCCAACAAAACCCTGCGTTTGGAGCTGTTCAGGCGGGCGTTTGAAAAAAAATACCTACTGGAAGATTTACAGCTTATGGAAAATGTAGCCAATAAGTATGAACTGTCGGGAGCGGAAATTAATAACGTATTTCAATATTGCGCTATGATGTGCCTGCATAAGGGATTAAAAAAAGTGTCGAGCGAAATATTTTCTCAAGGTGTGATC
This sequence comes from Fulvivirga kasyanovii, assembly GCF_009711405.1. Classification (GTDB taxonomy): domain Bacteria; phylum Bacteroidota; class Bacteroidia; order Cytophagales; family Cyclobacteriaceae; genus Fulvivirga; species Fulvivirga kasyanovii. The sequence continues at coordinate 2,981 of NZ_SMLW01000319.1, read as the reverse complement.
AAAGAGTTGAGAAAAAAAGGAAAAGCCCTCTAAATCAAAAATCAAGCCCAAGCTTACTCATGGCAGGAACAGAAGATAATGTAAAAGCGCCCAAAGAGGCCGGTAGTCCGCAAAATAACACCCGCACCCGAAAGCGGCCAGGCAACGGCCGGATATTGGGGATCAATACCGCCAGCCTAACGGCTAAGGTGAAAAACCTGCAATTGGGAGAGAAGATCCCCGGCCTCATCAACAAAATCAAAGAGTCTCCCCTGCTAAACCGCGACCCCGAAGTGTCCCAGGAAGAGCAAGACCATTTGAAAAACGAGTTTCTCGTCTACGTCAGCACCAAGAAGGCACTGATCACCGACCCTGAGCAGCTACAGGATTTCGACAAACAGGTTGAAAAGTTCCTCAAACGCATGGATGGCAGGGCACAAGACCACTGGGGCGACGACCGCTATTTCCGCTTGCTTGAGAAGTGGTTTTCTGATTATGATCAGGTAATCAGCGGTAAGATAAAGTCCATCAAGGGAAGCATAGGGCTACAGGTAAACTCTCTGAATGAACGGATCATTGAAATTACGGCAAAAGCCAAAGAAGCCATGCAATTGGCAAGTACTGATACCGGAAAAGCTCAGGAATTGCTGCAACAAACTACAGCCAAACTGAACGATGCACGCGAAAAATCAACAACTGCAGCGGCAACCTTACAGGAATTCGGCACGAAGGAGCAACAACAGCTATTCGCCTCCTCGTACAACCAGATCATTACTAATTATGGTGCTTTGCTCAGCTCCATAGAAAGCAGTATTGCCGGTATGAATCAGGACATAACAAAGTACCAGAGCTTAATACCGCAACTGGATGGCCAGGTCAATAAACTCAAAAGCTTCAGCATTAAAGTACAGCAAGAGCAGGATGTTCAGGCATTGATTAAAATCCAGCAAACAGAGTTTACACTGCTGAACAGAGATATTCAGAGTTTTATTGAAGCCATTAACTTAAACCGGGGTACAGAAGCAGTTAATGAGGAAAAAGTAAACCAAGAGACAGAGAAGGAGAGCCAGTCACTAACCGAACTGGATGAGCAGGTAGCCGAGACCAAGGCGAAGGAAATAGCCCGGCGTGAAGAGGAAAAACGACGCAAAGAGGAGGAGGAACGAAAGAGAAAAGAAGCAGAAGAAGAACGTCTGCGAAGGGAACAGGAAGCTGCAAAGCTTAAACCTTCTGACAAAAAGGATGAAGACATAGAAATTACAGCGGAAAACAGCTCCAGCTCCAATATTGCGCTGTTAATTTCAAACTGGAATACTCATGGCGATGGAGACAAACGCAAGCTGGCTTATATCCTGGCGACTGTTGAAGGCGAATGCGGATTTAGATCAAAAGCAGAGAAGAAGCAAGTAACTGCCAAGACAGATAAGCAAAAAGAACTCATTCGCCTGCAAAGCAGATACTGGTCAAGTGGCTATTATGGAAGGGGCTTTGTTCAAATTACATGGAAAGCCAACTATGAAAAGGCCAAAGAACTTACCGGTGTCGATGTAGTGACTTACCCGGACAAAGTTTTAAGTCCTAAAGTAGCTGCTGCCATTGCCGTTAAGGGCATGATCAATGGTATGTTTACAAACAAAAAATTAAGTGATTATTTCAACGACAATAAAACAGACTGGGAAAATGCCCGTGCCATTATTAATGGAAGTGACCGAGCCAGTGATTTTGCTAAAAAAGCCAAAGCCCATTACGAGCGCCTGAAATCCCCAGATGGTGGAGAAACCTATTACAAAAACTACCTGAATTTTGCTGACAAACAGACTGTACTTAAAGCCGAAGGCTTATATACCGGTAAAATTGACGGGATGAGTGGACCCAACTCCAACAAAGCCATTAAAGCTTTTAAAGCCAAATACGACCTTAAAGATGACGATGCATTTGATAAGAAGATCAGAGAATTACTCCATGCAAAAAAAGAAAAAGTAGCCCCTGAGGAAGAAAAGGCGAAAACTCCATCAGCAAAGGAAAAAGTAGAAGCACTCTATGCTCAGTATAAAAAGGATGAGATTGATATGGTGCAATTAGGCAAATCGTTAATCCCATACGCCTCCAATGACGGGGCCTCCCATGTACAGGCCATTCTGGAAGATCTTGGAGGAACTAATGATAACCTGGCCTATGCAATGGTAAGTAATACTGATAACGATGTACTTCGCCTGTTCAATAAAGACTTATTGGTCGATTTGGCGGATGCTCTTGCTCCGGAAAACAATTACGTAAATATTGATAAGAAACGAATTCTTTACAACCGCATAACTGCTATCACTAAACCTGCCAAAGAAGAAAAAACAACTGAACCAGAGGAAACTACTAAGGTAACTAAACTAAGTACCAATAAAATATCAGAGAGCGTAGGCAAAGGAGGTACTAATATGGCCAAAGATGTTCAGTTAATACAGTCCTTCCTGGTTACTTTTGGCTACCTATCCAAATCGTGCAGTGAAATAGACACCGTAAAAGGACTTGTACCTCAAAACACCGTTGTAAAAGACGAACAGCTTACGGAAACTATTAAGGCCATAAAAGAATATCAAAAATATGGAGCCACTGTTTCTTACAGTAAAACGGAGCAAAAAAGTGTTTATCAGGGAGATGGTGTGATCAGCAAAAATGGGACTACTAATGCTTCCATTCAATCCATGACAAAAGTTCATAATAATTACTCAGGCGAAGAACCACTTGAAAAAGAAGTTACCTTGCTCAAAGATTCTCAGTGGGTTAGCCAATTCCGTTATGGCTATAATTTTTATAGTGGTAACACAGAGAAAGAGTATATTGACTATGTAACTGAACTGACGGGGTATGATGATGCTAATAAACTTCATAAAGCCTCAGACGATATAATAAAAAAAGTAAAGGATAAATTTAAAGACCAAGGCGGCAGATGGTTTACTATGAATGATTCTAAGGATAATGCTTTGTTCACCAAAGACAAAGCCTATGAG
>NZ_SMLW01000038.1:0-234 GCF_009711405.1 Fulvivirga kasyanovii | reverse complement strand
GCTTGGTTTCAATTCCTCTCAGGTGCGATTAAAAGGGTCCTTTACAACGTCATCAAGTATAGCAATATCAACATTTCAATTCCTCTCAGGTACGATTAAAAGTCAACTACTACATTACGCTTTTTCTTGCTTACGTCATTTCAATTCCTCTCAGGTACGATAAAAAGGGCTACAGCGGCCAAGTAGCTGGCTAGCCCATGAGCTATTTCAATTCCTCTCAGGTACGATTAAAAG
>NZ_SMLW01000009.1 GCF_009711405.1 Fulvivirga kasyanovii | reverse complement strand
GCCATTGTTCCTTTTGAACTTCTTTACCTTGTCCGCATTGGCCTGCCTTAAAGCATCTTCACCGACTTTGTATTTTAATGCCAGAGAGGCCAGCGTATCCCCGGCTACAGTAGTATGACTGGCGGCCGGAGGTGCTGGTTCCGGTTTTTCTTTTGGTTTATCCCTATCCCTAACCCTGAACAGGCCGGGTACCTTGTTCAGGTCTATTTTTGAGATCATG
>NZ_SMLW01000079.1 GCF_009711405.1 Fulvivirga kasyanovii | reverse complement strand
TTTGGGGCGCATCACCCTATTGGTTTAATCTGAAGTGCACCACCATCTTGTATAAAAGTTCTAATTGTTTAAATATTTAGGCAGAATTGCAGTGGTTCAAAAAATATCGGAATTCGTCTTTTTTAAAGTATACTACCACTCTGGTTTTGGGAACAGCACTTGCTCAGGCAGTTCCTGTGATACTAAGTCCAGTGATATCTCGAATTTATTTGCCAGCTCATTTGGGTCTTGCTGGCATTTTCCTATCTCTAACAAATATTTTTGGTCCTGTTTCAAACGGCAAATATGACCTAGCTATTCATTTGCCAAAAAAAGACAAGGATTCGATCCAACTTACAATGGTAGGGATTTGCTTTTCAGCAATATTCTGCCTCTTGCTCTTTTGTATTATAGCAATATTCAACGTACAGATTTCGTCAATTTTGCAATCACCCGAAATGCAATATTGGTTATTCTTCGTTCCCGCTTCTGCATTCTTTATTGGCTGCTTTGAAATGTTAATGCAAATCAGTACACGATTCAA
>NZ_SMLW01000097.1 GCF_009711405.1 Fulvivirga kasyanovii | reverse complement strand
TAAACTCAATTTCTACCTGTAATTTTAAATTAATGGAGGCATCGGGAGCATTTTTTAACATGAAAATGACCTCATCACCGAGCTCTCCAAATATTGCACGGGCTTCATTCTGCTCAACCAAAAACGCTTCAATATCTATCTCATTGCGGTTAGCAATATGGAATAATGCGTTTAGGCTTGTGCCGGGCTTGTACTCCGTGTTATTGGAGAAAACAGGTTCAGTTGAGGTAATCTCCAGGCGTGTTATTCTCTGAGAAGGCCCGAGGATGACAGGATCACATGCGTAAGCACTATTGATGAACGAAAGGCCTGAAGGCATCGGTGCATATGCTTTCAGGTACTCATTTTCAGTAACTTGCATGCGTACTGCAGTCTGATCGAAGCTGGTGGACATCGTGGTATTGAAATTATCCGTACCATAGCTGCCAATGGTGGCGGTTAGTTCTTTTACCCTTGATTCGACAGGTCCGGAACTTCCGCAGTCATACATGACGCAGGAAATGGGCAGGTTCATTACGGTAATCGTAATGAGTGTGGTAAGTACTTTTTTCATTCTCAAATTAATTAAAGTTTGAGTTAAGACACGGATAATTTGTAATGGGTTGTAAACAAAGGTTTGCCTGGATCGTGGGGTGGAATTGACTTTGGGGTTAAAAGTGAATCGGAAGAAAGTACACTG
>NZ_SMLW01000419.1 GCF_009711405.1 Fulvivirga kasyanovii | reverse complement strand
TAAGGACGGGGATGTAATTCTTAGTTTTCTTGCTACCTTATATTCAACCTTCGGATGGTCCAGTACTTTTCCCTTTCTGATTTTTGCTACATTTTTCAGATAGTCTGACAAACCTATATCTCCTGATATCATGATAGAAAATTTACCATCGCAAGGGTCGGCTTCCGGAGCTATGCACAGGCCACTGCCAAAATATCTGCCATTGGCGATTACCAGCGAATTGATCTTGCCCTCCCACTTCCAATTGTCAGCCTCACATAATACAGGCTGATTGGTGTAGCTAAAGAACGTCCTCACTATAGCTCCGAAGAAAGTGATGTCGGACCCGAAAACCTTTGATGAGCCATTAACCCTTTTAACAACCTCCGCACCAATGCCCAGGTCTGCAATATTGATAAAGTACCGTGTATACGTCAGGTCACCTACTTTCTGTTCGATCAGCCCCAGGTCAAGTTTTTTGGAGCTTCCCTTTTCTATCAACTGCAACAGTTTTTTGAGTGACTTCGGTGCCCGAATGGTTCTGGCGAAGTCATTGGCAGTTCCATAAGTCAACATGCCCACGTGGCAATGAGGTTTGGTCGATTTTTTTACACCATTAACGGTTTCATTTAAAGTACCATCCCCACCCACTGCTATAATGTGAGTGCAGCCGGAATCAGCCAGGTTCATGGCAATGACCGTGGCATCTCCTATGGCAGAGGTCTCTTTTACTACTATATCCAGATGCTGACTTGTATGGATCAGCTTTTTAAATTCCTGTTGGAGACGTTTTTGCCTCCCTTTCTTACCATTTACAACAAAGCCAATCTTTAGCATCTTATTTTAAGGTTAACCCATAAAGGTATACAGGTGTCAGTAAACAGACAATAGATTTTTTTGTTAACTCACTATATTTACAATCCATCAAATGAAAATCTATGAAGGCTATTTGGAACGGTGAAACTATTGCAGAGAGTGATGACACTATAGTGATCGAGGGAAATCACTATTTTCCGGCAGAAGCGGTGAAAAAGGAATTTTTGAAGAAATCAGAGACTAATACGGTTTGTCCCTGGAAAGGAACGGCATCATATTATACGCTGGAAGTCAATGATGATACAAATAAAGATGCAGCCTGGTATTACCCTGAAGCAAAAGAGGCGGCAAAACCTATAGAAGGAAGAGTAGCTTTTTGGAAAGGGGTAGAAGTGGTGGAGTAAATCAGCTATTTTGCTTTCTCAAACTGAAATAAAACAGCAGGCTTAGCAAAATGCTCATACCGGCACAGCTCCACCAGAGTATGTCAAAACCGGCTCCGGCAACTACACGCGTACCCAAAAATGGGGCAAGCGTAAATGCAGAGGCCCAGGCCAGCGAGTATAGCCCGATGTAACTTCCCTGATTACCTTTACCTGCTTTGTTGATTACATGGGTGACCATGAAAGGCATGGCCATGATCTCAGCAAAGCTTAACAGGATAACGGCCACTATGAGCAGGGAAATGCCACCGGCGACATTGAGCACGGCGTAGGATACGCCACAAAGGGATGTTCCGATCACAATCATTTTCATAATGGTCACCCTCTTTTCAAAATGATGCACAAGGATCATTTCGAAAAGGAACACGATAAGCCCATTCAGCCCGAGCAGGATCCCTATTGTGCCTTCTGATAAATGGTGGGATTCCCGGTAGAATATAGGAATAGTATTGAAGAGCTGGAAAAATACCATCGCATAACCGGCCACAAGCAATACAAAGAGTAAAAATGAATAGTCAAGATAGGGTGATTTATCCTTCAGTGCCTCGCTTGTATGGGGTACCTCTTTTACCTTTCTCGGAGTTTTGTTTCTGAAATAGACAAAGAAAAATATTCCGGCCGAAATACAGGTGAGGCCGTCTGCATAAAAAAGAAGCTCGTAAGAATGCGAAGCCAGAATACCTCCAAGAGCAGGGCCGATAGAAAAGCCAAGGTTGATGGCCATCCTGTTGAGCGAGTATGAACGCGTTAGGTTCTCCGGTTTGGAATAAGAAGCAATAGATGCCGTATTTGCCGGCCTAAGTGACTCTACCGTCATGCTTACCAGAAATACAGCTACTGTAAGCCACTCAAACTCGGTGATGAGAGGAAGAAACAGAAAGAATATACCTCCTAAAACCAGGCTAAGGAACTGTACCAGGAAATTTCCTATCCTGTCTGACAGCCAGCCTCCTAATAATGAGCCGGCCATGGCTCCTAATCCGTATGAGGCCAACACAATACCAGTTTCCCTGATCCCGAATTTGAGGGATTGGGTGAGGTAAATACTCAGGAATGGCAACACCATAGAGCCTGCCCTGTTGATGAGCATCACTACGGCCAGCATCCAGGCTGGTTCGGATAGCCCGCCGTAAGCCTGCTTATAAAGGTTCAGGATCTTTGTCAATTTTTCGCCTATTAAAAATATTATTGCTTACGCTTAACGTAGCTGGCGGTTGCTTTTTACACAATATTATTTGAGCGGACAAAGGCGAAAAGAATGGGGATGCTGCTTGTACAACTCGGCTAAGGCCGACGTCGTGTCCTACCAAGAAATTTGAAGGCATCTACCAGCATGTAAGTGCCAACAACTCCAGTAACACCACCGGCTATCAGAAGCCCCTGACCCAGTTCATCATTTTCACGGCCAAGCATAAGGCCTCCAGCGATGGTTATGGTATATCCCAGAGTAGCTACCAATATACCTCGTTGGAATTTTGACTTAGATTTCTCCAGGTTTAGGTGTATGTTGTCTACATCAGCCTGTAGGGTCAGTACCTGCTGCTTTAGCGTGTCCAGGCCAGGGTAACGTTCCTGTCCGTATGTGGTTAAGGTCAATAGTGAGAACAGTAAGATTAGAAATGAGCTTCGTAACATGTTGATTAAGTAGGTTTTGTTTACTAAACCTACGAAACAGCTTTATCATAAAAATGTTTAAGTATTAAGCCAGTTTTTAAAATCTTTCACTTTTTTTCTGCTCACTATAAGCTTTTCCTCACAAGGAATTTTCAGGATTAGCTCCAGGCGGTTATTGTAATAGCTCTTTACTTCACGAATGGCATCAATGTTAATAATAAATTGCCGGTTGATCCGGAAAAAGGACTGGGGATCAAGCAACCCGTCATCCAGCTCTTCCAGGGTGTGGTCTATGATGTATTGCTTGCAGGTAACTTTTTCAACAATATGGCAGATCTTATCTTCCGCGTACAGGTAAGCAATCTCTTCGGCATTTTTAAACTGCATGCGCTTACCGAATTTTACAAGAAAGCGCTTTTTGTAGGTCTTGCCACTTTCGCGGAGAATGGTGCTGATCAGCTTCTTGTCAATAATGGGTACACGCTGATTTTCCTTGAGCCGTTCGAATTTTTCCAAAGCAGCCTTGAGCGCTTCATATTTAATAGGCTTCAGCAGGTAGTCAATGCTATTTAGTTTAAAAGCATTTAAAGTAAACTCATCATATGCCGTAGTAAAGATCACTGGAGTATAAAATCTTACCCTGTCAAAAATTTCGAAACTCTTGCCATCTGCGAGCTGAATGTCCAAAAGAATAAGGTCAGTTTCATGTTCACGCTCCTGAATGAATTTTACTGTACCCTTTACCGTATCTATCCTCTCCAGGACATAAATATCAGGGCTGTATTGTTTCACCAATTCTTCGAGGCGCTCAGCAGCAAGTTCTTCGTCTTCTACAATGAGTACGTTCATTCGATTTCGATTAAAGGGACCTTAACTATAAAATTGCCATTTGACTGGACGATCAAGGCATCCTTTCCGCACAAATAATCATACCGCTCTCTGATATTCTTTAGCCCAAGCTGTGTAGAAGGCTCTTTTACAGGCTTTAGCTGGACATTATTTTCCACAATCAGATAATCATTATTGCTGTGAAGCTTGATCGTCAGGGGTTCGGCTCGCGAAACGATGTTGTGTTTAATGGCATTTTCTATGAGAAGCTGCATAGTAGCAGGTGCTATATATTTTGACTTGTGCTTCTCATCTATGGTGTTTACAATGTTCAGATTTTCCTTAAATCTCATTTTGAGTAGGAAAATGTAAGATTCAATAAAAGTAAGCTCTTCCCATAACCTGACTACCTTATTTTCCTGATTATAAAGCAGGTACCTGTATACATTGCTTAGCTGCTCTATGAACCTGGAGGAGGTGTCAGCATCTTTATGTACCAGAGAGGAGAGTACATTGAAACTGTTGAATAGAAAGTGAGGGTTGATCTGGTTGCGAAGGGCTTCAAACCGGGCTTCGGCATTCTGCTTCTTCAATCTTTCCGTTTCCAGTTGAGCATTTTTGTATTGATTTACAAAAAACACAATGGCATTGATACTATGCAAAAACAGGTTGACCCTGAATGCAAAGCCCAATGCAAGTTTGAAAGTGAGTATTTCATTGATGGATGCACCTTTGAATATCTCAAAGCCAAGCGTAACCAGAAAAGCAATAAACAGCACATTGATGAGGCTGAGGCCGAATAAAACAAAAAGCGGGTGGAATTTCCTGAACTGCCATTTCATTGCAAATGTAGAAAGCACTCTGTTGCCTTCCCAGATCAGAAAAACTATACATAGAAGTATACCGAAAAAGAGAAAAGGGTTAAGCACAAAGCCAAACAGTTTATCCCCTTCCGTAAAAAGTATGTTGAGGAAGGAGTATGCTGCCAGCAATAAAATAAAAATGTAACGGTACTTAATTCCAAACATCGGTTCACAACATGAAAGTAAGAGGGTTTAATTTATGAAAAGAGCGGCATACCGCCGCCCCTTTCATAAGCATTTTTACAGAGCAGTGTCTACAGGAAGTAGCACGGCATCAATAACATGTATTACACCATTAGTAGCCAGCACATCAGTACTTGTAACAGTGGGGTTGGCAACATCCGGATCGTAGTCGGTAAGGGATACGCCATCACCTACATTGATTGTTATATTCGTATCACTCGGATCCTGGGCATCAGAAAGGGTAGTTGCCACCAGGCCGTCTGTGAGATCAGATGAAAATACGCGACCACTCAACACATGATAAAGCAGGATATCCGCCAGTAAAGCATCATCCACATCAGCAGGACCGCTTACACCCAAAGCGGTATAAAGAGCCTGGAAAGCATCATTTGTTGGAGCAAATACCGTGAAAGGTCCCTCAGGGCTTTGCAAAGCGGCCACCAATCCGGCCTCGGTAAGTGCGGCGGCCAGGTCTGTAAACCCTGCGGCCTGAGCGATAGCAACAATGTCATCGCTATCCTCAGGTAGCAAGGTCCGGTTGATCACATGTACTACGCCATTGCTATAATCCAGCGCCTCTCCCGATTCTGTAGCAACAACGACCTGTGAATTTCCATTAATGAATACACCATTTGAATTGTTGGTAAGATAAAAATCACCGTTTAATGTACCTATGGCAGTAGCGAAACCTCCTGCTGTAGATGGCAGGTCAGAAGCAAAATTTTCCGTTCCTAAAACATGGTATGTCAATATTGGTGTCAAAGCAGCTTTGTCCAGGCCATCCAGTGATGTTATTCCTGCAGCCTCAAAAGCCTCATTGTTTGGCGCAAAAAGGGTATAATTAGCGCTTCCGTCGATCAATGTTTCTAACAATTCTGCCTTCACAACGGCTGCGGTAAGTATGCTAAAGTCCTTATTGAAATATGCAGGTTCTACTATCGTATTGACAATACTTGCCTCCAGGGAAGGTACAAGCACTGCATCAATTACATGTATGATTCCATTGTTTGCTTCAATGTTTGCCGTGGTCACGTTGGCATTGTTGACCATCACATCGCTTCCTGATATACTGATGGTTACCTCATCGTCACTACCTAATGCAGTAGCAGCCATTTGTCCGTCACTTAGGTCAGAAGATGCAAGGGCTGCACTTGCAATTACATGGTATTGAAGCACTCTTTTCAATACATCTTCGGGAATATCATCCAGTTCATTCTGGCCAATCACTCCAAGCAAGTCGGCAAAAGCAGCGTTGGTAGGAGCAAACACCGTAAAGCTGCCATCACCATTCAGCAGATTGACAAGGTCGGGAAATTTGGTAAGCGCCTCTACCAATATGCTAAGGTTTGAGTTGGCCTGGGCAATTTGTACAATAGAAGGTGGTGGTGGCAGTAGCACCTGATCAATAGTATGAATAACACCATTGCTTGCTTCAACATCAAAAGGAGCGCTGATATTAGCACCATTTACGGTTAGAGCAGAAGCATCTATGGCAACAGTGGCTCCGTTGAGTGTGGCTACATCGCCTGTGGCCAGATCGGATGACATTACCTCGCCACTTACAACGTGGTAAAGCAATATAGCTTCGAGGTTTTCAACATCACCGACGTTATCGGCTGTAATACCTGCGGCTGCAAAAGCAGCATCGGTAGGTGCAAATACGGTAAAAGGGCCTGTAGCTTGCAGATCATCCACCAGATTAGCTTCGGTAAGTGCTGCGGCCAGTGTGTTATAACCATTGGCAACGGCCACATCCACAATATCCTGAGGCTCGGGATTGCCTCCATCATCGTCATCCCCACATCCGGTAAAAACAAGCAGAAGCATGGATAACGAAAGCACGGAATAAATCCCTTTGCCTGATAAGTAGTTAACGAGTTTCATAGTTTTATTTTTTAGATGAACATTTGGTTTTTTCATCGTTTTAACGACCCTCCCGGACAGGTGTCACGGCCTTATGGAGTGAAGTGTAGCTTTTGAGTAGTGGAGTGTATCTGTTAGGAGTGAATGGTGTCAAATCCCCATAGGTAGCAGGAACAATTTCAAAAAAAACAATACATAGAATTATGAGGTATTGTAATTCTATGTATATTTGTTCTATGTATTCAAAAGAACTTTTAAAAGGGACTCTATCGGTCATTATTCTCAATTTGTTGGCAGAAAATGGGCGCATGTATGGTTATGAGATTTTTCAGAGGGTTAAAGAGCTTTCTGATGAGAAAATCTTACTAAAGGATGGCTCCCTCTATCCGGCTTTGCAAAAGTTGAGTAAAGATGGATTGTTATCATATGAGGAGGAGTATTTGGGAAAAAGAGTAAGGAAATACTATTATCTGACTCCAAAGGGGAAGCAAGAAAAAGTGGTTTATCTCGAAGAACTCAAAGATTTTATGATGACGTTGAATAAAATTATTTTTCCACAAGCAGGAACCATATGAAGCTAACAGAACAACAGGAAGAGATGATCCGGGCATTTGTGGAGGCGCAGGGTGTAAAACGGCCAACACTATGTGATGACTTAGTTGATCATTTGTGTTGTGTGATTGAAAGTCAGCGAGCAGCAGATACGCCATTTGAACAGATGTTGGAAAATGCAGTCAGAGAACTGGCACCCGACGGACTTGCGGAGATCGAGTACCAAACGGTGTTTTTACTAAACTCTAAACGAATAATAATCATGAAAAAACTAACGTATTTTATCGGATTTATTGGTTCGGTGGCTTTGGCTGCCGGTGTTTTGTTTAAACTACTTCACTGGTCTGGCGGTAATCAGCTATTTATATCGGGCTTTCTTACTTTACTACTGATTTTTATTCCATTTGTGGCCTTTGACAGATATAAGGTAGCCATCTCAAAAGCACTATCAGAGCGCTTAAAAATTATTTTGGGTGCTACTTCAGCAATTATTACCGGTATAGCCGCTCTATTCAAAGTTCTTCATTTACAGGGAGCCAACATCATGTTAATACTCGGAGCTTTCATTTTTATAGCTGGATTTCTCCCTTTTCTCTTTTTTACTATGTATAAAAAATCAGTATCCTGATAATAAAAAAGTATTGAGTGAGCTTATAGTGACAGGTCTCTAACCTGCTGCCTATAAGATTTCCCAACAGGCAACTCTTTGCCGGCCACGGTTATCCATTGGGTTCCTTTGGAACTGATGTTGTCTTTGTTGACTATATAAGATTTGTGAATTCTGATGAAGTTGTCCGGCAGGCTTTGTTCAAGGTTTTTCAAGGCCTCCAGGCTCATCAGCTTTCCTTCTTTTAAGTGGTAAGTAACATATTCACGGGCGCCTTCAATGTAGTTAATGTCGGAGTATCGGAGCCGGTGGGTTTTATGGTCAGCTTTTACTATCCAGTAGCTTTCGGTTTGCTTTGGCAGGTTCTCAATTCTCTTATGGGCTTTTTCCGAAGCTGTAAGGAACCGCTCAAAGGAAATGGGTTTAACGAGATAATCAATCACATCCAACTCATAGCCTTCAAGGGCATAGTCAGGGTAAGCGGTGGTGAATATGGCAGCGGGTTTGTTTTGCAGGGAGCGCAAAAATTCAGTACCCGTAAGCTCAGGCATCTGGATGTCGACAAACATCAGGTCGACCTTGTTTTTCTTCAAAAAGTCCAGTGCCTCTACCGGGTTTTTGAAACTATGAAGGTGGGTAAGGTATGGGATCCTTGAAATATAACTTTCTATAATAGCACGTGCGGGAAACTCATCATCTATTACAATGCAGTTCATTTTAGCTCTAGTTTTAGGTCTATACCAAATACATCTCCCTCTTCCCGGATGTTTAATTCATATTTACCGGCATAAAGATACTCCAGCCTTCTTTTAACATTTTCAAGGCCGATTCCGCCGGTTTTGTCTTTTGTGCCAGCCTTGCCTACCGTATTGCGCACCAGCAGTTGGAGTGTTTGTCCTGAGGTGGATAATTTAACCTCTACAAAGCCAATGTCATCATCCAGATTACTATGCTTAAATGCATTTTCAATAAAAGGGATCAGTATCATAGGGCTGATATTTTTATGGCCATCAACCGCTGACAAATCAACCCTTATGTCAGGTTGTTTTTCAAATTTGATGCGTTGAAAGTCAATATAATCATTAATATAATTTATCTCCCGGCTGAGCAACACCTGTTTTGCATTGGTTTCATAAAGCACATATTTCATCATTTCGGAGAGCTTCATGATCATATCCGGTGTTTTCTCGCCCTTTGTGGTGGCCATGTAATAGATGTTATTCATGGCATTTAATAAAAAGTGAGGGTTGATCTGGGACTTTAAAAACTTCATTTCCGTTTGCAGGTTCTCATTCATCAGGTTAACCTCACGCTGTTTTCTTTGCTGGTTTCTTCTTATCGTCCAGTAGGTAGAGCTTATGAACAACACTGCGAGGGAAGAGATAATGTTGTTAATAAATATCCGGCTTCTGAATGCACGCTCCAACCTTGGAGCACCATGAAACCTTCGGTGTCTGCCGGTCTCCAGTGCATCATGAATAAAAGGCAGTTCATTTGAAAGTGAGAACAGGATATAGGTAAAAACTATCAATACTGCCAGAGAGAGAAAGTAGCCGACATACCTATTCCTTTCTAGAAGCTTGGGCAACAGTATAAGGTAGTTCACATAAAACAATATCGCATGTATGGCTACTATCCTGATGGCCAGAATGATAGAAGCTTCGGCATCAAAGGGAAATGAGAGGAAATAATAATGAATTAGTAAATAGCCTATCCATAACAAAACGGACAAGACTATAAGCTGAATACGTTGATTTGCCATATACTAATCTACATTTTTTGAGGCTACGAGCGTTTAAGTTTCAATGTAAAGGCATCTTTTTTCAACCAACGTCATCTTTATGTATTCCATACCC
>NZ_SMLW01000086.1 GCF_009711405.1 Fulvivirga kasyanovii | reverse complement strand
TCATTCCAAAGTTAAATTTACCTGCATTTGCTCCGAAACCTACCATAGCACCAAAGTCAGTGCTCTTAAATGCATCTTTATTATCACCTCCAAGAAGAGATAAAGAACCGGAAACATTTAATTCCGCATTTGTAAGAAAGCCAATATATGGACCTCCTTGCAAGAAGAAATTCTCTCCTAAATAAACATTGGCTAACACTGGAACATTTACATAGCTAAGTTTCTGCTTATATTCAATAGAACCACCTGCTCCATCATCTACATCAAGCTTTGCGCCTTGACCAGATAATATTAATTCCGGTTGTAAACCTAATTTATCAGAAAGCATAAACTCAGCAAAAACACCAAACGTGAAATTGAATTTAGAGTCAGATTCATCAAAAGAATCTCCTTTTATGTTAGCGATATTGGCGCCAACTTTAACTCCAAAATCCTGCGCGTTTGTAGCTGCTACAAATGCGAATACTGCGAAAGCAGAAAGTAAAACTTTTTTCATAAATTATTGTTTATAGATTAAAAAAGAAACCAGATAATTTTATCTGATCGGTTAACATTAAGTTACTGGTTAATACATTGTTA
>NZ_SMLW01000077.1 GCF_009711405.1 Fulvivirga kasyanovii | reverse complement strand
CGGTGATGGAGGTCCCGGGGGTTCTGGGGGTAGCAGCGGGTCTTCTTCGTACGCCAGTGGGAAACCCGGCTCGGGAGGCGATGGTGGTGATGGTGGCCGCGGAGGCGATGGTGGTGATGGTGGTGATATAAGAGTATATGTGGACCCTGCTGCAAAACCTTATTTAGAAACAATAGTTTTTCGCTCAAAGGGTGGTGAAGGTGGCTCAAATAGTGTTGGAGGAAGTGGCGCACAGGGGGAACCCAGAGGTAACTCCGGTAGATCCGGTGAAAGGGGAAATTCCGGCTCTGAAGGCACGATTGAGTTTATAGACCAAAAAGTCACTTTGGATTGGTAAAGCAAGTATTACAAGGTCAGCCTCTCTAATTTTTGATGAGGCTGGCTTGATATTCCTGTTAAGCTCCAAATATTTTCACATTCCCTAACTCCCTCATATTGTTATACTTACGATCATCTTCCCATATCACACATTAAGTTTTTTACAAGAAAT
>NZ_SMLW01000378.1:2575-7730 GCF_009711405.1 Fulvivirga kasyanovii | reverse complement strand
GGTTTTTGCTGCTGCTCTTCTTTTGGCTTGCCATCTTCCTTCTTTTCTCCATCCTTTTTATCGTCCTTTTGCTGCTCTTCCTTTTCGTCACCTTCGCCTTCTTTTTGCTCGTCTTTCTGCTGCTCCTGGTCTTTTTTCTCCTGATCGCCTTTTTGCTGGTCTTGCTTTTGTTGATCTTTCTTCTGCTGGTCCCGTTTCTGCTGGTCTTTATTGTCCTTGTTTTGCTGATCCTTGTTTTGTTGTTCCTGCTCTTCCAGTACCTTTTTCAAAAGTTCATAATTGTACCGGGCCTCTTCATTGGCAGGGTCAGCTTTTATGGCTTCTTTAAAATGCTCCAGAGCTTCTTTGAATTTTTTTGACCGGTTTGCAATTACGCCAAGCTGCTGCTGTGCTACAGAGCGCACGACATTGTCTTTGCTATCCACCACAGCCTGATAGTTGTTGACTGCATTGGTGGTGTCATTAAGTTTGTAGTAAGCATTGGCCATGTTTAGCACAATATTGTCATCTTCCACCTGCATGGAGTCCACGAGGTAGAGGTAATTGTCTAATGCCTTTTGATAGTCGCCATTATTGTAAGCTGTTTTAGCTTCTTTTTTTAGTTTATTGACTTTGGCAATCTTATCCAGGTCAGTCCATGAACTGACAGTAACAAGGAGTATGGCAAACAAATACTTCATATCTTGATTGTTTTAACACTCGTAAGAAGATCAATGACCAATAGTAATAGTGCGATACCTAAAAAGTAGTAATATCTGTTGGCGGATACATCGATCTGCCTGGTGTCTCTCAACTCACCTTCAATATTGTTTATTGTATTAATCAATCGGGAAACATCATTATTAGTTTCATTGATTTCAAAATACTTGCCACCCGTTTCCGAGGCCAGTTTCTTTAAGGTTCGGCTGTCAAGTTTTGTAACCACATCATTACCTTCCCGGTTCTTTTTATAAACACCATTCACACGGATTTTGCTTCCGCGCTCCGTGCCGACTCCCAAAGTATATAATTTGATGCCCTGATCTTCTATTTCCTGAGCCACTTCTTCTGTTTCTTCCCCGAAATCTTCCCCGTCACTGATCAGAATAATCACTTTGGACTTTTGCTGCGTGATAGGAGATTCTTCGCTATTCAGTTTATTCAGCGCCAGTTGAAGGGGAGGGGTGAAGTCTGTGCCGGTGTTCGGAACCAAATTGGTGTACAGTGTTTCAATGAAAAGGTTGAGAGCATTTTGGTCAAAGGTAAGGGGTACCTGCATAAAGGCCTCTGATGAAAATATGATGATACCGATGCGGTCAGAGTTGAATGCTTCTACAATATTTTTTAATTCAAACTTTACCTTCTCCAGTCTTGTAGGCTGCACGTCGTTAGCATTCATGGACTGAGAGAGGTCTACTAATACAAATATATCTTTACCCACTGACTTAACTTCCCTTTTTGATTCTCCAAAGGAAGGGCCTAGCAGTGCCACGATAAATAAGGCGAAATAAATTGACCTGATGCTTAACTTGATGAATACAGAGCCATAGGGGGTGCTTAGTTTTTTTGCAATACTGATTACCCTTATGAGGTATAATAAGTAGAAGGCAACAAAAAGTGCGATAAACGTAATTTCCAATCCACTTAGGGAGTAGAGCCAGGTCATATCAAAAAGATTAGTTTATAAAAACTATATTGGACAAATATATAAAAGCAGTGATTGGACTCAAATACCATTGGTCATAAAACAATTTTTTAGTAGGAAAAACATTGAATAAACGATGTCAGGGGAGATTTAGTTTATGGATTGAAATTTTATTGAAAAAAGTTTTTGGGCAGGCTTGGTTAAGTGGAGAGAGTTCATTTATATTTGCACTCTCTTTCGGAGACAGTGACGTTGGTAAGTGCTGAAAAAGATGGGTAATAGTTATGTTAAAGGCGCTGAAAGAGCGTTTTTATAACCATCCGGAGAGGTGGGTGAGTGGCTGAAACCAGCAGTTTGCTAAACTGTCGTACTTGGCAACAGGTACCGGGGGTTCGAATCCCCCTCTCTCCGCTGGCTCGTATAGAGCGCCTGATAACGATCAGGAAGAAGAAAGTAAGATTATAAAGTTCGGGGCGTAGCGCAGTCCGGTTAGCGTACCTGGTTTGGGACCAGGGGGTCGCAGGTTCGAATCCTGCCGCCCCGACTTATTTTTAAGAATTTAAATTTCTGGATTTCCAGATTTAGGTTCCGTAGCTCAACTGGATAGAGCAACTGCCTTCTAAGCAGTAGGTTCGGGGTTCGAGTCCCTGCGGGATCACGATGCGAGGCAAACTGTATCTTCAGTTTGTCTTTTTTTATGCCCTTTTTTAAAGAAATCTGGTTAATAGAAACGTGAAACAGTGCTTCACTTTAACTTTTGAAAATCACTAAATCACGTCTATTGCCATTAACTACTGTCCGTCAAACACCAAGCTGAGCCTCCCCCGGAAACTCAGCTAAGCGTTTCTGGACCTAATCATCTGAGAGAAGAAAATCAATTACCAGTCGTTCAAAAGCATCCCTATTTTCGACATTGGTTAGGTGTACAACAGGGAGTATCACCAACCGGGCTTCTGGAATAGATGCTGCAATCTCCTCACTGTGTTCAGGAAGTGTGACGCCGTCGTATGCTCCACCTATGACCAGTGTTGGGTTAGGTATTAAAGTGATGGTTCTTCTCATATCAGTATCCCGCACAGCAGCAAAGGAACCTGCCAGGCCCTGCGGCGAGGTGGTCAATACCATCTTCCGAAATTCGTAAACGGTACTGTCCTGTGCCTTAATCATTTCCTGAGGGAACCAGTTGTTAATAAACATATCACCATAGGATTGCATAGAAGCTCCTGTATTTAATGAAATGATATGCTCATTCCATAGAGCCTGGGGGCCGAGGTATGAGGAGGTATTGGCAAGTACCAGTCTGTTTATCCTATCGGGTGCATGGATGGCCAGCCATTGACCAATAAAACCTCCTAATGATAAGCCGCAGAAATGCGCATGTTGTATGTTCAGGTGGTCCATTAGTTCAATGACGTCCCAACCCATTCGGGCTATGGAATAGTCGCCCGCAGGCGCATCTGAAGATCCGTGGCCGCGAGTATCAAAACGAAGAATTCGAAAATGTCGTGTAAAGGCAGGTATTTGTCCATCCCACATGTGAAAATTCGTAGCTATCGAGTTAGACAAAATTAGTACTGGTGCGTCTCCGGGGCCATCGAGTCTAAAGGCAATCTGCTGCCCATCGCCTGTGGTGAAATACTGTACCTCTTTTGTAGGGGTTAAATTTGTTTGCTGCTTCATAATCGTTAAATAGTTTGTAGTTGTTAATAGACCATATCTTTCACCTCTTGCTCCTTTGATGGCTAAAAGTGCAAGTGCAAGAACCAGTAAGAGTCGACCCGGAGGCCGAAAAATTGCTTTTTTCTGTTGCATATCGATCGTGTCTTGATTTGTATCGTAAGAGATACGAAGGTAGGGCGAGGGAAACACCGTCGCCTGTAAAAAGTAAGGTATCTCTTGTAACAATTGAGGTTTATGAAAAAGCAGCTTTATCAACCCTTCGAACTACATGTATCGGACTTGGCTTACTGGAAACAGCATGCCCTGGTTTATCATTTTTTTGAAATTATGCGGATTGACCAAGGGGAAGGTAGCCGTGAAGTGAATGAAAACATCTATGACTACTCAGAGGGAGATATATTTCTGTTTACCCCACTAGACTGCAGGGGCTTCCGGAGCGATAAAGAGACTCGTGTTTGTTCTATCAGGTTTTCTCAGGTATTTCTAACCCAGTATAAAACTGCCGGGGAGCGTGAAAGAGTGACCCGGTGGCTGAAACAGTTAGAACAGATATTTTATCACCACAATCGCTTTCAGCCGCTGATAATAAAGGGTGTCGCCGACCGTACGGCGATAACATCGCTTATAGATAACCTGACAGGAGAATATAACCGAAAAGAGGCCTATTATGAAGACAATCTCCGACATCTGATCACACTTATCCTTAACATACTTATGAGGAGTGTGGTGCATGAGCGTAGGGGTGAGGGTTGTGACTTTAAAGAGGAACCTCTTATTAATAAAGTTTTACTACACATCAGGCAAAATATCCATGACAAGAAAAAGATCAAAACCGCATACCTGGCGGAGAGGTTTAACTTGTCTAAAACATACGTAGGGGAATACTTTAAAAAAATAACAGGTGAAAGTCTGCAAAGCTATATTACGTTGTATAAGATGAAACTGGTTGAGCAGCGGTTGGCGAGCAGCACGCTTTCTATCAGTGAAATTGCCCACGAGCTTGATTTTAGCGACGGCAGTCATTTGAGCAGCCAGTTCAAAAAATATATTGGAGTGAGCCCGACAGTATACAGGAGTAAGCATGTTAAGGCTGGTCAGGAATAAGATAAAGGGTTAACTTAATCGGAAGTCAGTGGGCTTCGATATATTTGCTTTAACCGTTTTTGCTTAAGATTCTGCAAAAAAATATCAGGTACCTGCTTTCTATAACTAAACAGAAAGATTTATGTGTCGGTACGGAATGACTACTTATAAGCCTCACTATGCATGTTTTAATTGTTGTAAAACATTCAAAAGGAGATTGTTAGCCGATATAGAAAGAGGTTCTCATCAGCATCATGAGGTAGCCATAGCCAAATGTCCGCAATGTGGCCAGTTGATGGCGGATATGGGTTTGGACTTTGAATCTCCGAAAAGGAATGACACTAAAGCATGGCAGCATATTAGAAATTTATATACTGCCGGCATTACTTTTCATTCTTGCGGGTGCAGCGGGCCTGGGTACATTCCTAAAGATCACGAGGCATTGTTAGCCTACCTGGAGCAGGTTAAAAACAGGTATATTGACCACTGGCATTTTTGGCTGCACCGTGTGGAACCTGCCAATGATAGCGAAAGGCAAAAGGATTGGAATAAGAATATGCAGTACTTATATAGCGTACCTCAAAATTTAAAAGCAGGAACCGGGAAGAAAAGAAAGATTGATCCTGATAAGGCAATTGATTACTGGGCGGGCAAGATTAAAGATGTGGAAGGTAGGATTAAAGAGTTGAGTGAAAATTAAGGGTTTCCGTTTTGCAGTTCATAGGGTTTCGAAATCCCAAAAACCGTTTGTTTACCTATATGAAAAAG
>NZ_SMLW01000378.1:0-2420 GCF_009711405.1 Fulvivirga kasyanovii | reverse complement strand
TCTCTAATATTCAATCCTCTGCAATAAAACCAGTTCGGGCGGACGCCCTACTTCATTATGGGTCTAAGGATCGCTGCATTATTCCTTAGGCCGGATAGGGGCTATATCAGTTTAACATTTGATCCCACTACACTATCAGAATCTATAAGCCCAAAGAACATAAAGCGTTCTTCTTTGAGAATCCAACGAAACAAGTTTGGACATACCACTACCCATTTCATACCTTAGTTCCAGCAGGCTATTTGCACGCCTAATGCCTGCCCCAAAAAGAAATCCTTGTTCATGTTTTCTTACATCTTCTATTATTTCTCCGGATCGAGGATTACTAATCGTGTTAATTACCATCACGCCTTCTTGAGAGTTGGTTTCTTTTATTACCAATCCGTTGCTCATCCCTATATTGAAAAATGCATGAAGCTTAGCAAAGGGATACGTGTACCGCACCATATTATTTAAGCGTAAATACGATAAACCTAAGTCTATGGATGTTGAATATGAGTTGGCTTCATTATCATATCGCTCGTACTTTTCTGAAAATTTATATGAGGTGAATAGCAGTTCATTGTTTATAGACCATTTTTCATTATTCCTTTGAAGACCAAAGTCAATGAAAACACCCAGTGTAGGCCGTACCGAGTTCTTAAAGTCTGTATTGGTCAGTGCTTCAAATTCTTTACTCTCAAAGCTGATAGATGTAAGGCTTAAACCCGCCAAACTTCCAATATGAACTTTTGCTTTTTCTTTCTTTTTTTCGTAAGATGGATAGGATTGCACGCAGGAGTAATAGTAATTAAAAAGACCTGTCAGGCTTCCTTGCTTATATTGAAGATTAGAGAGTTGACTATCTATATTTTTACAGTCGTTCAGGTAGACTTTTAATTGGCCTGTAAATTTTTTATTCTCCATCTTAACTGACGGATAGCTTCCTTCTTTCAGAAATACCTTATAGACCAGCAATTCGAAATTCTTTCCATTTTTGATATAAAAGTTTACATTTCCTTTATCATTGACATTAGAATAGAGACTTTTACGTCCTTCAAAAATTGTCAATAAAAATGTGGTGTCGGTGCGAATATTAAGAGCAGGATCCTCAGTTAATTCATTTGCCCTAAAGGGACTTATCTCAGAATCAATTATGGCACTAACATATACCTCATTGTTTACCGCAAAACCATGTATATCCAAATACGAATAAACATCCACTTCACCAGCTTCTGATTTTTTGAAACTAATAGCGTCAGGGTTTTTCTTCCAATTTCTATAGTCAATTAGGCCGGTTATGGTATCATTATCAAGTGTAAATATCTTTCCGGGGATGTAATTTTTTTGGGCAAATACGGACTGAGCTGCTATCATTAGTAATAGCACTAAAATTTGTGGTTTGCAATTCATAAGTTGATGTATAAGATTAGTTTTGATTAATTGACAACAAAAATATTTTATTAAATGAAATAAAATAAATATTTTAATAATTATATATCTTCGGGCAGCATTATATTGTAGCCTGAGCCCTATTCAGGATTCGGTGGCTTATTCATGAAAAAAAGTCCTGCATCTCTGCAAGGCTTTGTATTTTTTAATTTATCACGGAAGTAAATTCCTATGTTTCTTCGTTTGCCGTGTCTCAGACACTATATTTCATTTACTAGTCCTTAGTCACCCTGCCTGAAGACTAAGGACAGATGGTGAGTCTGTTCTTCCCTCCATGTTCGAACGAAAAATAATTTCAGAAGCTTCTCTAATTATTGAATAAAATATCCTGATTAAATACCATTTTCGTTTCCCATGGAAAGAGGTTATCACTATTGGGCCATACACATTGTAACATTGGAAAGTTATCGCCATTATAATACCAAAGAGCCTTCCCGAAGTACTCTGCATACTTTGGTTTATCTACCAAACCAAAGTAACAGCTATATCCTTCTATATAATCTGCTGACTTCATATTTGCACCTACTCTTTTACCACTCTTTATATCTTCAACAATATGACTCAGGATCGAACAACTTATCTCTCGGGGCAAACCTGATATAACCAATTCGGGCACATTATATGTTCTATATAATCCGATTGTATAGGAAAATTGGTAGCTCTCACTTCCTTCAAACACACTAATAATGTGCCAGCCATAAGATTTTATATCACTGACTATTTTTTCTTCGCTTGTCATTTTTTACTTTTTTATTTACAAATAGGTCGTCCTCACTACTATTTGCCTAAAAGCCTTGCATTGCTTCAAAGGCTTCTATTTATATCAGCAAGTCCAGTTTTATGATTTCATCAAAGGTTATATTGCTTCTCAAGGATGTAAAGTCGGAAGCTTTGATCCTTGAGAAAAAATCCCTTTGCGCTCGTATTTCATTTTTCATGAATTCATCATTTTGAATTTTAAATTCAAATTCACTATCGTCGTAATTCAA
>NZ_SMLW01000494.1 GCF_009711405.1 Fulvivirga kasyanovii | reverse complement strand
CCACCATTTAATTTAGAAGCAGATCAGATTTCCCCTTCACTTGTCTCATTTTCATGGCAATACCCTGATGGGGGACAGCAAGGTTTTATTGTAGAGCGCAGGCAGGCAAATATTGACGATTTTCAGATCATTGCAGATCTCCCTGCAGAAACGTATAGCTATATAGATAATGATATTGAGAAAGGAAAAAGCTATCAATACCGGGTAAAAGCATATTCTTCGACAGAAGAGTCACCTTACAGTCAGTTTGTTGAAGGTCCACCTTCTATAAAATTAGTATTGGATGACAGGCAGAAAATAGCAACAAGAAAGCTGCATGGCATCCTGGAAATATCCGGTGTGCCGAAACTCGACTACATGACAGTAAGTAGTGGTGACAAGTATGGAGCTATCAAACTGGGATATGATGAGTTTGCAGTATATACAAACAAGCCACTATTATTGGCAGGAGCAGGATACGAGTATCTTGAACTGACTTTAAAAGACTTTTCCGGCACCAAATGGGGCGAAGTTGAGTTTACATTTAATGATAAAAGCGGAGCCGTGATAGGTGATTACATCAATAGTGCCGACGATCTCGGTGACGGTTGGTTCAGAGTAAAAGTACCACTAAGTGCCTTTATGGAGCAGGAAGAAGTGCAGTTCATTTCATTTCCCAATACGTTTGGTGGCGAATTCGGACTACGGGAGATACTTTTTACAGGACCAGATGCTTCGCTACAATGGTTTGGCAATGAAAAATTTGATAATGCGACCAAAGAACAAGCCGAAGGACAAGGCACACTGACATTCAAATCGGCAGGTGTCCTTATAGAAGAGGTGCAGATAAGAGTGCTCAATGAACATAACAACCTCGAAAGGCCCTCGATGCCTTATTCGCCCATAGACATAACCCTTGCCCCAGGAGAAAACCTGCTCTATGCTATGATGATCGATGAGCAAGGCACAGTTTACTATTCAGACACCATCAGCCATACAGTAGAAACAGGGCCTGAGCTTAAAGTAACCCACGTAAGTTGCAATGGTAGTTATGATGGCAGTATTGACCTGACCATGGAGGGTGGTGTGCCCCCTTACACCTTTCAGTGGAGTAACGGAGCAACCTCAGAAGATATCTCCGGGCTGCCAGCCGGATTTTACGAAGTTGAAATAACGGATAGCCAGAATAGTAAGGCTTTTGCAAATGTCATGATAAAACAGCCTAATACTCTGGAGGCAAAGCTGGATATGGAAAGTTGCACTGACAACACCCGGCTTCTAAGTATAACAGGAGGTAAAGCGCCTTACTCCTATAGTGTCGATAATGGTCCTTTCCAGCCGTTAAGCACTTCCAATAAAGAAGTATGGCGGATTACAGGAAGCGGAGACGACCTTTTGAATAGTGGTTTTGATGAAGCGGTAGTGGACAGCGAGGACAATGTATATATAGCAGGAACCTTTTATGACGTCATATATTTTGGTGAAGACAGTGTTGGACGTTCTGGAAATGAGGGCTTCTATATGGCCAGCCTAAGCGCCCAGGGAGAGTTTAATTGGGGCGTTACATTCATAGGGGGCGGCTTCTGGGTAGGAGGGAGCATAGGAGAGCAGGCTATAGACGGAGACGGTAATGTGGTACTTGCTTTTGAGATATTTGGTAATAATGCAACGATGGTCACACATAATCAGCAAATTACATTGAAGGCAAACAATGGTTATCTGGTACGGTTTAATAAAAAAGGATATCTCGACTGGATCAAGATCATGCCAAAGGAGGTTTCTAATGTTGGGATCGACGGCATGGGCAATATTTATGTAGCAGGACAAAGAACCACGCCATTTTTTAGTGGTAATGAATTTAAGGATATTAAAGGAGCGTCAGACCTTTATCTTGCCAAATATAATGCATCGGGACAGTTGATATGGGCCAGGAATATCTGGGGAAGGAATGGTGAGGTCAATAATGGAATGCACGTGACCATTACAGGCGAAGTGTACCTCACCGGAGGATTCGAAACAGATATTCATTTTGACGACCTGAGATTGCAGAGTACAAACTATATGGATGTTTATGTGGTCAAATACAATTCATCCGGACAGGCACTATGGGTAAATAGCGCGGGAGGCAGTATGCACGAGGATATCGGAAAGGCAATAACTGTAAGCCCGGAAGGAACAGTTTATGTTACTGCTCGCTTCAGAAGTAATGCAGGTTCTTTTGGAGATGCCACTTTTGATCGACCGGTGCTTGTACTGGCAAGTATGGATGACACAGGTGGCGCTATAAACTGGGCCAAACCCTACGTGCAAATAGAAGGGTACCCCACCTTTGCTATGCCATATGACCTTGAAGCCAACTTTGATGGTAGCTTGTATATTACGGGTGAGATAGCCGGGAGCGATATCAGCAATGGAAGTGGCTTTGAGTATTACAATGGTAGTTTTATGCTCAGATGCAATACTGACGGTGTGGTGCAGGAAATAAAAAACCTTGGACCATATAGCTACGGCGCAGCTTCAAGTCCTTTGACAACAACTTCTGATAATCATTTGATACATGTTCAATACTCTTCAGGGGTGTCAATTGTGAAATATGGTTCTGCGATGCAAAAGCAAATACAGATTGATCCGGAAATCAACCAGTCCGTAACAGTAAGGGATGCAAATAATTGCACTTTCGTTATTAACAACCTTAACCCTACAGTGGAGCAGCCCGTCATCTGCTCGGTTACTCCTGATATCAATGGGGGTGGTAATCAGCTATACTGGCATACTCAGGCCAAAAAGGAGGTCAAATCATATACGATTTACAGGGCTTCGGACGCTTCAGAGGCATTCAGGCAAATAGGAACAGTGCCAGGCTTGGAAAATAAGTTTTATGATAACAATGCAAATGTTGATCGGCATAGCTACACGTATAAAATAGGAGCTATTGATAAGTGCGGAATTGAAGCAGAGAGCGAAGCGCATAAACCCATATATCTTAAAGCCTCAGCAAAAGGCTTGAACCAGGTCCACCTTTCATGGGAGCCTTATGAGGGAATGGAATACAGCGGGTATCAGATATTTAGAGGCAATGAATTGTCAAAACTGGAACTGTTGGCGGAAGTGCCGGCGGGTTCACTGGACTATTCCGATGTCAGTCCATTATCAGATACAGCTTTCTACAAGGTATCATTAGTCAAATCCATGAGTTGCAATGCCCAAATTAATCAGAAAGCAGGCATTGAGGAGGGCCGGCAGCGCATTAGTTCCAACGTGGTGGGCCTGCATATTCAATCTGAAGAAGAGAAAGATGATGTTTTGTTTTATCCTAACCCGGGCACTGATCGTGTAAGCTTAAAATTCAAAACTGAAGTAGAAGATAACTATCAGCTAACCATGATAGACAATAAAGGTAGGGTAGTGAAAAAAATGACTTCAGTACGGAAAGATATGATTATTGACAGGGGTACCTTGCCTCCAGGTATTTATACTGTCTTACTATCAGGTAATTCCGGTGTACCGCTAAGGGGAGTGGTCGTTTTTCAGTAGTAGCTAGGACATTTTCAGGAAAGAGGAGGTTATGCCATTGCTGTAATATTTTTAGAAAAGCATGAACTTAGATATAGCAGAAAAGCCTTATTTTCTATATATTAAGAAATCAGATCTATAGACTATGAGGTTTTATGCTATTCTACTTTTTTGTTTTTTCAGCATCCCGCTATTCTCTCAGGAAGATTCAGTGAAGCAGGCGGAGCTTTACCTGCAGCAGGCTAACCAGATCTATAGTCAGCAGAAAGAAGCCATAGAAATAGCGAAAGAGCTATATGTTCAGGCCGCCAGCCTGGATCCGACTAACGTGGAGGCTAACTGGA
This sequence comes from Fulvivirga kasyanovii, assembly GCF_009711405.1. Classification (GTDB taxonomy): domain Bacteria; phylum Bacteroidota; class Bacteroidia; order Cytophagales; family Cyclobacteriaceae; genus Fulvivirga; species Fulvivirga kasyanovii. Next base: position 10,147 of record NZ_SMLW01000494.1, on the reverse strand, counting down.
TGGCTGGCAGCCTGTACCTTGAAACTATCAATAAAGATAGGGCTGTAGAGTATCTGCTAAGGATAGAAGCACTGAAACCTTCATATCGGTTTGACCTGTCATATTATATCGGCCGGGCATATCATTACGGCCTTGATTTTGATAAAGCACTCGAATACTATGAAAAATATAAACGCAAACTTTTAGGGAATCGCAACTATAGGGGAAAAGACCGCGTACCCCTTGAGCAGGTAAACCGACGAATTCTTGAGTGTACCAATGCCAAAGACATCATTGGCAAACCGGCACAGTACTCGGTTATTCCTTTGGGAGAAAACATCAACTCCGTCTGGCCGGATTATGCCCCTGTGATCAATAAAGACGAAACGGTCATGATCTTTACCTCAAGAAGGCAGGAAGACAACACCACGGTTAATGTGGACAAGGATAACTTTTACTTTGAAGATGTATTTATATCGAGGAAATCAGGTGACACATGGAGTCCCGCAAAGAATATCGGTCCACCGATCAATACCGAGTACCATGATGCCAACATAGCCTTGTCAGCAGACGGAAAAAGGCTCTACCTGTATAAAGATGAGCAAATGGGCGATATCTATTATTCTGATTATGAAAACGGGCAATGGTCTGAACCTAAATTCCTAACTGACAAGATAAATTCATCCATTTACTCGGAAAATGCCGTATCCGAAACGTCCTCGCCCGATGTTATTCTTTATACCAGCAACAGGCCGGGAGGAGAGGGAGGAATTGATATCTATTACTGCACGAAGGATGAAAAAGGGAACTGGTACAAGTCTAAAAGCCTGGGGCCGGTGATCAATACAAAGTACGATGAAGACAGCCCTTTTCTGGCGCATGATGGTAAAACACTCTACTTCAGCAGTTCCGGTCACAAAGGTTATGGAGGGTATGATATTTTCCGTTCCGTGTATGACAGTGCCTCCGGAGAGTGGTCAGTACCTGAAAATTTGGGATACCCTATAAATACACCGGACGATGAAATATTTTTTCAAATGACTGCGGATGGCAGAAGGGGCTATTTTGCATCAGTCAGGGAAGGAGGGATAGGCTTTACTGATATATTTATGATCAAATACCATGGTGATAAGGACCATACGCCCGTGGTATTTCTGACCAAAGAGCAGGAAGAACTATTTAAATCACTGGAAGCGGAGCAACTGGCTCAGTCCAATAAGTTTGAAGCGCACGAGCTAAAGCTGATGAACCAAACCCATAAGATCTTTTTCAATACAGATCAGTCAGCGATCAAAGATGAACACCAGGCAGAGCTGGACAGCATTATACGTCTGGTAAACAAACATGATGTGCTCAACATTGATATAGCAGGTTTTGCCAGCTCCGACGGTAATCCACGCTATAACCTGGAGCTGTCTCACAAGCGGGCGCTGATTGTGCTGGATTATCTTGTAAGCAAAGGAGTTAGCGAAGAACGCATCGTAGCACGAGGCTATGGTGCCATCGATGAAGATACCACGCCGGAGCAACAACGCCGCGCTGATGTACGGGTAGTGATGTCCGGGGCACCTCCCAAGTCTCCGTAACCTACTTCGACTGCTGATACATCCATTCGTAAATGTCGATGGGTTGAACAGAAGGGTCGTACTCCCAGGTGATACTTTCAGGATTATAAACCCTGATCCAGCAGTTATGCCCTTCATCCGCAAAAATTGTTAGGTTGACCTCTTCAGTCGGTGCCGGGTTGCAGTTTCTTAAGGCATTGATCATATCAATGGAGCCTGAGGTAGGCACTTTGGGGTCGTTGGTATTATGAAAAGCCCATACAGCCATATCGGAGATCGCACACACTTCATCTACCTCACCTTCGCCCGATACAGGCACAATGGCCGCAGGTATTTCCGGGTGGCTTATGGCATAGCTGAAAGTGCCTATGCCGCCACCACTCATACCGGTGATAATGATCCTGTCAGGGTCTACGGAATAATTTTCCATACTAAACTCCACCATTTCATGGATAAATGCATTGTTCCAGTCCTCCGTATTGTGCTCGGGAGCTATAACTATAAAGGGAATGTCGTGTCCCGAGTCGATATATTTGGGTATCGAGCCGTTTTGGATCAGGTAAATTTCTCCGGGAGGCGACACCTCGCCATTGCCGCCAAGAAAAATAATGAGCGGATGTACTTTATTTTCAGGATACTTAAAAGCAGCTTCATCCGGCAGGTAGCGCACATATAAAGCATCCCTGCCTTTTACATTGGAGAAAAATGTCTCTATGGTCTGGCTGGCCTGGGTGGCAAAAGCAAACTCTGTAACCTCAGTTTGCAAGACCGTATCAGAAACATAGCTTTCCGCCACAATATAAGCGTACAGTTGAGTTTCCTTAGGCAGGTCGGTCACTGTGATAGTCATAGCTTTAGACAAGCTGTCACAGGATATACGGGCTGAGTCTGCTGCCAGGAAATTGGCTCCCTCTAATACCTTTTGCCTGATGTTGGCAGGACTTTTATCCGAAAGTTCATTTTTGGAAATGATGTAGTAAAGCGATGAAGGAATATCAGTTTCCACTACGAAATCAAAGCTCCTGGTACCGTACAGGCCTTTGGGTTCGGAGGTAAAGGCAGGAGGCCCTTCAAGCTCGCAGGTCACTACAGAATCAGAGCCTTCATTGATACTAAAAGAAAAAGAACCTATTTCCTCCTGAAGTAAGGTGTCTGATACAAAACTTTCAGCCGTTACATATGCAAATAGTTTGGTATTTTCTGGTAGCTGACCTATTTCAATATCAAAATCCTCCCCAATTTCTTCACAGTCTACCTGCGTGGTATTGGCCGCTACCAAGCCATTTCCCGAAAGGGCCCTGGCTTTAATTTTCTCGGCTTCCTTGTCTGTAACTTCAAAATCTGATATAAAGTAATAAAGAGTGGATGGTATATCTGTCCGCAACCGGATCTTAAAGTTACTCCCATCATATACTCCCGATGGCTGTTTTAAAAAGGTAGGAGGGCCTGGCTCCGCACATTGGCCTTCAGGCTCCCGGGGAGTAATATTACCATCGTCTTCAGAACATGTCAGGAAAAATAAAGCCACGACAACAAATGAGAGATATAAGAATCTATTCATTTTTCATTTGATTAACTCTTTTTAATGCCGATACCAACTTAACACATGGCCAGGCAATTGGTTAACCAAAAAGGGTGGTTTATTTATTAAGAAGCAATTCCTCTTTTATCTATTCTGTAAGCTATTCAAGGCTTCTGAAAGTTTAATCCCTGAACAATCCGTACCTATATAAGCATTTTCAGCACGGGTGTCTGATTGAAGCAATTCAATTTTAACATTTCCCTTTTCAAAACTTCTCTGTTTGACTTGTCTCTCCACATTGTCAAAGTTACTAACCGGAACCATATTGAGTTTTTGCATTTGAGAGAGAAACGCATTATAATCATCTTCAGAGTCCGTGATAAAGGCATAGAAGGAGTTTTTCCAAACCTTATTACCTGTATCCCCTTCAAAAAACTGTAAAGTCTGGCCTTCCGGGTCCCTCACCAGAAACATATGGGTTGCCCAGAAAGTGATAAGCCTCCCACGAACCTGTACACCCGGTTTGCTGATCATTTCGTTGTATAGTGTCCTGATATCAACGACATCAAAACCGAACTTAAAAACCCCGTTGGGCTGTCTGCCTTCCCGAAGCGAGCGGTACTTGTTTACAGTTTGCAAATCAGGGGCATCAATAAACCTGATCCTGGCTTTTTGGTGTTCAAGGACTATCCCCGGCTTTGAAGATTTTACCCTTTCAAAGGGAAGGTAAGTTTCATACCAGCTCACCGTGGAGTCTATATGGGAAGCATGATAAACAAATTCAGGAATCGAAAGGAGAGGAGCCTTCTTTAATAATATAAGTTGTTTTTGGTAGTCAAAGATCACCTCAAAGTCTTTCAATAATCCACTGCCGATACTTCCGGCTATCGCATTTTGTGCCCAACTACCAGCCGTGTGATAAGGAATTCTGGTTTTTACAGATTGAAGTTTTAAAGATTCACCCAAGGTAAAGTCTTTTAGATAAAACGCCCGGGCCATTACCGGACCACCGACTCCATAGCCGGTGACCTCCAGATCACTTAATGGATAAGGCGTAGATACTGACCCTTTCTTGTCAAATTCCGGGAAAATAGTGAGTTCGGAACGATCTCCTGTATCAATAATCATTTCCCCCTCATTACCGTCTGCATTTATCTTAATCATGGGTATCTGATTCCGGTAAAATCTAAAAGGTATCACTTCATAGCCCTCTCTCTGTATCGGTGTTTCAAAGTCTTGTAGAGAGATTAGCCGGTTGGGGTAGTTAATGGAAACACGGTATGTGCGAAAAAGCTGCTCACCTATGATTCCGTCCAGGTAAGGCAGTCTTAAAGAGTCCCTGATGGTATTCAGGTTAATGACTAATGGCCTGTCAGTTGTACTAGAGATATTAGATGTGGGCAGCTTTAATATTGATCTTTCCCCATACCACACTGTTTGCCGTCCATTGCCTGCACCACCTATTGAGGAAGAATCGATAAAATGTATGCCTGCTTCGTCAGCAAAATCTTTGTTAAAGCCGTGCAATCCGCCGCTGTCAACTATGAAATGACCGGCTACACCATTTACTTCAACCTCTACAAAGATCCTGTTATCAATGAGCCGGAAAGGTATTTCTATTTTATTTTCTTCTTGCGCTCTACAGCTAAAACAAGTAATGAACAAAAGAATTGTCAGGGTTCTGAAGTGTAAATAAAAGGCTTGCATAACCTAATTTACAGATTATGAATGGTATCAGACAGCAAAAAACACCGATTAGGCACAAAATCCCCCAAAATGAGGGGTGTTTATTAAGCCTCTGAGGGATTGAGTACTGTTTTGCTTCTTTTGCTTTTTACTTTGGCCACCATACCATTGCCCGGACTGAACAAAAAAGCCAGCATAAACAACAGCCCGGCCACAGAAGCCATAGCGCCGGCAATCGAACCATCGAGCCATGCCGCCAGATAATACCCCCCTGCAGAAATAACCACACCCAGAAATGAGGTGATGATTAGCATTTTCTTCAAATTTTCAGTGAGCATATATGCCGTAGCCGGTGGCGCGATAAGTAGAGCTACCACCAATATGGCACCTACAGATTCAAAAGACGCTACTGTAGTCAACGATACAGCTCCCATAAGCAGGTAGTGCCATACTGCTGTAGATATGCCAATGGCAGAAGCATAACCCGGATCAAAAGTGGTAAGAAATAACTCCTTATAACCCAGAGTGATAAATGCTATCAGAATAATCAGGACTGTGCCGGTAATATACAGCACCCGAGGCCCCATAACCAAACCAGAGTCAGTGATCCAAAGGTCGAGCGGCACATAAGCAATTTCGCCATAAAGCACGCAATCCTGGTCAAGGTCTACCTTGCCCGCAAATGCTGAAACCAAAATAACCCCAACGGCAAATAACCATGTGAAAGTCACACCGATAGAAGCATCGGTTTGCAGTTTGCCTTTTTTATGGAAAAACTCAATAAGAAAAGTGGTCAGTATACCAATAGCACCTGCACCAATAAGCATAGTGACCGAGTCCCGTGACCCTGTAAACAGAAAGGCCAGCACTATGCCCGGCAGCACAGCATGAGAGATCGCATCCCCAACCATGGCCATCTTTCTCAATACCAAAAAGCAGCCCAACAACCCACATGCTATGGCTACTAATGATCCTGCTAATATTATCTGTAATGCTTCCATTTTTTCTGGTTACTGGTTTCTAGTTTCTGGTTTTTTAGTTACAGGCTTGGAGAGGGTCTGCGGTGGTGGAGTAGGGCCGGCCTTATGAATCGCACTGATGAACCTGTTCAACATTTTTCCAAGAGTTTCAATGTCATTACAGAGTTCAAGATATAGTACTTTATTTTTTAAGGATTTGGTTTCAAATAAAACATCAAGATGGTCCCGGGTTTCATCATTAGAAGCCAGGCTGAAAATAAGAAAACGTATATAATCATTTTTGTATGCCCTTCTTCCATAACCTTCCACAATATTGGCCCTTACAGATTTACTCGACCTTCTGATTTGGCTACCCGTTTCATAAAGCTCAAAACCAGGAAGAGACAAAGACATTTCATGTACCTTGATAGATATATTCCGCGCCCGCTGCCATATTTCTAAGTTCCGATAACTCATATTATTTAAATCATTTAATATAAAAAAATCATTTCCACTCCATCCAGTAACCAGCACCCAGTAACCAGCAACCAGAAACTAGAAACCAGTAACCAGTAACCAGCCCCCAGCAACCAGTTCACCGATACGGAATCTCCGACTGGTGAGGGTCCATAGTAGGGTAGTTTAACAACTTTTCCAGTCTGGCTTCAAGCTCAGGAGTCAGGATGTGCTCAATGGTGTCAGCATCATCATGCACATGGTCGGGCGCAATGCGCAGATATTGTGTTAGGTAAAGCTCCCATAACCTGTGCAGTTTTACCGTGCGCTGACCTTTATGTTTGCCTGCCCTTGTAAATGACCAGTATCCATTATCATTTTTTAAGTATCCTTCCCGTTTGAGCCTTTTTAGGCCACTTTTTAGGGCAACAGGTACAAACTTTCGTTTCGACAATATTTCTTCGATCGTCCTTTTTTCATAAAAATTCTTCTCCTCTTCACCAAGTTGATACAATACCTTCAGGATATTTTCATCATTGATCTGTTTTTTGATCTTCCTCTGATTGTTTAACCGGTAAAGGATACCTCTTCTGGGAGCCATAAAGAAAGATATAAATGCGATAGTGGAAATTACCACAACAATCCACGGCCCTGTTGGCATAGAGGGGGCGATGTATGAAATATACGCACCTGTAAGGCCGCTAAAAGCCCCGAAGATGGCTGCCAGCCATACCATGGTAGTGATCTTTTCGGTCCAGAACCGCGCAGCCGCGGCAGGAGTGATGAGCATTGCTGCCATCAATACAACACCTACAGCCTGTATGCCAATCACTACTGCCAGTACAGTGAGTGTGGTAAGCAGGAGTTCAATGCCCCTCACCGGCAGCCCGATAGTCGAGGCGAAGTCCTCATCGAACGCCAGCAGGGTAAATTCCTTAAAGAAAAACCAGACACTCAGGATCAATATGGCTGCTATTACCGCAAAAGCAATCAGGTCATTGCCGACCAGTGACGCTGCCTTGCCAAAAAGTATCTGATCTAACCCCGTTTGGGCTGCGTTGCCGGATTTTTGAATGATAGTGAGCATGAATATACCAATGCCAAAGAAAACAGATAATATCAGACCTATGGCTGTATCTTCCTTGATCTTGGACTTTGATGAAATGATGTCGATCAGGATCAGCGATAGCCAGCCCGTGGCAAAAGCACCAAGAATAAGTATAATAGGGTTCTTTTCTCCGTAAAGGATAAATGAAAGGCAAACCCCGGGCAATACCGAATGGGCAACAGCATCACCCACCAAAGCCTTTTTTTTGAGGAAAGTAAATGAACCGACAATGGCAGAGCTGGCCGTGAGCAGGAGGGAGCCTATCACTACATAGCGGATATTGGGGTCTGCAAATGAAAAGAATTCAAAAAAAGTATCCATGTCATTTGCCTTTTGGTATTTTTTCAAACTGCTCCCGGTTAGGGAACCTCTCCCTGCGGATCAGATCGCCCACATCACTTAGCAGGGTAAGTTTGCCACCATACGTTTCCTGTAAAAGCTCAGTTGTAAAAGCCTCAGAAGTGGGGCCTGAAGCCACCAGCCTCATGTTGAGCAGGATCACCCAATCGAAATACTGCGTTACCGACTGAAGGTCATGATGCACTACAATAACTGTGTTGCCCTTGGCCGACATTTCCCTGAGAATCTCAATAATGGCTTTTTCAGTTGCGGCATCTACACCGGCGAATGGTTCATCCATAAAATACAGGTCGGCCTGCTGAGCCAGCGCACGTGCCAGGAACACACGCTGCTGCTGCCCGCCAGAGAGTTGGGATATCTGGCGTCCCGCGTAAGCCTCCATGCCTACTTTCCTAAGGCTATCTATGGCGATGTCACGATCGGCCTTCCTGGGCCGTTTAAATAGCCCCAGCTTGCCATATCTGCCCATGAGTACCACATCCAAAGCCGATGCCGGGAAATCCCAGTCCACCGACTCCCGCTGCGGCACATAGCTGATCCTGTCCCTGACCTGTTTCAGGTCCTTATCAAAAAGCTTTACATAACCGCTGCTGTTCGGTGTAAGCCCCATCACAGATTTGATCAGCGTCGACTTGCCAGCACCATTCGGCCCGACAATGCCAATCAACTTCCCCGCAGGAAGCGTAAGGTCAATATCCCAAAGCACCGGCTTCCTGTCATACGACACCGTAAGGTCATGCACCTCCAACACCGGATTATCTACATGTTTAATCATTTTTCCTGTTTCCTGTTTATAGTGTGCAGTTCACTGTTTATAGTTCACAATTTGCAATCACCCGATCACCGATCACTTCCCACTCCAGTCTTCCGACTCCCAACCTGACCACCCTCACAAATCCACCAAATACCGCTCACCACCGCCCAATCACCAAACCCCGATCACTTCCGACTCCGGTCTCCCGACTTCCAACCTCCAACCTGGCACCCCCACAAATCCACCCCTCACCTAAGCGCCTCAACAATAGTATTCACATTAGCCCTGACCATACCCACATAAGTCCCTTCCGGTGTACCTGCTTCCCCCATGGCATCCGAGAAGAGGTTTCCTCCGATGGTTACTTCAAAGCCACGCTCCTGAGCTCCCTGAACTACTGCGTTGATTGATTTTTGCGAAACGGATGTCTCAACAAATACAGCCTTGATCTTGTGGTCGACAATGTACTTAGCCAGTTCGGAAACATCCCTAAGTCCGTACTCTGAAAGTGTAGAGATGCCCTGCAAGCCCTTTACCTCAATGCCATAGGCGTCACCAAAGTACCCAAAAGCGTCATGGGCAGTGATCAGTATCCTCTGTTCTTCAGGTATGGTAGCTATTTGCTCCCTGACCCAAACGTCCAGCTCCTCAAGTTGTTTAATATATTCCAATGCATTGTTGTGGTAATAAGCAGCATGGTCCTTGTCTTGCTCCTGTAGCGTATTGTCAATTTGCTTCACCGCCTCGATCCATAGCGATACATCAAACCAGATATGCGGGTCGTAGTTATTGTTGAACTCCGGCACCTTCCTGAGTTTGCTGTCCTCAATGTTTTGGGCAACTGGCACAACCGGTTTCAGCTTGCCGAGTTTTTCCAGTACTTCGCCCATTTTTCCTTCAAGGTGGAGACCATTGTAAAAGATCAGGTCAGCGTTTGTGAGCTTCTGCAAGTCGCCCTGTGTAGCCTTGTAAAGGTGGGGGTCAACGCCCGGTCCCATGAGTGCTGTTACATTAGCCGAGTCACCCACAATGTTGGTCACGGCATCACCGATCATGCCAGTGGTAGTCACAATGTTCAGTCGTCCGTTTTCAGAATTTTCTTTGGCTACCTGGCCACATCCCGCTAACAACACTAAGCCGACAATGAGCCATTTTATTATTCTGTTATCCATATATTTTCTGATACTTCTTTTGATATAAAAACTGTCTTTTTATTGTCGATCAGGATCTCCAGGGAACTGTCAAATTCCACCTTGTCGATCACCTTGATTTTGGCTCCGATGTAGGCGCCTATTTTGTCAACATATTGGAGGAAAGGAGCGCTAGCATCTTTGACTGCAACCACTACTCCTTCGTGCCCGATTTTGCAGTCGCCGAGAGCCACTTGGGGTTTCGATTTAAACTCCCCGAATTCGTCCGGGATCGGGTCGCCATGAGGGTCGTATTTCGGGTAGCCCAAAAACTCGTCGAGCCGCTTGATGAGTAGGGGGGATTTGATGTGCTCCAACTGCTCCGCAACCTCATGGACTTCGTCCCAATTGAACTTCAATTTTTCAACGAGAAATGTCTCCCAAAGCCGGTGTTTTCTTACCACCTGTAGAGCTGCTTTCTGACCCAGCTCCGAAACCTTTACGCCCCGGTATTTCTGGTAGGTGATCACTCCTTTGTTCGATAGTTTTTTGATCATGTCCGTGACCGAGGCAGCCTTGGTGTTCAGGGTGTCGGCAATGGCATTTGTAGAAACAGCCTGCTCATCAT
>NZ_SMLW01000106.1 GCF_009711405.1 Fulvivirga kasyanovii | reverse complement strand
TTGCACCCAAAATGAATAATCAGACATGAGGCTCGTACAATTATCCCGAAAATTAGGTGTCACGCAAAATGAAATTGTTGATCTGCTATCAAAAAATGGCATTAAGGATATCGAAGGCAGCAATGCAAAACTTGATGAACATGCCCTTGCCCTTATCATGGAGCACTTCGGGAACGATTTAGATGTCGGGACAGAAAGCACTGATTCTCCTCAGAATGAAGCTCCTACACAGGAAGTAGCAGAAAAGGACAGTATAGTACAGCACCATGAAGAAAAGCAGGAGGCGACCGCCATTCCGAAAGAGCCGGAAGCAAGAGATGAAGCTAAGGTAACAGAAGAAATTACAACCGCCGAAGTCCCTGCTCAGGAGGCGACCGAAGAAGCTACCACTAATCAGGAAGTTGAGGTGATCAGAGCCAAAAAGATCAAGCTTGAAGGCATAAAAGTGTTGGGCAAAATTGAGCTTCCCGAGCCTGTGAAAAAGGAGCGAGACGAGCCAAAAGAAAAGCCTGCTACAGAACGAAGACCACGACAAAAAAGAAACCCTGGGGAGAGGAACGGAAAAAAACAAAATGGAAGGCATAAAAGAACCGAAACCTATGAGCAGAAACAGAAGCGACAGGAAAAGGAGGCTCTGAGGAAGAAAAAAGAAAGGGAGAAAAAGCTAAAAGAGAAAAGGAAAGCATACTACGAGCAACAGGTTAAAACCGACCTCCAG
>NZ_SMLW01000074.1 GCF_009711405.1 Fulvivirga kasyanovii | reverse complement strand
CCGTGGCTACATTTTCTATTGCCACATCAGAAAGTTATTATAACTCCCGGGGAGAAAGAATCGAAGATACCCAATGGCATAATATGGTAGCCTGGGGAAGACCCGGTGAGGTTGCCGCCCAATATTTAAAGAAAGGACAGGAGGTAGCCATTGAAGGCAAACTCATCCACCGCTCGTACGAAACCGGTAGCGGTGAAACGAAGTACATCACCGAAATCAACATTAACAGCATTCTGATGCTGGGAGGGAAGAAATCAGCTTAAAGCAGAGAAAGGGCCGCGGTTCAAATTGATTGCGTATGCAAGCCGGCAGAACTAAACCACGGCTTTACTAAACTTTTGAAAGTTTGGTAAAGCTTGCCCTTTCGGTAGCACGGACAGAGGAAATATTCCAAAACAGAAGCAATCACGCTCTTTCAATTAAATGCATATGCTTTTTATGTATAACTAGGGCTTCCTTGAAAATTAGTTGAGAAAC
>NZ_SMLW01000154.1 GCF_009711405.1 Fulvivirga kasyanovii | reverse complement strand
GATTATATAAACAATCGACTGAGTGGGAAGACTTTTGGTAAGTCGATTAGACAGTTCGATTTAGGTTATGAGATTTTCGATTTTAAGGGTGACTTTAAGGATTTTAGTAAAAAAACAAAAAATTATAAACGCTACGGAACCAAACACAAAAACTTGTTAGTGGTCAAGCAATTTGATTATAGAAAAATGAAAGGGCTGACTGGAAACCAACAATTTGATATATTGAAAACAGCAATTCTTGAAGCGATTAAAGATGTTGATTCATTGAAAAGAAAACCGACGGATTTTAATCGAGAAGAATTCTATAAAGAAATGAGTAAAATATTAAACGAGTATATAAAGCACAGGCACAAAAGGCAGTATACGTAAGCCGAGGGATGTGATTTTGAATGATATACTTTACCTACCTGGCCTTTAGCGTCCGCTCAGCTCAATTGTTGAATATGGCACAAAATACTACGAAATACATAGCATTTTGACCCCGAACGGCCTATTTTCTTCTCATGTTTTCAAAGATAGTATTAAAGAATTAGCCCGGGCGGACGCCCTAGATAATTTTAGGTCTTAGGATCGCTACGTTAAGACCAGGGTGAGCATATACTTAGCGCACAACTGCAATGTATATACATGTATGCAATCAACTCTTTGAAAGGTATTAAAAATCCTCTAGATTACGACGAATAGTGGGTATATGTGCAACGTTGCGTATATCCAATTGTTGGCATTAACTGAATATAAATGAATAGAGTGTATAAGATTCTTATATTGTCCTTTACTATTCTTCTCATAAGCAACAAAACTAAAAGCCAACATTCGCTTGAGCTAGAGAAAATCATAGACTCTACATTTGATTCAGTACATATAAGTAACGTTTCCCCTGACAAATTTACTCACTTGATCACAAATGACTCATTATCCAAAGCTTCAGGCTTAAAGAAGGTGACTGTTGAGGACTTAAAAAAACTTCAAAAAAGTGCTTCACAAAGAATTCCAGAAGGTCAAGAATTGACAGTTTTTGAAGCTTCTTTGATAAACTACTTCCAACCAGAGTACAATAAAGAATATAAAGAGAGCTTCCCATCGCCTGACTTCAAATCATATGAAGAAATTTACAACACGGACTTTGATTATTCGCATGTGACACTTGACACATATCCAGTAGCCTCAAGGTTATTTTCAAATGAAGTTCTTGAACGAAAGTATGTTCATAGTAAGCATTTCCCTTTGGAGAGCAACCATGACAAGAAAACACTCTTTGAATTCTTAATTGATGAAAATGAATAAAACCAAAAGATGGACCTATTAACATTCATATCTGAACATCCTGAGATTGTCGTAACCGTTCTAAGTGGT
>NZ_SMLW01000667.1:43576-44067 GCF_009711405.1 Fulvivirga kasyanovii | reverse complement strand
TTTTAATCGTACCTGAGAGGAATTGAAATTGATGAAAAAGATAAAGGAATATTGTAACGCTCATAACTTTCAATCGCACCTGAGAGGAATTGAAACCAAGCTTTTGCCAGTGGGGTAGGTTAATGCGGTTTGGTTCACGAGGGGTTTGTGCGGCATGGAAGTGGGTACGAGTAAATGGATTTTGAGGAATACACCCTCTGCCTGCGGCATCTCCCTCGAGGGAGAACTTAGTGACTTCACCTGAGAGGAATTGAAATTGGTTTATGCCATTTCTTATTTGAATAACGTAGTCTTTTAATCGCACCTGAGAGGAATTGAAATAGCATACTTAAACCTCCTCCACAACTGAAGATAAAGACTTTTGATCGTACCTGAAAGGAATTGAAATAAAATGAGGCTTTTAAATATCTTTAAAACTTACGGTGCTTTTAATCGCACCTGAGAGGAATTGAAATGCAAGGGAAAAAGGACGGGCATCTTTGCGGATAATT
>NZ_SMLW01000667.1:43224-43468 GCF_009711405.1 Fulvivirga kasyanovii | reverse complement strand
CGGCATCTCCCTCGAGGGAGAACTTAGTGATTGCACCTGAGAGGAATTGAAATAAGTGCAAGGGCTATGCTTGAGCATCATTTGCGTACCTTTTAATCGTACCTGAGAGGAATTGAAATGTGGGAGTTGGCATCGATCTGCCATCTGGCCCGTGTCTTTTAATCGCACCTGAGAGGAATTGAAATAAAAGCCCCTCATTGTATACACTTTCATTTCGAACAACTTTTAATCGCACCTTGGAGGG
>NZ_SMLW01000667.1:43001-43214 GCF_009711405.1 Fulvivirga kasyanovii | reverse complement strand
TACGAGTAAATGGATTTGGAGGGATACACCTTCTGCCTGCGCATCTCCCTCAATGCTATTAAGCTTAAGCCTCACTTTAAATGCCTGCTTGTTTTGTCCCTACAGGACAATCTAATCTAAATGGCTATTTCTACAAATATTTTATCCCTACGGGATTATTGCTGCAAAAGGGATTCGTAATTAATGACAGGACAGCCTAATGTCCTGTAAGGG
>NZ_SMLW01000667.1:34526-42991 GCF_009711405.1 Fulvivirga kasyanovii | reverse complement strand
TGTGCCATAGGAAAGCCATGCTATAGAATAGAACTCTACTTTGGCACACATGCAAGCATATGGAGATAGGAATGTGCGTTTTTTAATTCTTCTATTTAAAATGTATATCGCTTCTTAAACTCCACCTGCTCACCCTCACTCATCAATACAGGCTTACTATTATCTGCTTTGTAAGGTACTACCTGCACTTCCTGTTTGTCTTTTTCAAAAGCCAGCTTTACCAGTATTCCTTCATGGGTTTTGGGGTTGGGGTTGTCAAATATGAGGTTGCCGATGCTGTAAAACACGGGTTTTCCTTCTATATATTCAAAGCTTTGGATTACATGGGGGTGGTGGCCTATAATGGCGTCAGTGCCTGCGTGGATCAGTTTTTTGGCTTCTTCGCGCTGTATGGAGGTAGGGGTTTGGTGGTACTCGGCGCCCCAATGGAGGGTAACGACTACAAACCTATGAGGGTATTGTTTTTTGTATTCTCTGATGTTTTTTGATAGGTCGGAAATAGTAGCCTGGCACATGCCGGGGTCATCTTCCAGGTACATCCAGGCCTCCAGCCCGAGGGTGACACTGGCAAACAGGGCAACTTCTATATCGCCTTTTTGCAGCAAAACCGGTTCGCAGGCTTTGGCCTGGTTGAGCCCATAACCTACTGGTACCAGACCTGCCGTATTTAAGTTTTCGGCAGTAGCTACCAATGCATCGCGACCGTGGTCATAACTATGGTTGTTGGCCATGATGCAGTGGGTAATGCCGGCATTGCACAGGCCGGGCAGCCACTCAGGCTCAGCCCTGAATACATACTCTTTGGTTAAGGGGGTGTGCTGATCGGTTACAGGGCATTCCAGGTTGATGACGGCATAATCAGCCCCGTCAAATACCTTGCTGAGATCTTCTGTAAGATATTCCAGCCCCCGGGTATCGATCTGGGCCCTGATTCCCCGGTCAAGCATTACATCCCCGCCAAATACTACCTCCATGCGGTCCGGAGCGGAGCATGAAGCCAGTAAGATAAGCAGTAAGCCAAGCCTATGCAGCATCAGCAGCCTGAGCTATAAAGGTACTCCCTGATCTCCGGCTTTTTATCTTTGTTGAGGTCGAGTATTACTTCATCCATCCATGGTGGTAAGGGGTATCGCTTCCCTTCTTTCAGCATTTCCTGCCATTGCTCGTCTGTAAGCCGCTGGTCCAGTGGCTGAGGAAATTCATAGTAGCTGAAAGTAGCTCCTTTGGTGATGTACAGGTAGCCTTCCATTTCCACAAGTACATAAATGTCATTGGCGAAGCCTACACCTACGTGCAATATTCCTGCTTTTTCGCCTTGATTATTAGTGTAAATATCTGCAACTACCGATATCTCTTTATCCGGGCCGGATACTTCGTCCCAGGTGTACACGCCGAGTATGGACTTGGTAATATAGTCGACCGAGCTGCCGATCAGCTCAATGGTGCGGTATTCCTGTTCACTCAGCGCTTCTCCTTTTAACTGCTTTTGGCTCATGGCAAGCAGAAACTTGCATAAATCGCGCAACTCATTTTGCTTCGATTGCATGCCATGGTCCAGCAGGTCATGTTCTTTCAGTAGGTTTTCGGTCAGGTCCAGCAGTTCCAGGGCCGACTTCCAGTATTTGACGTTAGGCTCCACATAGCCAAGCACGTAAGGCTCAGGAGGAGGTGAGCAACCACCGCCACCGCCACATTCGGAGGCGAAAGGCTGCTCTGCATAGAGAACGGCATCGTGCTTGAGCTCTGCCCAGGATGCCAGCGAAGTATTCAGGTTCTTTTTGTTCCAGGCAGGCAATTGCATAAAGTATGGGTACCTGTCATCTGGTTTGAGAAGTTCTGTTAATCCCTGTATCCATTTGGCATAGACGGAGGCATCCCAGTCTTCATAATTACTGTACTTACTTTCCATTTTCTCCAGAGAGGGGAGGAACTGGTCCCATTTTTCGTCCTCATTCTGTTCTTCAAGCAAGATGTTTTTTGCTGCCTCACTGCCAAAGCTGGCCATTACGTCGAGACCCTGCGGGTAAGGTCGTGCATCCAGATCAGTCATTTCCTGGAGTATTTCATTGTCCAGCACAAACCTGGCCGGCATGAAGTTGATTTTATCAGAGCAGGTCATTTCAACTTTAGGTTTGATAACGTTCTTCTTCGCAGCCACAACCTCGAGGTCTTTGAGCGTGGATGAAAGGTTCTCAGGCTCTAATAGCTCATCTATGTTCTGGTATTTTCCGTCAATGATACGGCAGATGTCCAATATTGAAAGGTTGTCTGGCTGCCCTATGAGGAATGAGGTGGGTTCCAGTATGCGGGCATACATGTCTCGTAATGTTTTACCCGATTTGCCTTTTCCCTGGTTCAGTACATAGGCAGCTATCACCGCTCTTTTAAGGTCAGTATCATCTTTCAGACAATAAGGCGCTGTTTGTAACCACTGCATGGCCTTGAAATATTTCTTGAGATCTTCCGTCCGGGTGTAATGCCCTCTGGGTTTGAACAGGTCGTAAGGGAACATAATCTCTTTATAGCCCGGCAACAGGCTGGAGGTAGCAGAAGATGCAGCCTTGATATTGTCCAGCTCGGTAGATACTACTTCAGTGTATTTTTGAGGTACAGCAGGCTTTTTATCTTCTAAAATTGCCAGCGGAATGGCATAGAAGGCAGCATTGTACTCCAGGGCGGATTTTGACCCGGGCGATGAGCTTTGGGCCAATTGGTCAGCTTTCTGCAGAAAACCTGAGAGAAGTTCGTTAAGGGTAGGTATAAAATAATCTTCTTCCAGTCCGCGCAGCATAAATGAAAAGTGCATGTGAAACAACTGCAGATAGAGATCGGTAGTTACAAAATTCTGAGTCTGGCTGTAGTCATTTTGCTCGTACACGTGAAATAACTGCACGTTACTGTTGGGTACTATGACATAGCCACGCTCTCCCAGGGCAGCGATCATCTTATCAGGTAGCTGCCCGTACTGCCAGCGGTTAATGATGTTGTTTACATTAGGGTATTTCAGCCCGTTTTTTTCTATATAATTTTCCTGCTTCCATTGTTCTTCCAGGTTTTTGACCTTTTCCATGAAGGCAATTTCCTCAGGAGTATATTCGATAGGAGGGGCTGGTTTTATGCCACTATACTTGCAGTCGCCATACCACCGGGTATTCATCAGGTTTTCATACCAGTCCTTGGAAAGGAAGTACCCTCTCAGGTCGGCTTTCATAAACAGGTATCCGTAGCGTGCGGGGATGGTGTTTCTGATGATGCGTAGCTCATGCAGCGTTTTACCCGAAAGGTCCTGATTCAGGTCAAAGGGAGGCAGTTGCGCCCTTTGCTCTTCATAAGTAAGCGTATCAAGGTCAGGTAAAAACTCGTCTATATAGTATTCTTCGGTTTCTTCACTTTCATCACTACTCTCAGTTGATGCCTGTTCGGTACTTTCTTCCTCTGCATCCTGCTCTTTATCTTCCCCTTGCTGGGAACATGAAAAAACAAAGAAGAAACAACATATTATTATTGATTTGAGTCGAAATATATTGAGTGTCATATACTATAAGTAAGTTTGGCGCTCAATTTAAGACAATCTTTAATGAAGGTGAAATTTTTTTGCTTCTTCCAATGATATTTTACGCCTGATATATTTCTTCAAAGACAGGCCGAACCCATACCATTCATATTCGGCAATGAGATATTGCCCACCAGGCTCTTTTTCTATTGCCCTGATAAGAGTTTCTCCCTGTTCATTTTTGATGATGCCAAACTCCACCAAAGGGTGACTTAGGGATGACCCTAACCAGAGTGGTATGATGCTTTTGTTGCGCAACTGAAACAGGAAAAGACGCTTTCGTACCAGGGTGTCATACCTTGTGCGCTTGATCACTCCGACAGCCAGATCTTCGGTACCATCGTTGTTAATATCGCCATGCTGAAAGGCAAATACAGGGTAACGCAGCGGCCATGTGCTAGCCACAGAATCATTGTAGATGCTGATCAGCTCATTGTAGTCGTTGCGTTTGCGAAGTGCTACCTGAACAAGGCCATCTTCCGTCGAAATGGTATATGCCTCAGGTCGATCGTTATTGCAGGCCGAAACGAGGAGAATAAAAAATAAACTTAATAACAGGTGACCCTTCATGGGAGGCAAATATAGCTTAAGGTATCATATAATATAGCTATTCTATAGATACGATTATCCTGTCAGCAATCATTTTAGCCGTGGTAATATTTTCGAGGTGGGTATATAGCTTACCATCTTTGCCAGAGTGGTGGCCGTGCCCGGTTAGTTCTAAAAACTTATAAGTCTTTTGCCTCAGGTCGTGGGCACCGATCTCTGCAGAATAGATTAATGATGGCTGTCCTACCTGGCCTGACCCTGAATAAATCTCGTCTTCAGCAAACCTGTCTTTACTGTAGTATTCATTCCAGTCATAAGATTGGTTGACTTCAAGGAATATTATATAGTGTTGCCCAGCATGTAGGTCTCCTTTGGAAGTAATTATAAAATTGTTGGTAGGTGTTGCACCTGATACACCATCCAGATCGGGGGCAGGGCCGAGGGGTATATATAGGCCGTCCGAAGCTTTGATTCCTCGCTTGTGCGACCAATAGGGGAGTGCTTCGGGCCTTCTGACTACGGCGGGTGTCCATTTGTCATTTACTTTCTTCCCGTAATCAAAAGTACTTGAAGCTATAACCCGTGAGATGTAAAGGGTTTTGATATAGTTACCGGAGGTGTCCTCAAGCCAGATGGCAAAGAGAGGGTATTGAAATGCATCTCCCTTTTTTAGTTCAATGGTGATTCCGTGCTGCCCTGAGGCGTTCGGCAGGATTATGGTTTCATAATCAAGAGTTTGTTCTGTTTTTCCTAGCTGGCTGTTTCTGATAGCATTGCCCCAATTGTAAATGCTGTTGAAAAATGGGAGGTTGTAGAGTACACCTATGGAAATCAATATGAAGGCTGTCAGAATTGCTCCACTTTGCAGTTTCTTTAGTGTTTTCTGCCTTTTGCCGGTGATATAATTGGTGAGCGGGGTTCTGTTGTTGACCATGTGAAAAACAGCACCCAGTAAAAATATTAGTGCAAACAAAGTGTGCAGAGAGGCCGCAGGTTTACTGAATGGTACAAAATATATGAACAGGCCGGTGCCTGAAAGTGATAAAAATGAAATGATTAAAATATTGCCTAATAATCGTCTGTCCATGATTTCCCTTTTTGATAGCCAAAACTAAAGTCATCATTAAACAGAGGCAATAAGGGGCAAATTTGCCCCCATGATTATTTTACATTTTTTCCCCTACCTTACCGAGTGCGTTTACCACTCCCATCATTTCTTTGCCCAGTGGTGTGAGGGAGTATTCAACCTTTTTAGGGTACACATCAAAATCCTTTTTGGCAATAAAGCCGTCTTCCACTAGCTCGCCCAACTGCTGGGTAAGTGCCCTTTTCGACGCTTCGGGGTTATATTCTTCAAGGTCTTTTAGCCGGCAGGTGCCACGGTTAAGCTCGCACAATATGGCTAATTTCCACTTACCGGATATGGCATTTACCGCCCGCTCCATAGGGCAGTCATTCTTTTGCGGTGTTTTTCGGTTATAGGAGCCCATTATTAGGAGGTTTGAAGTTTTGGATCAATAGCCAGCACTAAAATATTAAAATTCAACCTTTCTCTTCTTCTCAACACTTATTCCGGAGCCTTCTGCAAGCATCACCGATTTTGGTGTTGCCCGGGAAAGCTCTTCAAACTCGTCACCATATATCGTCCTGAAGTCCACGTTGATCTCATATTCGTTGACCTTGTAAGCATTCCACCTTGGATGACGTACTTCGTATTCCATGGTGCTATGGTCGTTCACTTTGGTGTAGCCCCAATAATGCTCTGTAATAAATTCTGTTTCCGAACCTGCTGTAATTTCATGGGGCAGCAGGTCAGCTTTGATCATCAAAGAATTGACTTTATCCTGATATTCCCATGCATACCATACCGATCGGTATTTTTTCAGTTCCTGCCACTCATGCGACATGCGCATGGTTTGGTAGTGCTCTTTATAAATGGTATTAGCTACGAACGTAATGGCATGCTTTGGCACTATTTCTTTGATGAAGACCACTCCTCGTCTCCATTCACCTTTGTGCTTGTGGCGAACATAAAACCGGAGGTTGACCTCTTCAAAGTTTCGGTGAAATGGGATAGGGAGGCCGAGCAGGCGCGTATTGACGAACATGAACCCTACCAGACTTACGTAGCAGGTATCATTCCATAAGTCAATTTCCGTGCCTCGGGGAACGTATTTTTTAAGTATAGCGGGATCCGTTTCGTAGTTGGCAAGTGCCAGCTTTCTCCATTCTGCTTTCAGGAAACTCATAATCGATATTGATGATTAAAGAGGTGGTATATTAGCTTGCGGAGCTAAATTACTAAAATGAATGATAAATGTCTCGCCTGTAAAGCGCTGCCTAAACCCAGCTTTGCGCCGTGGCATGATCAAGCGCATCCTTAGAGTCGCTCATGATGAGGAAGGGAATGTCTGTGGAGTCGGCCATTTCCTTCAGAGCCTGCCTCCGCTTATCAGTATGCACATGCCTGATGTATATGGCTTTGATGCGGCCAGGGTACTTTTTGTACAGGTCCAGATATATTTCCGGGTCTTTTTGTCCACTGTCTCCAATGCAGATAAATGACAGCTTACTGAAAACTTCAAAGAGGTGCTCAATATGCTCCTTTTTGTACTCGTTCGTGTCCTGTTTAAACCATTTTGTGGGGTCAAGCCCGATATTGCGAAGAAAGAACGGCCCCTGTGGTATAGATTGATGCTCGCAGAAGCTTACCAGCATATCATACAGGTTATAAGAGCTGCCGGAAACGAAGAATAATGGGTTTTTGCCTTCGGCTGTCAAATTGCGGTAGAGGTGGTCTACACCGTCAAAGGCCACTCTGCTTTTGGCATCTTTCGTGAGCATGATGCGCAGTTTTTTTATGGCATGCATGGCATCGGACTTGATGATCGTATCATCTACATCAGAAATGATCCCAAAGCAATTTTGCTCATTGCAAACCTGTATGGCTCCTTCGGTGGTTTCTTCATATTCCAGGTCATAAGGCATATCAGTGATCCGCAGTTTCACCTTGTGCCATCCATCTTTCAGTTGCTGTCCTTCCAGATCAAAAACCAGCATGAAGTAACCCTCTTCGTTGCTTGTGGTCCTGGCTGTGTGTCCATAAAGCTCTCCTTCAATTTCCACGCCGGGTACTTCATCACTTTCGTACCGCTTCCATACTTTGTGAATATTGTGCCAGAGAGAACCCTCCACGTCATTATCCTCGTGGA
Source organism: Fulvivirga kasyanovii (assembly GCF_009711405.1). Taxonomy (GTDB): domain Bacteria; phylum Bacteroidota; class Bacteroidia; order Cytophagales; family Cyclobacteriaceae; genus Fulvivirga; species Fulvivirga kasyanovii. The sequence continues at coordinate 35,677 of NZ_SMLW01000667.1, read as the reverse complement.
TCATCCGCTCTTTTTCGAGTATCCGGCCATTGATGTAGGCTTTGGTACTATTGGCATAGCCATGATATGGAAATATAATGACCGGATCAAACAGGTTAAGCGCTTCTTTGATGCGGATCTTTGCCTTATCGACTGCCTTGTCGGCTTTATGGGCCATATGTCTGAGTGACTGCATATAAAATTAACAGCGCAGTGGATGACATGTTTTGCAGTTGATGGTGGAATGGCTTCTGTTTTCATTCACACCTGGGGGCTGTCCATCGATAGCCACCTTGTAAACCCGTAAATTTTTTTGAAAATGAAAGAGATGTGTAGAGGATGATCTGTCGGGGGACAGACCACGGAGGAGAGGAGAAAGGCCATAGAGATGCGTCGATACTGAACAGTACAACTGCAGCCCTAAGGGGGCGCTATCTATCAGCAAAAGGTGTAGCCTTTTGTAACTAGCCAAATAAGAAGCAAGCCCCGAAGGGGCGGAATTTCTTCACTTTTGCAATGTGTCTACGGCATTCGGAGGCACACTCTTTAATTATGGCAGGAGACCATTGCCGGGAGAGTCGATGTTTAGAAAGGTGGCAACCTCTGCTTTAAGGCTATTACCCTCAGCGGGCGTTACCGAACAGTAAAGCTTTACCAAACTTTCAAAGTTTAGTAAAGCTGCAATTTAGCTCTGTCAGGCTGCCGTTCGTGCTTCCTGTAAACCCGGTGATCACCACACCCGGTGGCTGTCCTGCGACAGTTGCCTTGTAAGCAAATCCATCGCTATGGATATGACTAACTGTTTGAGTAAAAGGCATTTTATAGGTGGTCTGTCAGGGGGAAAATACTGAGGGTACTCAAAGGCCTGTTTATTTTGTCCCTACAGGACATCTGGTCTATCTAAAGGGTTATTCTACAAATATTTTATCCCTACGGGATCATTGCTTTCGGAAGCATTCATAATTGTTTTAATGACAGCATATCGTCCTGTAGGGACATAATATTTATAGAAAACGAAAAGCAAATCAGTGCCATAGGAAAGCCATACCATAGCATATAACCTATTTGGCACACATGCAGGTATTGAGGGGAAGAATATGTGGTTTAATTAACGCATTCTTTGATAGTGCTTTATGCTATACCTACATTTAAACAAACTGAAGTGGTAACAT
>NZ_SMLW01000667.1:34192-34451 GCF_009711405.1 Fulvivirga kasyanovii | reverse complement strand
TTTACCAAACTTTCAGAAGTTTAGTAAAGCCGCTGTTTAGTTTTGACTGCTGTTGTGCTCCTTCTTTCTTCCCTCGGCCTATTTTCCCCTCCTCCCTCGGTCTGTCCCCTGACAGACCTTTGCTGTGTGTCTTTTTACTGCAGTGGCTTTTACTTGCAGTACGGAGCTATTAGGAGACAGCCTACGAGGTGGAGAACAAACATGGTCTGAAATTTCTTCGGCTTTCCAGTGTTACTGCGGTCAGTACGGCTGAACAGGC
>NZ_SMLW01000667.1:0-34179 GCF_009711405.1 Fulvivirga kasyanovii | reverse complement strand
TCCATCGCTATGGATATGACTAACTGTTTGGATAAAAGGCATTTTGTAGGTGGTCTGTCAGGGGACAGACCACGGAGGAAAGGATGCGTCAACAAAACCTTTACCTCCCAAAAGCCCCATTGTTTGTGTTTTCACCACCAACCATATGTTTTATGGATTGAATAACATTGGAGCGGCCGTTTTTATATTTCTTTGCTTAGGGGCTAAATGTGCTGAAATTTGTTTTTGCTATGTGTGCCAAAGCGGTCAGCATTTCATGGCGGGGGTTTCCTATGGCACATTTACCACTGATTAGATTTCCCGGGGTTGCACCCCGGGCTAATCACATTCAGCACCTACGGCACTGCTTTTCGCCCTTAAGTTAACGACTATGGTCAGGGGACAGACCGCGGAGCCTTTACTACAGCCTGCTTTTAAATACTTCAATCTTATCCTCCAACTCCTTTTTCAGGGCTTCATTAATGATTTGGCCGTTTTCAAAATTTTGTCGGAAGGATGGCAGGGAAAAGGACTCGATGACTTCCGCTCCGCATTTGGGGAAAAATGGTTTTGCTGCGTTCATTACATTGCCGCCGCCATATCCTCCCGGTGAAGTGCTCATAAGGAGCATGGGTTTACCCGCGAAAATGTTCATGTCTATGCGGCTGCACCAGTCAAGCACGTTTTTGAAAGCTACCGTATAGCTTCTGTTATGTTCTGCCAGAGAGCAAACTATAGCATCGGCATTGCTCATGGCCTCCCGAAAACGCCCGACAGCTTCAGGGAAACCTGTCTTTTCCCTGTCAACCGAAAACAAAGGCATCTCGTAATCATTCAGATCAAGAAGGTTGATTTCAAAATCAGGAAAGTAAGTCAGAACAAACTTTACAAGCTGTTTATTAATAGAAGTGCTGCTATTACTCCCCGCAAAGGCTACTATTTGCTTCATATTTTAGGCTTTAGATTTTAGTATTGAGTATTGAGACCTGGTATTCGGTGAACAGTAAACAAGTAAACAGTGAACGGAGAGCAAGTAACCAGCAACCCGCAACCAGTAACCCGCGTCATCCTGCTAATACATCTCTTATTTCTTCGATTTTATCAAATACACTTTTTGCAAAGGGGCAAAGTGGAATGACCTTCACATTGCTTTCCCGGGCATAGTCTACGGCCGCGTGTACCATTTTATAGCCTACGCCCTGACCTTTGAATTCCGGGCTTACCTCGGTGTGGTCTATGATCATTTTATCCTTACCTGCCCATGAGTAGGTCATCCGCCCGGCCTCTTTGCCGTTATCTACAGCTTTGAAAAAGCCTTTGGTTTCCCTGTTAAACTGTTGAATATCCATTGTTTTAATTGATTTTAATGTTTTCTGGGTTCAGGGAGCGGTACAAAATCTGTTTCTCCCGGTACTTTTGGGAACTTCTGCTCGCGCCAGTCATTCCGGGCTTTTTCTATCAGAAGTTTGTCAGAGCTTACAAAATTCCAGTGGATAAACCGCTCTTCTTCGAAAGGCTGCCCTCCAAAAATGTAAACGGTGCTGTTGGGGCCAATCTCAAATTCGCACAGGCTGCTTTCTTTTGCGATCAGAATATGTTTAGGTTCATAAGTATGGCCATCACTTTTGATATAACCTTCGAGTATGTAAAGCGCACTTTCACCAAAAAGGTGTTCGCCAATAGATAATGTTGCCGTGTCGGTGCTTTTGATCTCTAAAAAATATAGCTGGCTATGCACGGGAACAGGTGATTTTCTGCCAAACGCCTCCCCGGCAATCAATTTCATAGATACACCATCCTGCTGCCAGTGCGGAATATCTTTGGCTTCAACATGAGAGAATGATGGGTCGGAGCTTTCCAAAGCTTTTGGCAATGCCACCCAGATCTGTAAGCCATGCAGACTTTTGTCAGAATTTCTGAGATATTCAGGGGTACGCTCCGAGTGTACCACGCCTTTGCCTGCCGTCATCCAGTTGACAGCGCCGGGCTGTATTTCTACCTCGTAACCCATGCTGTCGCGGTGCATGATGGCTCCTTCAAATAAATAGGTCAGGGTAGAAAGCCCGATGTGAGGGTGCGGGGGAATATCAAAATTCTCGTGGTCTTTTAGGGTGGTTGGCCCCATGTGGTCGATAAAAACAAATGGGCCTACAGCCCTTTTTTGGCGGAAGGGCAACAGCCTGCCCACCATGAAGTTGCCGATGTCGGCAGCTCGTTCTTCAATAACCAGGTCTATGTTTGACATGTTCGCTTGTGCTTGTTCTGAAATGTTAAAGATAGATTGTAGATCAATGTTAAGTCAAACGAATTGGATTTTTTTATTTTTCTGGTATCAAACAGAGATAAGTGATTTGATTGCTTTTTATTGCATTGATTTTCAGCCAGTTGATTTCTGATTGAACTTATATTTAAGTTAATCAACTAATTAATAAGTTAAATAACTTAATATTAAGTTGTAAAACTTATTTTTAAGTTGTATTCTTGTATTGCTGATTAATTAAACTCATTAACAATGGTTACACTTACCAAGGCAGAAGAGAAGATAATGAAAATTCTCTGGGATATTGAGAAAGGCTTTATAAAAGATATTATCGATCAGTATCCCGACCCAAAACCTCCGTACAATTCTGTTTCTACCATAGTGAGAGTATTGGTGCAAAAGGAGATCGTAGGCTTTAAGGCTTATGGCAACTCTCATCAATATTACCCGCTGGTGTCAAAGGAAAAGTACAGGAAGGGGCAATTGTCAAAAGTGGTTTCAGATTATTACAATAATTCACTGAAACAGGTGGTCAACTTTTTTTCGGAGAGTAAAAAGCTCGATGAAAAGGAGCTTGACGAGGTAATGAAAATGCTGGAAGAGCTAAAATCGCAGAAGAATGACTAAGGTTATCATGTATCTGGCAGAGTCGGGTGCCGTGTTGGCGTTCTTTTATCTGCTCTATGTATTGGTTTTAAAGAGAGAGACCTTTTTTAACCTCAACCGATTTTTTCTGCTGGGCATTCTGGTGTTTTCAATAGTGTTTCCATTTATGAGTTTTGATTCGAGTCCTGCCAAGATTCCGCTCCTGGAGCAGCAGGTGCAGGAGATCAGCAAATTTAGGATCTCATATTATGATGCCATGGCCAGGTGGGAGTTTGAAAATTTTAGAGAAAAACCTCTGGCCGGTGGTAAAGAATATGTAGAGAGCGAGGCTACATTCAATTGGGCTGATTTTGGTATAAAGGCATTTTTGACCCTGTATATTATAGGAGTCGCCTTGTGTTTATCCAGAATTGCTGTGGGTTTTTACCGACTTTGGAGGATGACCGTTATCTACCCAAAAGAAAATGTGGATGGCCTGAAAGTCGTCAGGTTGGCGAACCCTGTAGCGCCATTCTCATTTTTGAATTATGTTTTTGTACATCAAGATACGGTTGTATCGCCGGAGTTTGAGCAAATATTGGCACATGAAAAGGTGCATGTTCAGCAGCGCCATTCTTTTGATCTGATCTTTGTTCAGTTCCTGGCCTCATTTCTATGGTTCAATCCACTCATATGGAAGTTAATCAAATCCCTAAAAGCTACACATGAATATATAGCAGATGAAAAAATAATGAATTCGGGTTATTCCCTGGTAGAGTATCAAACCATGCTTTTGAGTCAATTAATCAGCAACAACTCAAACGGGTTGGTACATAATTTTAATCTATCATTTATTAAAAAACGAATAGCCATGATGAAAAATAATAAATCAGGAAGGTCAGGCAAGATAAAAGTAGCTATGGCCGTATTAGCGACGGTATTGTCGAGTGTAATATTTATACAGTGCAATTCAGGTATCGATGAGCAGGTATCTTCACCGGCCGGGACAAAGGTTGAGGAGGTAGCAGTGGGGGTGAACTTGCCCGTACTGCCTGCGACAAGGTACAAGTTTGAAGGAAAGGTCAATGATGTGTTAAACTTGTCGGTTAAAGACGGTAAAATAACCATTAATGGAAAGTACTATGAACTGGACGAGGTAAAGCAGGTTGTCGAAGATGCTAACCTGCCTCATGAAGGGGTAATCATAGCCAGCATAGACAAAGACCAGCAGATGGGCTTCGTGCGCGATGTGATTTGGGAATTGCGCAGGGCTGACAAAAGAAAACTTCTTTTTTTAGGACAAACCGATACAGGAGAAAAGGTTGAAGTAGCTATGCTGTTACCACCAACTCCTGAAAATACAATCAAGTTTAATTACCCACCTCTTCCGGATACGGAGAAGATGATTGCTTCAGGAAAGCTTGATCCGCTGAGGGTTAACTTTGGTGAGAGCAGTGAATACAACATGAAGCAAAAAGTGTATGACTTTGTGATGGAGCATGTAAAAAAGAACTCACCCGATTATTTGGTAGTTGCTAAATATGATGATGAAGCTCTTTACAAAGACTATTTGAGCAACTTCCTGAATACGCAGGAGGCTTTCAGGCAGATATACCAGGCAAAAGCTCAGGAAGTTTTCGGAAAAGACTATTATGATATGGAGAAAGAAGAGTTTGCTACTGTTCGTAAAAGTATACCCATGAATATAGTAGTTAATGATGAGAATGGCTGATGCCGGGGTTTAAATTCGTAAAGCAGAGGTGCTGTCAAAGTTTTTTCCATACCACAGGGTAAAATATTGAGTGGATCTTAATGCTACCGCAGCACCAGGGGCCTTGCTAAGTTGTATCCTGACCAGGTTACTTCTCAGCAAGGCCCATTTTATTCTTTCCCCTTCAAAAATTCATCTGTAAAGTGCTGCCGGTGCTTTTCTTCGGCAAATTTTTGGGCATTAAACTGCTTGGACTGGCCTTTGGCAATAGACAAGGTCTGCCAGCTATCTTTTTTGGCTATTTTTCCAATGTATACGATCTGCCCTACATGGTATGCATAGTGGGCAAGCTGGCGGTTAATAGCCTCTACCACCGTGTGACCCTGATTGCGGATAAAAATCTCACGCTCAAGATCATGGTCACTTAAAGGCTTAAGTGCCTCAAACAGACACTTCCAGCCTTCATTCCATTTGTCCATTAACTCCTGCCGGTCAGCAATATCATTTTCAAACTCCGCATCACGGTCACGCCAGGTTTTCTCGCCGTCTTCCGTAAGGAAATCAGTCCACCGGGAAAGCATATTGCCCCAAAGGTGTTTTACGATTGTGGCAATGCTGTTGCAATCCTGCGTGTACTCCCACATCAATTGCTCACCGGTAAGCTGAGCAAAAGTTTTCTCTCCCAGCAGTTTGTAATATTCAAACTGCTTAATGATACTTTCCAGATAAGTGCCTTTCATATGTATTGGTCTTTTAATTCCAGGAGATTTCGCCAGCACAGTTTGCCTGTTGCCCTTGCCGATTACCTATTGAGTTATCTTTTATAATAAAACACAATAGATGCTTTATCTATTACATTTTGATTCAGATAGTAGCCCACCATGGCAGGGTTAGCCTTGCTGTCCAGTCCGAGCTTATCCACTTTAAGCGCATATACAGTAACGACGTACTGATGAGGGCCATGGTTTTCCGGAGGGCAAGGACCGCCGTAACCTGCCGAACCAAAATTGGTCAAACTTTGAATAGCACCTTTAGGAGCAAGGTTCTTTGCAGGGTCTCCGGCTCCGGATTGCAGTTCGTTGGTGTTTTTATCAATATCGAAAACCACCCAGTGCCACCAGCCACTTCCGGTAGGTGCATCTTTGTCATAAATGGTAACGGCAAAGCTTTTGGTGCCTTCAGGGGCGTTGGTCCATGAAAGTTGAGGGGATATATTCTCTCCGGTGCACCCAAAGCCATTAAATACCTGCTGTTTAGTGGCCTGTCCGGTAAGCTCATCACTTTTAAGGGTGAAAGTCTGGGCCTTGGCCATAACAGTTGCAAATACAAATAGTAAGATTAAAATACTTCTCATAATTGTTGTTTTTTTGTTTATACAAATGTGAGAAGATATATCCTTAAATAGTTGCGCTAAAAGTCCAGACTGTTTTTCTACAAGTTCAACTTTTCAGGCCACAAGCTTAATACCTGAGGAGTAAATGCAGCAAAAAATAAAACATGTCATATGAAGCTTACTCTTGAAAATCAGAAAACCGCGCCTACTGTTATTTTATGCCGGTTGCTACTGCTTTTGCGGATTGCTGTTAAACAACTGTCTGTCAAACGCAAAGGCGAAAAGTTAGTGTCTCTCCATAAATTCTGCCTTATCCAACTTTTGTGGCTTGTAGCCTCTGGGAGAGGTGCCAAAGTGCTTTTTAAATTCATTGCTGAACGCGGAAAGGTTTTCATACCCCAGCTCGAAATAAATCTCGGATGGACGCAGGTCATTTTGAAGAAGCAATGCGGCTTTTTTCATTCTTTTGGATATATAATATTGCCGTGGTGTGGTATTGTACACCTCCTTAAATCTCCTCTTGAAAGTAGACAGGCTCATGCTGCACAAAAATGCCAGTTCTTCATTAGACAGGTTAAAGCTGTCAGGGCGCTCGATAATACTTTTAAAGGCTACATCCCTGTGGTGGTTCAGGGTCTCTTTTATAAAACAGGTAAGTTCTTCCGGGTATCTGCCAAAAAGGTATAACAGTATTTCATTAAGCTTAGAGCGAATTAAGGGAGGGCTCGGCTTATTGCCCATCAGCAGAAGGGACCTTTCAAAGGTGGTGATGTATTCGTCTTTATCGAGAATTTTTGTTCGCGTGAAGCCGGTTGCTTTCCGGGCCTGGTCAATGGGAATATTGTTGATCCTTACAAAATCGTTGAGAAAGTCGTTGTCAAAGAAGAAAAGTACACTTTTGTAAGCATTTTCAACTGTTGTTTTTTCAGTCATTAAAGTGTTGCCCGGCTTTAGCAACATCAGTTGGCTCTTGTCAAAAGAGATTTTACCTGTGCCACTATAAACCGTTTTCTCACCCTTGAGCAGGAGGCACAATAAATTCTGGCTGAACCTTACTTTATTTTTCTGAGAGGATTGTTTTGCCTCATAATAATGGATACTTACACCGCAATGCCCGTCATTAAACGCTTCCGGGAGATTGCAGACTTGTTCGGTCATACAAATAGTACTGATTTGATTGGTAGTGAAAAATAGTGATTATTTTGTATGTTCTCAAGCTGAGAGGCGTTTTCTTACACCTGGTCAGGCCGTACTCTCTATTTCTTTAGTATTACCACACTCTGTTTTGTTCTATCTATTTGTTGATGATAAAACCCATGAAGCCTGAAATTGGCATTTTCCATCAGGCTTATGAAAAAATTCTTTTCATAGCGAACCCGGTGCAATGCGCCAGTAGATTCTGCTATGTAATTTTGAGGGTTCTCTTCAACGTCCGGAACATCATTTTCTACAAAAGCAGTAAGATACACCGCGCCATTTTTGTGCAGTACCCTATTAAATTGGTTCAGGTAAAACTGAATATCGTTGGTCAACATATGCGAGAACACCGAGTTAAGGAAGATAAGGTCAAAGCTATCTTTATCAAACGGAAGCTCCTGCAACCCTTCAGCTCTTTTGTTATATCTGGCATTATGCGCCGACAAATGAATGAAATTGTAAGCGTCTTTATAACGAAGGTTCTTATTGCACCAGTCTATTGACTTTTTATCAGTGTCTATTCCCGTGTAGGATGAAAACGGTGTGTTTGTGTACTCCAGGGTATTGGCCAATCGGCCCTGACCACATCCGAAATCCAGTATTTTAGATGAATTGGTGAGCAGACCTTTTTCCTTTAAAAAGTCTACCTGCTCAATTCCTGAGTTTAAATAATCCTCATTTGAAGACAGTTGCTGGTTGGTCCTGAAATTAGGAAGGTTCAGGCCCTTGTATGATATCGTTTGGTTATGCCCACTTTTGAATAAATTCCTGATTGTTTTTAGCATGGAGCTATGTTAAAGTAATTAAAAATAGAAACTATGATGGGCAAAATATTATGTGTACCCTGCCTTAAATTTACAAATCGCCCTGAACATTCCAAGAGCCGCTGCTCATGGCTGGTCATATGGTATCACGGGGCTAAGGCCAAAGCAAAGAGCTGTCACCATAGCTCAAAAACCGATAATTATTATCAAGGGCTTCCTCATATACTTTTCTCCAGTTTTCACCAATAAATGCTGCCACAAGCAATATCAGCGTAGAGCCCGGCAAATGATAATTGGTGATCAGGCCTTTGCATACCTTGAATTCATAACCCGGAAAAATGAAGATCTCCGTATGTCCGATCAAAGTTTGCCGGTTGGTCTCAGTCATCAATTTTTTAACGGCTTCAAAAGCTTCGTGGGCTGAGGGCAGGACAGAACCTTCAAACTGGTAAGGCAGGAGTTTTTCAATATTAAAACCGGTGTCATTTTTCAACAATATTTTTACTCCATACCAATACAAACTTTCCAGTGTACGCATAGATGTGGTACCTACCGCCACCACCTTGGGGTTCTCCAGCAAAGCATCGATATTTTTCATGGTTATCACCACTTGCTCGGAGTGCATGGGGTGGTTGATTACATTCTCCTCCTTTACGGGCTGAAAAGTGCCCGCACTGACATGTAGTGTCAGGTAGTTAAGTGTTACACCCTTTTGCTGCAACTTTTCGAGTACCTGATCGCTAAAATGAAGACCGGCGGTAGGAGCAGCCACGGCACCTTCGTGGTGAGAGTATATCGTCTGGTATCTTTCCTTGTCTTCTTCACTTACCTCCCGGTTGATATACGGAGGTAGTGGGATCTTGCCGGCAGCCTGGATAACATCCACAAAAGTGTAATCATCATCCCAGGTAAACTCGATGATTTGTGTGCTGCGATCTACAACTCTGGCCTTTAAAGTCACCGGTTGATCATGCATGGGAAGCACAAGCTCCAGCACCTGCTCATCTTTCCACTTTTTCAGGTTGCCCACCATGCATTTCCATTGGCAGCTTCCTTTAATCCACATGGATTGAGCTACATCGCGCGTGGGTTGCAGAGGTTCGAGCAGAAAAACTTCAATATGTGCCCCCGTTTCCTTCCTGAAATGCAGGCGTGCGGGTATTACCCGGGTGTCATTGAAAAACAAAGCTGTATCCGCCGGGATGTGATCGCTAAGGTTTCGAAAAACAGTATGCTCAATTTTACCCGAATTATAAACGAGCAATTTCGAATTCATCCGTTCCTTCAAAGGGAATTTTGCAATTCTCTCATCGGGCAGGTCATATTTATAGTCGTTCAGGCTTATTGGAGGCAGTTCTTTTTCTGTCATGCCGCAAATATAGGGTGAGGTTGTTGATTAAATGGGATAAATCTTTCAAATTGTGCCCTTATCTGATCACGCTATGCCCTTAAAAACATCTTACCAAAAGTATATCCTGAATTTTAAGTTTGATGCCGGCACCTCGAGAGGTGTTTTAAAAGAGAAAGAAACATGGATCATAAAGGTATGGGACACCTCACGGCCTGAGGTGTTTGGACTTGGCGAGTGTGGCCCTTTGAAGAAGCTCAGCATAGATGACCGGGAAGACCTGGGCGAACGGCTCGAAGAATGCCTGAAAAACCTTGACGGCATGGACTTGCCTACGTCAGAAGAAGAAATATTCCGGATTGCCGGTGAACTTGCCGGTGCGGATTTGCCTGCAGCCCGCTTTGGGATGGAAACTGCGCTTCTTGACTTGCTGAATGGTGGTAAGCGGGTGATCTTTAACAATGGCTTTGCACGGTCTGAAATGAGAATACCGATAAACGGACTGATCTGGATGGGGCATATGGAAGCTATGCTGCTGCAAATTTCCAATAAGGTGGATGCTGGGTTTGACTGTATAAAAATGAAGATCGGCAGCCTCGATTTTGAAAAGGAATGTGATATTCTGGATTACGTGAGAAGAAAATACTATCAAAGTGACATTACGCTGCGGGTCGATGCCAATGGCGCTTTTAAGATACATGAAGCCATGGATAAACTGAAAGCCCTGAGCAAATACAGGCTACATTCCATAGAGCAGCCTATTGCCGCCGGACAGCCGGATGAGATGGCCAGACTTTGCCAGAATACACCGGTGGATATCGCCCTGGACGAAGAGCTGATAGGCGTGTATGGTAAGGATGCAAAACAGCAGCTACTGGAAAAGATCAGGCCGCAATACATCATTTTAAAGCCAACCCTGGTAGGAGGGATCTATTCCTGTAAAGAGTGGATAGAAATAGCAGAGTCTATGGGGATTGGATGGTGGCTTACCTCGGCACTGGAATCCAACATTGGCCTTAATGCGGTTTGCCAGATGTCTCCCTACCTGAATGCACAGGGCTACCAGGGGCTGGGTACCGGGCAGTTGTACCATAATAACATTCCTTCCCCTTTAAAAATTGAAGCAGGCCACATCTGCTACGACAATGAGGAATCGTGGGACTTTGCTAACTTAGGGTTATGAGCAAGGTTATTTCGGAAAAGAAACTTCACGACGAAGGGAAGGTTTGGGTCTTCAACAAAGACTATATTGCCGAGTTTGTCTATGGCGGTATAGATGGCGCTATCACTACCTTTGCCGTAGTGGCAGGGGCAGCAGGAGCCAGTGCTGACCTTACCTGGGTGCTGATCTTTGGATTTGCCAATCTCATAGCTGATGGCTTTTCTATGTCAGTGGGTAATTTCTTTTCGGTCAAAGCCGATCGGGATAATTTTGAAAAGCATAAAGCTGTTGAATATTGGGAAGTGGATAACCTGAGGGAAAGGGAAGTGGAGGAGATCCGTGAAATATATGCTGCCAAAGGCTTTGAGGGCGAATTGCTGGAGAAGGTAGTGGAAGTTATAACCGCAGATAAAGATATATGGGTGGATACCATGATGAAAGAAGAGCTGGAAATGACCAAAGATGATAAAACCCCTTTTAAAACAGCCTTCGCTACATTTGCTTCTTTTAGCGTCATTGGTATCATCCCGCTACTGGCTTATGTTTTTGCCGCTCTTTTTGACTTCGCCACCGATAACCTTTTCATGATGTCGTCCATAGCCACAGGTATCGCACTTATGTTTGTCGGTTATTTAAAGAGCATCGTCACCAATACACGATGGGTGAAAGGAGTACTGGAAACACTCTTACTCGGTGGATTGGCTGCATTTCTTGCCTATTTTGTCGGAGAAGTCCTGGCCAGGTATTTTTTAAATTAGACAAAAATCATTTTTGTATTCAGCCTGTCCATGTCGAAGGTGTAAGTGCTTGGCTTACAGAGGTTGTGTTGATTTTATAAAGACTTGATTCTAAGTTTTTTGCGGATTTTTTGTAACTTCTTTCAATTAAGCAGGTCTACTATAAAACTCAAAACACAACAACCATGGTCAAAAATTACCTCAAAGTTGCTTTTCGCAGCATACTGAAGAGCAAAGTATTTTCTATCGTCAATGTACTAGGCCTGGCCATAGGCATTGCCGCATTTTTACTGATCGTACAGTACGTCAATTTTGAACTGAGCTACGACAGGTTTATCCCTCAATCAGAAAACATTTACAGGGTGACCCTTGAGCAGTACCTCAACAATGAGATGATGACGGAGTCCGCGGAAAACTACCCCGGAGTAGGACCGGCCATGCTGGAAGAGGTTCCTGAAGTAGCAGGATATGCACGCCTTTACAACATGGGCTACAAAAATAATCTGGTGATTACCTATGAAGATGCGCCCAATGGCCCTGTCATGTACAAGCACCGGCACTTCCTGTATGCTGATTCGGCATTTCTACCCATGTTTGGCTATGAAATGGTCAAAGGCAATGCCGCAACTGCCCTGGCCGAACCCCTTTCAGCAGTTATCTCCGAAGAGTACGCCAGGATGTACTTCGGAGAGGAAGAACCAATCGGTAAAATGCTCCACCTGCAAGACGATGATTTCAACAACGAATTATGCAAAGTAACAGGTGTCTTTAAAACGCTGCCAGCCAATACCCATTTGAAGTTCGATGTGCTGTTTTCCTATGAGACCCTGTACTCCCGTGGCGACTGGGCTCCGGCCCGCTACAATGAATCGTGGCGAAGAAAGGACATGTACACCTATGTAAAGCTTAACCCGGGCACAGACCCTGAGGTGGTAGCTCAGAAACTGCCCGGGCTGATCAGCAAATATTCTCCCGACCTGATTGAGGCCAACCGGGAGGATGTTCTGAAACTTCAACCTATTACAGATATTCACCTTTATTCGAAGCTGGCCGATGAAGCAGAAGCCAATGGTAATGGCAGGAATGTCTATGCCCTGGCTTTAATAGCTTTCTTCATCCTGCTGATTGCCTGGGTGAATTATGTAAACCTGTCTACCGCCAAAGCCATGGAAAGGGCCAATGAAGTGGGCGTGCGTAAGGCGCTGGGAGCATTTAAAGGCCAGCTTATGAGGCAGTTTCTCATTGAATCTGCCATAGTGAATTTGGCCGCATTGCTATTTTCTTTTATCATCATCGCTTTGGTTATGCCCCTGTTCAATCAAATGTCGGGTCTTTCGTTGTCATTCTTTCAGCTTTTTGAAGGATGGTTTATCCTTTACTGTTTACTGATCTGGGTAGTAGGTACGTTGCTGACAGGTCTTTACCCGGCATTTTTCCTCTCTTCGTTCAGGCCTGTCAGTGTGCTTAAAGGCAAGTTGAGAAATTCGGGAAGGGGAGCATTGTTAAGAAAATCACTTGTGGTTTTCCAGTTCATAGCATCAGTAGCCCTGATCTCTGGCACTATCATCGTTTATAACCAACTATCTTATATGCGAAGTATGGACATTGGTATGGAGATCGATCAGGTGCTGGTAGTAGAGCGGCCGGGCGTTGCTCCACGTGACCGCCAGGCGTTTTCATCCAATATTGATGTGTTCCGTGAGCAACTGGGGCAGCATCCGGCTGTTCAGGGAGTTTCTACATCTATTACCATTCCCGGCAAAAAGAGGGAATATAAGGCCGGGGTCAAACGCTACGGCAGCCCGGATGATGATGCAGTAACCCTTCGCATGAATAGCATGGACTATAATTTCATTGATGTTTTCGGTATGGAGCTTCTGGCCGGCAGGACGTTTTCAGAGCAATACCCCAACGACCCCGATACTTCGGTGATCATTACCAACTCTGCGGTTAAGCTTCTGGGTTTCGAAAAACCCGAAGATGCCATTGGCCAGACTTTGGTAGTTCCTGGTTATGACTGGAGCGCTATCGTGGTAGGGGTGGTTAACGATTACCATCAGGAGTCGCTTCAAAAAGCACAGGACCCCATTATATTTTACTGCACCCTGTATGGGGGCGAGTTTTACTCCATGAAAGTAAGTACCACCAACCTCGACGAGACCATTAAACATGTAGAGGCAAGCTGGGAAAAGGCCTTTCCCGGCAATCCGTTCTCTTACTTCTTTCTCGATGACTACTTTAACCGGCAATATGAGAACGAACAGAAGTTTGGAAACCTGTTTGCCTCGTTCTCTGTACTGGCCATTATCGTCGGCTGTCTGGGACTTTTCGGCCTTTCAGCTTTCACGGCCCGCCAAAAGACCAAAGAAATCGGGATCAGAAAAGTGCTGGGATCATCAGTAAACAGCATATTCTTTTTGCTGTCCAAAGACTTTATCAAGCTCATAGCAATTGCCATCATCATAGCCATACCTTTAACCTACTACGGCATGACCCAATGGCTAAATGGTTTCGCCTATCGCGACAACATCGCCCTCTGGACATTCATAGTCGCCGGCGCCGCCGTAATACTGTCCGCACTGATAACAGTAAGCTTCCAGACCGTAAAAGCCGCCAGAGTGAATCCCGTGGACTCGCTGAGGTATGAGTAGTTTTGGGTGACCAGTTTTCGGAGGCTGGTAAACGGTGATCGGTGAACAAGTAAAAATGGTAAACAGTGAGCAGTGATCGGTAAGTTGGGATTTTGAATATTCTACGGCAAAATTTTAGTTTTAGAATGGTGCGAACAGAGCTAAATAGCGGCTTTACTAAACTTTCAAAAGTTTGGTAAAGCTTAGCTGTTTAGAAGTACTGACCGTAGTAATGCCGCCAACGATAACGAAAAAAGCCGATCATTATTTTGACCGGCTTTTTCCACGGCTCTGAATTTTAATTATTAAGGATGACCTCATTAATTGATAAAATTCAGACGTTAAGTAATGTTGTTATCATTAATCTATACAACCATCTTTAATGGTAATGTTATCACCATCTTTAACTTTTTCCCATCCGCAGGCGGTCTGGATCTCCGCTTCTTCACTTCCTCCGGCGATAGTAACGGATGCAGTTCTGCTGCTGCCAAACTCTACTGTTTTGGTCATTCCGGCTATCCTAACTGTAAATACATGATTTTTAGAGTCCTTATTGTGGTATCTGAGATATACACTGGCATGGCCTACTGAACTTGCAGCAAGTAGAAAACCAACAATTAGCACTTTAGCCTTACGATTAAAAAATCTCTTCATAAATAGTTTTGTTAATAAATTGGTATAAAAATTATTTAAATATAATAATTAATCTAATTGAACCAATTTAAATTTTAACCGTATTGTCCAATAAATTAAAAATAAAAGTAGATATACGACAATTTTACTGCCAGCCATCAGCCAACCAGAAACAAGCAACCAGCCACTTACTGCCCGATCAAAATAAAAGGTGCCCAGTAATAAGGCTTTGAAAAATCACCGGTCCGGATCATCTTCAATTTGGCCTGTCTGAGTCCGGCGCTGTAGTCATTGCCTGAAATGTTGCCATAGAAGTCAATCATCAGGTTGGAGGTTGAAGCATCGGCAACGCTCCATAAGGATACCACAATATTATTGGCACCGGCATATACGAGGGCCCTTGAAAGCCCGATGATGCCTTCACCTTTTGAGACTTTGCCCAGGCCGGTTTCGCATGCAGAGAGCGTTACAAGGTCAGCGCCCAGTTGAAGGTTATAGATCTCGCCGGAGAAGAGATTGCCATCGTTGGTCTCGCTTTCTTTGAGGAATATTCTGGATAAAGCCGGATTGTTTTCATTGACCACCCCGTGCGTAGCAAAATGCAGGTAACGGTAATCTTTCAGGTTTTTGGATTTTACAATTTCCTCACTGGCATTGGCTTCCAGGTATACCTCCGGCTTTATGCCCTTGCCCGACAGGATCTGCTGCAGGTTAGACACCTCCTGGTTTGTTCCCGGAAGGTCGTCTAGCTGGGAAAACGTTACGGGAGCACAAAGAAAGGCCGATGGTTTTTGATTGGCTTGCCTCGGGTTTAAATGGTTTTGATAATATAAAGCAGAAGCATACTGGTAGCTGATAGCATAGTCATTGATGAGGTAGTCCAGTGATTTATAATCCAAAGGGAAACCTTTGGCAGAGCGGGTGAGTAGCGCCTCAAAAGGTACTGTGCCCAATCTTCCTGCTGGTATCACTATGAGGTGGTCTACCGATTTGTGCACTGAGCCCGGGAAAAGTATTTCATATAATTCATCCGCCGTAAGTGCAAAGATCTCATCCTCCTTAAAGTAAAGGCTGTTCCTAAGCCCACTCAGGTAACGGTCAAAATTCTCAGTTTGTGGTACATTGTAGGCGTTAAACTTGCCCTGGCTGATCTGATATACATACAGCCTTTTAGAGCGATCAGCTATGAAGTAGCTGACAATGGCCTGGTTTTCCTTCAATGTCTCCTGCAACTGCGATACAGAAGGTATGGGTACATTGTACTTCAGGTTAAAGTACTGAGGGTAATTCTTTTCAAGGTCTGCAATAAATACATTGTATCGTTGCTTAAGCGCAAAAAGCCTTTCCCGGTATTTGGAGGCTACAGCTTCCTCAGGCTTCTGTGCCAGCTTTTGCTCATAGTAAGCAATCTCTGATTTGAGTTCGTTTTCTTCGCTCAGTTTGCTATCTGGTATGTTAGCGAATGATTTGGCAGATGCATCCGAAATGGCCTCCAGCAGAACCGATGACTTACTCTTTTCGGCAAAATAAAAAGACAGTTCATAATAGGGGTCTTTTTTTACAGCCACATCAGCCATATAATAGCAAAGGCGGACACCATTTTCGTAAACCTGAGCAGAAATCTCCCCGAGCTCAAGCTTATCCGCTTCATTGGTGCTGATCTGCCTGATCTTGTCTACCAGCGTATCGGCCACCTGCAAGGTAGTAAGGCTAAGTTTGGCATCTTTGAATTTCAGGGTGAGGTTGTGGTGCAGGTCTTCCAGTGCCTGGGCTTTATAAAAAAGCGTATTCAACAGGGTGTTGGCATTGAAATATTCATCCGTTGAAGGGTTGGCCTCCAGGTCTTGGTTGTCGAAAGTCTTTGCATTGGCGATCAGGGCTTTCTGATAATAGGAGAGGGCCGGTTCAAACTCACCTTTAATATTATAAACGTTGCCGATCAGGTTCAGCGTTCTGGCTATTTCAGGATGTTTTGTCCCATAGTGTTTTTGATAAACAGCCAGGGCTTTCTCATAATATTCTTTGGCTACATCAAGGTTATTCATCAACTGGTATGTCCTGCCCAGGTTGGTATGGATAAAGCCTTCATTGGGGTGGCCGTCAGGGTGTAGGTTCTGCCAGATATTTAAAGCTTCATTGAAATAATTCTGGGCATCGCCAAACAGCTCTATGTTCCTGTATATTATCCCGATATTGGCCTTAGCCTGAGCTACTTTCTGATGGTTCTCCCCATAGATGTCCTGATAGATGGCCAGTGCCTTTTCGTAAGTTTCCAGGGCTTCATCAGGGTTGGTTGAAACCAGCCCGAGGTCATTGTATGAAGCGGCCAGCTTTTCATGGCCTGCATCATAGAGCTTGCTGCGTATGGCCAGAGCCTGGGAAATATAGTCCTTGGCGCTGGCGCTGCTTCCGGTATTCCAAAAGACTAACCCAAGGTTATTCAGGCTGGCAGCCTGGTCTTCCGATCCGTCTTTTGATAACTTGAGTGCCGTTTCAAAGTAGTTCAGGGCTACATCGTTACGGCCTTTTCGCAGGTATACCTCACCAAGCAGATTGTTGCAGCTAGCATGCTCTGTAGCTTGTACTTGTTGAGCCAAGGCCGCAGCCTGCTCAATTTCCCCCTTATCCAGCAGCCCTCTTAGCCCTTCACATGTGTCTTGACCAAAAGAGGTATGTATAACGGCTGCTGATAAAATAGCAGTGATGATCAGACTACGCATCTTTAGAAGCGGATTACGTATGCAATGGAAGCCACATTTTCGCGCGTGAGTCCGTCTGGGTTCACATCGCGGTCAGTAAATTTGTGGCCTAAAAGTACCTTGGCAGTATGGTACACATTGAAATGATAGGCTACACCTAAAATCCCCGAAAGTGCCATTCCTGTAGTACCGTCAAGTTTTACACGCTCACCATTTTCGGTGATTTCGTCTTTGGTGATCCTGAAAATAGGCAATACGCCGAGCCTGATGTCCAGATTGGAGAAGTGAAAAGCCCTTTCCGCACGCAGCATGACGTCTGTCCCTCTTTTCAGGTCATTGGCCAGGTGGTGACTGCGCAAATAACCGGGATCCGGGTACCCGCTCCATTCCTCATATTGGAAGTCGTTCTGATTGTTATGGCTGACAGGTACTTGAATTCCCGTAGCAAACATCCACTTTTTGCTGATGTAAGAAGCGCCTGCTACGATGTCCCACGTACCAAGACTGACCTGGTAGTACATAGGCAAGTCATGAGGCTGCCCGTCGGAGGTAAATTCAGGCTTGTCATCACCCTCCAGATCAGATTTTCCGGAAGGTATTTTTCCTCCCAGTGTAGCATTGATATGATAGTTTTCGGTAGACTTAAAATTATGCGTAAAACTATAGGAGATATCACCAACACCTGATGTTTTTCCCAGGTTTCCCTTTACCCACTGATAAGGAAGCTTCACCTGAAATGACGTGTTTTCAGTGATCCCAAAGGTGAAATCGAGAGTAGTAACATTAATTACCGGTGTTAGCTTGGTTGTGCCCCTGTATTGGTTGAGTTCCAGGGCCCTTAGTTTAAAATTGATTTTTTTGGTGTAGACCTGTCCCGGACTCATGGCACCCATAGTGCAGAAGCCGGCATCACTACAACCCTGGCCCGATGCGAAAGAGAATGAACACAGGCCAATAAAAATCAGTAGCAGCTTTTTCATGTTAATCTTAAGTGTAATAACAAATTATAAAATTATCCAGAAAAGGGCTACCATTTTACACACAATATATTGCTAGCCCTTTGTATTAAGGCGCCTGAAATATTCATCGGCAGCTTTTTTAACCTTCGGAGCCAGAATCAAAGCCGAAGTTACAGTAGGGATAGACATCAAGGCAAAAGCCGAATCTATCAAACTGATAATAGCTGCCAGAGAAGAGATAGCGCCATATAATATGGTCACTACGTAGATATAGTTGTAATAGTGGCTTTTGTCTGCACCAATTAAGAAACTCATACACTTGGTTCCGTAGTAAGAGTATGAGAATAAGGAAGTTATGGAGAAAATTAAAATGCAGACCATGAGAATATAATGGCCAAATCCTGGAAATGCAGACTCAAAGGCATTGGCGGTAAGCGTCACCCCGTTGCTGTCGGTAGTTTGCCAAACCCCGGTAATCAGAATGGCCAGAGCTGTAAGTGTACACACTATTATGGTATCAATAAATGGCCCGAGCATGGCTACCAGCCCTTCGCGCACCGGCTCCATGGTTTTAGCAGCACCATGTGCCATAGGAGCAGTACCAATACCGGCTTCATTGGAAAAAGCGGCCCTTCTTGCGCCCAGCACGATCAGCCCTCCGAGGGTTCCGCCAAGTAGAGCATCACCATTGTAGTTATCCGCAGTAAAGGCGTTGGTGATGATCATGCCAAGGTAGCGCGGCACATCACCGATATTGATCAGAAGAATGATAACCACCGAAATGAAGTAGAACACTACCATTACAGGTACCATCTTTCCGGCCACTTTACCTATTCTTTTGATCCCTCCGAATATTACCAGGCAAACAAAAACCAGTATAGCCAGCCCGATATAAAGGTCGGTGTCAACAAAGTGTAGCGGGCCATAGTCTATCGTTTTACCTTTGATGCCATTAGGGATCAACACAATATCCTGGATGGCCTGGGTAAGCTGGTTGGCCTGGAATATGGGAAGACAACCTATTAGTCCGAATACGGCAAACATAACAGCCAGGGGCTTCCAGCCTTTGCCGAGCCCTTCCATGATCACATACATGGGGCCACCCTGAATTTCGCCGGCGGAGTCTTTGCCCCGGTATAAGATTGAAAGTGTACAGGTAAAGAATTTAGTGGCCATGCCCACAAAGGCACTGATCCACATCCAGAAAATGGCTCCGGGGCCACCTACAGCTATAGCTACAGCCACACCGCTGATATTGCCCATACCTACAGTGGCAGCAAGCGCAGTTGAAAGTGCTTCGTAATGGTTGATCTGGCCGGGATCATTCGGATCATCATATTTCCCGCGAAGTACATCAATAGCATGAAAGAAGTATTTGAAAGGAATAAAACGGGAGTAGACAACAAAAAACAATCCGCCACCCATAAGAAGCATTAAGAGTGGCATTCCCCATATCCAATTTGCAAAGTTTACAAGTACACTTTCTAAATATTTCAAAGGCTTTCTGTTTGGTAAAAGCGCTAAGATATAAATTATTAACGCTCGTCGATGAAATTATTTACATATTTGCTAACTTCTGATTTGTAGCTAATTAAATGCTCAGCTAAATGACAATTATTTTTTCAGCTATTTTTTCCCTCTTTATTCAAGCTCCTGTCCCTGTTACGACAATTGATAGTCTGGAAAATTCACTGGCATCGGCTTCGGGGAAACAGAGAATCATCTTGCTGAATGAGCTGTATAAACAATACGTAAATAATGATGCAGCCAAAGCCCTGGATTATACCACGGAGGCACTGACGCTGGCCGAGGAAATAAAGGATGCCAGCGGTATGTCATCTTCTTACAACAACATAGGAGTAGTATACAAAAACAGGGGTGACCTGGATAAGGCCCTGGAAAATTACATTCGCGCCCTCCGGATACAGGAAGAAAACAAATTTGTAGATGCACTGGCCTATACCTACAGCAACATCGGAACGATATATTCACTCAAAAGAGAATATGATAAGGCTCTGCAATATTTCTATAAAGCCAATGATCAGTTTGAAAGTATTGGGCACAAATTGAGGATTGTAGGTTCATTAAACAATATCGGAAACGTATTTGAAGCGCAGGGATATTATGATGAGGCATTGGAATACTACCTGCGTTCGCTGGCGATTTATGGCGAAATAGAAGATAATTCCAAGGCTTTTGTGCCTTTCAATAACATAGGCAACATTTACTATAACCAAGGGAAATACGATGATGCACGGGCGTACTACGAGAGTTCCCTGGACATGGAGAGGTTTAACAACGACCTCAACGGTCAGGCCAATGCCCTGCATAATATAGGTATGGTTGAAAAGGCCTTACAACGTTATGATAAGGCCCTGGAAATATTTGATGAGGCACTGTCCATAGTACAGGAAACCGACAATAAGCGGTTGCTGGCGATCATTTACCAATCCATAGCAGAAACTTATTTCTCGAAGGGTGATATGTTCCTGGCGTATAGCTTCCTGCGGTTTCACAACCAGGCTAAGGACAGCCTGTATGATCAGGAGAGCAGCCAGCGCATAGCCGAGCTGGAAAGTGCCTATGAGCTGGAAAAGAAAGAGAACCAGATCAAGTCGCTTCAGATGGAGAGCCAGCTTCAGCAACTCAGGATTAGTAATGACAAGATCATCATTACGTCTGGCATCGTCATCCTTGTGATAGGGGTGGGGCTTACCTTAGTTATATTGAATAAATACAAACAGATAAGGAGAAATAAGCGGCTTCTGGAAAAACAGAACAACAAACTGGAGCATCAGAAGCTTGTAATTGAGGAAAAGAACCAGAATATCACCGAAAGTATAGATTATGCCAAAAGTGTGCAACGTTCCCTTTTGCAATTTCAGGTATCGCCGGACAAGGTGGAGCGGTCGTTTATTTTATACAAGCCGAAGGATATTGTGAGTGGTGATTTCTTCTGGTATGCTGACATGGGTGATGTGGATATTGTTGCGGCTGTTGACTGTACCGGCCATGGTGTTGCGGGTGCATTTATGACTGTGATAGGGATGTCATCGCTGGAGCAGATCATCAACCGGGATAAAATTTATGAGCCCGGCCAAATACTCATGCAGCTCAATCAGCAGGTGCGCAATGCCCTGAAACAAAGGGAAAAGTCGGAGACGGATCATGGTATGGATGTAGCCCTGTGCAAGATTGACCATGCCTCAAAGCAAGTGGTATTTGCAGGAGCCAACCGCCCGTTATATTATTTCCAGCATGGCGAGTTTAAGGAGATCAAAGGCACCAAGCGTACCATAGGAGAAAAGGCAGCACCTGATGAAATGCTTTTCGAAAACCATACCGTTGACCTTAAAGGTGATGAAACCTTTTACCTCACCTCAGACGGGTATGCAGACCAGTTCGGCGGAGAGAAAGGCAAAAAGTTCATGGTAGGCCGCTTCAAACAATTGTTACACGAAATCCAGGGACTAACTATCGCAGACCAGAGACAAAAGCTAAACCAAACTATCAAAGACTGGAAAAACGACAATGAACAGACGGATGATATTTTAGTGATAGGTTTTAAGCCGTAATGTTGTGGTTTTCTGTTCATCATTACTAAACTAATGAGAGCAGGAAGATACTTCAAGGTGCACAAAATTATTTAACCCTTCCAGGGTTGCGTGGGATGGAGGTAATACACCCCGGCATTTCATACCGGGCTATTAAAAAATTTAATCCCTTCGGGATATGCACGTATGATGATCATCTCATCAAGTATGTTGAAGATAAATGTGAAGGCTTCCAGTCATTACCACCCTGCTAAGGTATTAATAGTGAAGGAAGTATATTTTCTTGCAGATGTTCAAAACTCCCAAACTCCTCATGCAGGAAAACCTAAAAGGCCTGGATATGAATAGCCGCAATGAAATTGGGATAAAAAATAGGCGTTAAATGACCAGCTCTGGAGCGGTTAAGTAATCTACTCAGCCAAGAGTGTTGAATAGGTCTGAATTTCTTTTTGAGATATTCAAAACTCCTATAACCCTCATGCCGTAAAGCCTAAAAGGCCTGGATATGAATACCCACAATGAAATTGGGATAAAAAATAGGCGTTAAATGACCAGCTCTGGAGCGGTTAAGTAATCTACTCAGCCAAGAGTGTTGAATAGGTCTGAATTGCATTTGAGATATTCAACACTCCTATAACTCTCAAGTCTTAAAGCCTAAAAGGCTTAAATATTAATAGCCCCCAATGAAATTGGGGAGGGAGTAAAATAATGGTAATCACAACCCCGTAGGGGTTGAATAATACTCACAGCAGGTACTTCTCTTCGAACTGAACTCCGTGCTCATTCAAAAGATTTCTATATTCATCTTTGAATGAAACCTGTTTGTGGTGTATCTCCTGATTTTTCACATATTCAACCAATCTGCCCTTTTCCTTAAATGCATAAGTGAAAGCCCCATACCCCTCTTGCCACCCCTGAAACCCAGGGAATAAATTTTCACTTTTACAATAAATAGTAGAAGCGACCTTGATATCTTTAACAAGAGTAGATAAAGCAACTGTTGGGTGCAGATGTATAACCATATGAATGTGATCTTCAACACCATTTAAACGATAAAGGTGACACTTGTTGTTTTTGAGGATTCCCCAGATATATTTGTACAAAGTTTCACGGCCACTCTTTATCAGTACCTTGTCCCTGTTTTTCGTGCTAAATACAATTTGATACAGTATTTGTGTATATGTACTCATTAAGAATTTTGGTTTTCAGGAAAAATAAATAACCCACAATGATAAATTGGGGGTGCCTGAATGATGACCATTCAACCTCCGGGAGGCTAAATTTAAGGGGAGTTATCTCATACCACCATATTCAACCTACCTTGCGACACAGCCATGAGGTTACTCATCTGGTAAAGTATCCTTGCTCCGACATTCGCATCCCATTCATCTTCACCGGGAGATACCTCATTGAGGTCAAAACCAATGATTTTGCGGCCGGATTTTACCACCTGTTTGAACAGGTACATAACCTGGTGGTATTCTAAACCTCCGGGGACGGGTGTCCCGGTGTTAGGGCAGAGCTTGGGATCAAGGCCATCAATATCAAAACTGATATACACTTGCTCGGGCAGGTGGGTGATGATGTTTTTGCAAATATTTTCCCAGGTATAACCCTCCAGCAAGGCAGATTTCAGGTCTTCATCATAAAAAGTTACCACCCGGCCATTGGATGCTTTAATATATTCTGCTTCTTCTTCACAAAAATCGCGGATGCCTACCTGTACCAGCTTGGTTATCTGCTGGATCTCCATGGCATTGTACATAATAGAGGCATGCGAATAGGTGAAGTCTTCATAAGCTTTCCTCAGGTCGGCGTGTGCGTCTATCTGCAATATTCCAAAGTTGTCGTATTTCTCACTCAGGGCAGACATCAAACCAAGCGGAGTGCTGTGGTCGCCACCAAGCAGGCCTACCATTTTTCCTTGTTCGAGTTGCTTTAAGGCCTGTGACTTAACGTATATATTTAGTTTCTCGCAAATTTCATTAACTGTTGAAGGTATGACTTTTAGCTCGTCCGAAATCCAGTCCTCATCGTTTTCCTCCAGCCACTGAATGTACCTGGCAGCCAGGTCACGATACTTTTCATTTTCTCTTTTGAATCCTGGTGAAATCGGGAGCATGCTGATGCCCAGTTTCCAGGCGTCGGGTATATCTTTTACAAAAAGGTCCACCTGGGCAGAGGCTTCAAGTATGGCTTCGGGGCCGTCGGCGGTACCGGCGGTGTAAGATACCGTAACCTCCCAGGGCACGGGTATGATGATCAGCTCAGCAGTATCGTTATTAAAAGGCAGTCCGAACAAGTTTCCCGAGGTGCCGGGTGCATTGGGGTCGAACTTGGAAATTATCTCTTCTTTCTCCGTCATAGTTTTCTATCGAAATTGGGGGACGAAATTAATTAAAAATTGAGCAAATCAGGATACTCATAACTGACCATTTTTCCGGTGCCTTCGGAGATCATATTCCATTGATCAAGCTCGAATTCTATACTTACCACACCACATGTGGTCATGTCACCTATTTCTGATTTGGTCAGGTACTCAGCCAGATAGCTGATGGCAGGGTTATGGCCTACCAGTAGTACGGTATTCCACTCATCCTTGAGCTGATTGATCACCTGCAGAAGTGTGCGGGTTGAGGCCTCGTATATTTCAGGATTTAGATGTATTTTAGATGTGTCGTACTTGAGTTGCTCTGCAATGAGGGATGCGGTAGCCTGTGCCCTGACGGCCGGGCTGCTGACAATAATATCGAATTGTATACCTTTGTTGCTGAAGTTAATGCCCATCCGGGTGGAGTTTTGAAGCCCGATGGAATTCAGCTCCCGGTCTGTGTCATTCTGCCCGGGTTGCTTGTCAGAGGCCTTTGCATGGCGTGCAAGAAATAAAGTTTTAGTCATAACTTTTCTAAAATAAGAGTTGTTAATTTGCCTACCTAACAAATGTCTCACTAATTATTTAATTAGATCAAAAATTTTATTTTTAAAAATTTTAGTGATCTTTGAAATTCTCAAAACAGTTGAAATTTAACATATGCCGAAGAATTTAGTCATCGTTGAGTCTCCTGCAAAGGCCAAAACAATTGAAGGATACCTGGGGAAGGATTACAAAGTAACATCAAGCTACGGTCACGTTCGTGACCTGCCAAAAGGAGACAAAGCTATTGACAAAGAGCATGGCTTTAAACCTACTTACGAAATTACCGCCGATAAAAAAGAGGTGGTAAAAGAACTGAAAAAACTGGTTAAGGAAGCAGAGACTATCTACCTCGCGAGTGACGATGACCGTGAAGGAGAGGCCATTTCGTGGCACTTAAAGGAGGCCCTGAACCTTAACGATACTAATACAAGAAGGATCGTATTCAGGGAGATCACCAAAAATGCTATTGAGAATGCGATTAAAAATCCGAGAGGAATTGATATAGACCTTGTTAATGCGCAGCAGGCACGCCGTGTGCTTGACAGGCTTGTGGGTTTTGAGCTTTCACCTATCCTTTGGAAAAAGATTAAAACCGGGCTTTCCGCAGGGCGAGTACAGTCTGTAGCAGTAAGGCTGGTAGTAGAAAGGGAAAGGGATGTTGAGAAATTCGAACCGGCCTCATCCTATAAAATAACAGCTACGTTTGACCTTGGTGGTAAAAAGCTGCTAAGCGCCGAGCTGCCGAAAAAATTTGACACCGAAGAAGAGGCTATACAGTTTCTGGAGGCATGCAAAGATGCAGAATTCTCCATCGTAGACCTGCAAAAGAAGCCCTCCAAAAAGTCGCCTGCACCTCCGTTCACTACTTCTACACTGCAGCAGGAAGCCAGTAGAAAACTCGGCTTCTCCGTGTCACAAACCATGACCATAGCCCAGAAGCTTTATGAAGCAGGTATCATTTCCTATATGAGAACAGACTCTGTTAACCTGTCGGATGAAGCTGTTAACGGTGCAGTGAGTGAGATCAAAAAAGCTTACGGAGACAATTTCGTTAAAGTCAGAAAATATAAAACCAAATCATCAGGCGCCCAGGAAGCTCACGAAGCCATCAGGCCGACCAACTTTGCCGTTACCAGCCCCGGAGTGGACAGGAATGGAGAGCGTTTGTATGAACTGATCTGGAAAAGGGCAATTGCTTCTCAGATGGCCGATGCCCAAATAGAAAAAACAACAGCCACCATTGGCATCTCTACCGTGCCGCAGCAACTGGTTGCAACCGGAGAGGTGGTCAAGTTTGAAGGTTTTCTTTCCGTTTATCTGGAGTCTACCGATGATGAAGACGAAGGAGAAGAGCAAAAAGGAATGCTTCCACCGCTTAAAGTGGGGCAGGAGCTTATTCTCGATACCATGAAAGCCCGTCAGGGCTTTACCAGGCCTCCGGCAAGATATACGGAAGCCAGTTTGGTGAAGAAGCTGGAAGAAATGGGGATCGGACGACCATCAACATATGCCCCCACCATTTCGACCATTCAGAAAAGAAATTATGTAATCAAAGAGAGCAGGGAAGGTACCGAGAGACAATATACAGTACTGGAACTTAAGGATAAAAAAGTTACCCCAAAGACGCTGACAGAAGTTGTAGGCACAGAAAAGAACAAGCTGTTTCCTACAAACATGGCCATGGTGGTAAATGATTTCCTTGTTGAGCATTTTCCTAATGTGACCAACTATAGCTTTACCGCTGAGGTCGAGAAGCTTTTTGATGAAGTAGCGCAAGGGTTGAAAGAGTGGGATAAAATGATCAGCGAATTCTATTCTGAATTCCACTCCAAAGTAGAAAACACCGAAAATATTGAGCGTTCTTCCGTACCCAAGTCAAAGGAGTTAGGTATCGATCCTAAATCCGGCAAAAAAGTAATTGCCAGGTTGGGTAAATTCGGTCCAATAGCCCAGATAGGAGGGGATGAAGAGGATGAGAAGCCTCAATACGCCAGCTTGAGAAAAGGTCAGTTTATTGAAAGTATTACTTTGGAAGATGCCCTCGAACTGTTCAAGCTACCAAGAGAAGTAGGTGAGTTTGAAGGCAAACCCATGCAGGCTGCCATAGGAAGGTTTGGGCCTTACATCAGGCATGACGGCAAGTTCGTATCCATCCCGAAAGATGATGACCCTTACAGTATAGAGGCCGACAGGGCTATCGAACTCATCCAGCAAAAGCGTGAGGCAGATGCCAACAAGTTCATCAAATCGTTTGATGAGAATCCTGATGTTCAGGTGCTTAACGGAAGGTATGGTCCATACATTAAGTTTGGTAAAAAGAATGTGAAGATTCCGAAAGGTAAAGAACCTAAAGAACTTACACTGGAGGAGTGCATAGAGCTTGCGGAGAAAACACCTGCCAAAAAAGGAGGCAGAAAAAAGAAATAATATTATGATGAAGGTAGTTGTTCTTACAGGAGCAGGTATCAGTGCGGAAAGTGGCATCGCCACGTTCAGGGATTCCAATGGCCTTTGGGAGGGGCACGATGTGATGGAAGTCGCTTCTCCACAGGGCTGGGCGAAGAACCCTGAGCTTGTGTTGAACTTCTACAACGAGCGAAGAAAGGCCGCCCTAAAGGCAGAACCGAATGCCGGTCACCTCGCTTTGGCTAAACTGGAAGAGGATTTTGACGTAACCATCGTTACCCAAAATGTAGATAACCTTCATGAAAAAGCAGGCTCATCAAACGTGATCCACCTTCATGGACAGCTATTCCAGTGCCGTAGTACTGCTGATGAAAACCTGGTTTACGAAATGGATGGTTGGGAACTTAAACTGGGAGATAAATGTGAAAAAGGCTCTCAGCTAAGGCCAAATATCGTTTGGTTTGGAGAACTCGTACCCATGATGGAGGTTGCAGCCAAAGAAACTTATGGAGCAGATATTTTTATGGTAGTAGGCACTTCATTGGTAGTATACCCTGCTGCAGGCCTTCTTGATCTGGTTGCTGATCATGTGCCCAAGTATGTTATAGACCCAAAATTACCCCAGGTATCGAAAAGATCGAACCTGTACCTGTATGAAGAAAATGCAACAACAGGTGTTGAAAAGGTAAGGCAGCGCTTACTTGCTGACCTTTGACGCCTGCTTGTTCAGAAAATTCCTGAACGCTTTGGTATCATAATTAGCCATTCCCACTTTCTTGGAAACGATTTTGCCATCCTTTGATATCACATACGTGGTAGGTATGGAAGGCGACCTGAATACATCAGGTACGCGGCTGGCAGGAAGATAAACAGGGAAGGTATACTCTTTTTTATCAATGAACTTTTTCGGCTTTTCAGCGCTGTTGTCCATGGATAGCATTACAAATACGATGTCCTCATTGTCAATTTTGTCGTACAGGTCCTGAATGCCCGGCATTTCAGCGATGCAGGGAGGGCACCAGGTAGCCCAAAGGTTGAGGAAGATCACTTTACCTTTGAAGTCTTCAAGCTTTACCATTTGACCATCCAGCGTTTGTAGAGTGAAGTTGAAATCAGCTTTTTCGGGATCTTCAAGCTCTGTATCTGCGGTGATCAGGCCAGTGCTTAATATCGCCCTTTGAGCCAGGGCAGCCACATCAGTGTACAGGCCGGTAAAATACAGGAATAAGCCTATAGCCAAAAATATTCCCCACTCCCTTAGTTGCTTTTTCATATAAAATAAAATTTGAAGAAAGGTTTCAACTCAAAATAAAGTTAAAAACCGAAAAACCAGTTCTTATAACGTAAAGATTTTGCAATGAGGTTCCCTTTTTTCGTAAATTAAATGTCTGCTAACCGACCTGATAATCACTTTATAAAATGTGAATAACTTTTAGGCCCATGGGTCGGCAGGCTATTTCATAATTTTATATTTTTGTCGGCCTCAAAAAATAATACGTATAAATAATTAGAATGGATAAGAATATTTCAATAGTAGCCAAAGAGCTGGGAATCAGTGAGAAGCAGGCTTTTTCTGTAGTCGAGTTGCTGGATGAAGGAGCCACTGTACCATTTATTTCAAGGTATAGGAAAGAAATGACGGGTAGCCTTGATGAAGTTGCCATTACATCGATCAGGGACAGGGTAACACAGCTCAGGGAGTTGGATAAAAGGAGAGAGGCTATATTAAAGTCTATTGAAAAGCAGGAGAAGCTGACCCCTGAACTGGAAGCATCCATCAACGCAGCGCAGACTTTGGCAGAGTTGGAGGATATTTACCTCCCTTACAAGCCAAAGAGAAAGACAAGGGCTTCCGTGGCCAAGGAAAAAGGACTCGAGCCACTGGCAAAAGTGCTGTTCGAGCAGGAGTCAGTAGACCTTGAGAAGCTGGCAGCAGAGTATATTGATGAAGAGAAGGGGGTGGCCAATGCTGAGGAAGCATTGCAGGGTGCCAGAGACATCATTGCCGAATGGATGAACGAAGATCAGGAAGTGAGAAAGAAGATGAGGGACCTGTTCGAGAAGGAGGCTGTGATCGTATCTAAAGTGATCAAGGGCAAGGAAGAAGAAGGCCAGAAATACAAAGACTACTTCGAATGGGAAGAGCCGATTTCCAAAACACCGTCACACAGGTTGCTGGCTATGAGACGTGGCGAGAAAGAGATGATCTTATCTCTGGATGTAGCACCTGACGATGATGTGGCAGTTGATCTTTTAAAAAGACAGTTCGTTAAATCTGCCAATGCAGCCGCAGAGCAGGTGAAAGAAGCCGCTGCCGACTGTTACAAAAGATTGCTGAAGCCTTCCATGGAGACAGAGATCAGGATCAATTCTAAGAATAAAGCAGATGAAGAAGCCATCAGAGTGTTTGCAGATAACCTGAGACAGTTGCTGTTGGCTGCTCCTTTAGGGCAGAAAAACGTGTTGGCGTTAGACCCGGGATTCAGAACAGGCTGTAAGGTAGTAGTGCTGGATAAGCAAGGAAAACTTCTGCATAACGACGCCATATTCCCCAACGAACCTCAAAAAAGGGTGGCAGAGTCAGGAGCTCTTGTAAAATACCTTTGTGAAAAATATGATGTTGAGGCTATTGCCATTGGTAATGGTACGGCCAGCCGTGAAACTGAGAGCTTTGTAAGAGGCCTTGGCTTGCCAAAGAGCATTTTAGTGATCATGGTAAATGAAAGTGGCGCTTCCGTATATTCCGCTTCGGATGTTGCCCGTGACGAATTTCCTGACTATGATGTAACGGTTCGTGGAGCAGTATCTATCGGAAGAAGGCTGATGGACCCGCTGGCTGAGCTTGTAAAAATCGACCCTAAATCTATCGGGGTAGGGCAGTATCAGCACGATGTGGATCAAAATGCGCTGAAACATGGCCTTGATGATGTGGTGATGAGCTGCGTGAACTCTGTAGGAGTGGAGCTGAACACTGCCAGTAAAGAACTTCTTAGCTATGTGTCTGGTCTCGGTCCAAGCCTTGCAAAAACCATTGTTGAGCACAGAAATCAAAACGGTCCGTTCAAGGACAGAAAATCGCTGACCAAAGTTTCAAGGCTTGGAGATAAGGCATTTGAGCAGGCTGCAGGTTTCCTTAGGATACGCGGTGCGGAAAATCCGCTGGATAGCTCGGCTGTACACCCTGAAAGCTATCATATCGTTGAGAAAATGGCCTCAGACCTCGGCTGTTCCGTGCAGGACATGATCAACGATGTGACGTTGAGAAATAAGATAGACCTTAAAAAGTATGTTACCGATACGGTTGGTCTGCCTACGCTTAATGATATTATCCAGGAATTGGCCAAGCCCGGTCGGGATCCGCGTGAGAGCTTTGAAGTATTCAGTTTTCAGGATGGTGTTAATACCATGGGAGACCTGAAGATAGGTATGAAACTTCCGGGGATCGTTACGAATATTACAAACTTTGGAGCTTTTGTGGATATTGGGGTTCACCAGGATGGCCTTGTACACGTGAGCCATCTGTCTGATTCTTTTGTTAAAAACCCTGCAGAAGTGGTTACTGTGCAGCAAAAAGTAACCGTAACCGTAATGGAGGTGGATACCAACCGAAAAAGAATTGGCTTATCAATGAAAAGTGATCCATTCGGCAAAAATCCTCCAAAACAAAAGAGCAAAAGAGAGGAGAACCTGCCTCAGGGAGACCTGCAGGAAAAACTCAATAAGCTAAAAGGCCTATTTAATAGTTAATTTCTGCAAATGGATTGAAAAATCACTAAATTGCTTTTTATAATAGTTGGTGATCTATGAAAAAAGCAATTCTACTTGTAATAGCAGTTAGTATCTCCGTATGCTGTGCGGAAGCACAGAGTGTTAAGTATAAAGACTTGTTCTTTTTACTGGACACAAAAAAGTACGATGATGCAGAGCCTTTTCTCAGGCAGTTTTTGAAAGAAGACAAGAACGCCGACCATCCTAATGCCAATTTCCAGATGGCGATGGTGTATCAGGAAAAGGCAAAGAAAAATGACGTACTCCTGGAAACGGACATACTAACTGCTAATATTGATTCTGCTGTTATCTTCTACCGTAATGCCCTTACCTACATCGATGAAAAGGAACTGAAACGCAACGATGAATATTACCAGGCCTATAAACGCAGGGATATACGAACAGGTAAGTTTGGCATAAAGCTGGCCGATGTTCAATTTGACATTGAGAAAAAGATTGAAGCTCTCAACGATCAAAAAAGTAAAGTTTCCGAGGCTGTAGGGTACCATTCCAAAATGGTAGAGTCTTACAGTGCCGCCCAGGAGAAGTATAAGGCCATTCACGATCAGAGCCCGACCCGCAAAATCCTCTATCTGAGAGCAGATGCCAACACCCTTAAAACATTGGATGAACTGAAAGCGGATTACGTTCATGCCGTTGAAAATTTCGAAAAATACAAATCAAGCATCGGTAAAATCTCCGGTGCAGGCTATGACCAATCGCTGATCAGGAAGGAGATCCTGGACTATTCCCGTGACGGACAAACGCCCGCAGATTACCGGGCTGATATCATCAATTTCTGGGACTATGCAGTGTGGGTTGAGAAGGCCGTCAAAATAATGAAGGATGAAATATTTCCACTGAGGGAAAAAGTAGTGGGATACGACCGCAAGCTCACTGCCCTCGAGGAGACGATGTTGAAAGATTCCGTGTCTGTTGCAGGCGGATTGTCAGCACTTTCACCGAAACTTATAGTTGACCAGCTTGCTCAGTATGATCCAGAGCCACTGCCTGTAGCCGTATTTGCTCTGCGAGATGCAGATCTGAGATACCGATCGCTTCTCATTGATCATAAGAGCTACACGGATTCGGTAAATGTGCTTTATAAACTGGATGTTTTGAACAATAGCCTCAATGCATTAAATGACATGGATAGCATTGTTAATATATTGATAGGCAAAAACCTTCAGGAAGAGAGCAAAAATTACCAGTATTATATAGAATCACAATTTGAGAATATTGAAGACTTCCAATCCTTTGTGAAGGGTAAGCTTGATTATGCCATTGAGCAGAAACGGGCCAAAAATCATGAGCTGGAAAAAATGATCGAGCGTTCAAGATGGCTGATCGGCGGAAATGATTCCATTCCTTTGTTTAACCTGGCGGATAGCATGGCACATTATTCACCCTTATTTGTAGGTGAAGATTTGACAACAGGACTTTACTTCCCGGATAGTGATAATGTAAAGGGCTATTTCGCAAAAATAAACAATGCCAGGGTGCCCAAAATACATGTGAAATTTGATCTGAACAAAGAATACTTTAACAGGGAAAACATAACCAACATCACCAGTAAAAGCATTGCTGATGAGGCGGGTCATATCTATTATGTGATGATGTATGCGCCTAAGCCGGAGCAGGAAACCTATACGGCAGTCATTAACAAAATTTATAGCTCTGATGGACTTTCCTGGACGAAGAGTGTTGAGCTGGCTGCCGAACCCATGAGTCTCGCTTATGATGCAGGCTCAGGGAACTTTATTGTGGAGTATGACACCAAGGAGGCTGGCACCAACGGAGCGACTGTACCAACGTCGTTGATCCTTGATAAAAAGGGTAATGTAAAGGAATAAGAATAAAAAAAGCCTTGTTAGACAAGGCTTATACATTTCCGGTAAGTTTTTTCCAGTCCTGAAACCGGGTGTCAATGCGGGTTTTAATAGCCTCGTAATTTTCCCAGGTATCTTTCACGTGGTAGATGGAAGGAAGCTTTTTTACCAATACTTCATCATAGTCGTTTTTATAAAGGCCACCGCCATAGTAATAGTAGGTAAACATGTTGCCATGTTTGCTGAATAGTTCATACCCCAAATAACCATCCCAGATCTCACTCAGAATAGTGCAGGATATTTCTTTTCTTTTAAACCTGAAAATCTGCATTTCAGCTTCGTCTTCAAAATACTCAGAGTAAAGGGCATTTTCAATTACCCACCCCAGGTACATTCCTATGTGTACATATGCCTGCTCTATAGGCAGTGAATCAGGAAAGTTGCCCAGGAAGTGGCTTTTAGCGTTATCATAAATGGTTTTCTGTATGTGTGATTTTTTATCATTCGTCATGCGCAGAACGTTTATAGGGTTTAATCAGAATTGAAATATAATTAAATGAATTTTAATGAAAAAACATATATCCGAAAAGAATTGCTGCAATAATTCCTGCAAAGTCTGCAATAAGGCCTGCGGTAATTGCATATCGCGTTTTTCTTATGTTTACAGAGCCAAAATAAACAGCTACAATATAAAAAGTTGTTTCGGTGGCACCCCTTAAAATGCTGGCCATTTTACCTGCAAAAGAGTCTACCCCATGGGTGTTGATAGTTTCGATCATCATGCCGCGGGCAGCTCCACCACTCAATGGTTTCATGATGGCCGTGGGCAATGCCTTTACAAAATCCGTGTCAGCACCCGTGAGCGAAACCAAAAACTCTATGCTCCCGATCAGGTAGCTCATGGCGCCGCTGGCCCTGAACACACCAATAGCGACCAGAATGGCGATCAGGTAAGGGATTATTTTAATGGCGATCTGAAAGCCCTCTTTGGCTCCATCTATAAAAGTTTCATAAAGGTTGATCCGCTTTCTCAGACCGAGAGCAATGAAGCTGATGATCAGGGTGAAAATTATAAAGTTACTGGCCACTGTGGATACTTCACCGATTTGCTCCTGAGGCAACGACATGAAATAGTAAACAATACCACCAATGATCAGTGTAAGGCCACCCAGGTAAGC
Source organism: Fulvivirga kasyanovii (assembly GCF_009711405.1). GTDB lineage: Bacteria > Bacteroidota > Bacteroidia > Cytophagales > Cyclobacteriaceae > Fulvivirga > Fulvivirga kasyanovii. The sequence continues at coordinate 530 of NZ_SMLW01000667.1, read as the reverse complement.
GAGGATCACTCTGTCAAACAGATTTATTTTCTGATAAATAGCCACTGTGATCAGCCCCACTATGGTAGAGCAGAACGTGGCTAACAAAATAGGAATAAAAACATCTGTAGGATTGGCAGCACCGAGAACCGAGCGGTCAACGAGTATGGTAAGTGGGATAATAGAAAGCCCTGAGGTATTCAGCACAAGAAACATGATCTGTGCATTGGAAGCGGTGTCCTTGTCAGGATTTAGATCCTGCATTTCAGTCATGGCTTTAAGCCCGAGGGGCGTTGCAGCATTGTCCAGGCCCAATATGTTGGCAGAAAAGTTCATAATAATAGACCCGGTGGCCGGATGGTCCCTTGGAATAGCTGGAAATAGCCTGACAAAAAATGGGCCTACCAGTTTGGAGAGGATGTTAACCATTCCGCCCTTTTCACCGATTTTCATTAACCCCAGCCATAGCGACATAACGCCGGTTAGGTAAAGGGAAATTTCAAAGCCTGTTTTGGCCATGTCAAAAGTGGAATTAACCACGGCAGGAAATA
>NZ_SMLW01000290.1 GCF_009711405.1 Fulvivirga kasyanovii | reverse complement strand
ATCCCTTACCTGGCGGGACAATTCGGATAATGAAACAGGTTTTGAGCTTCAGAGAAGTATCAATAATCAAGCGTTTGAACTGGTGGCCATGTTACCGGTCAACTCAACCACATATACGGATCAGACACCTGCCGAATTTAGCAGTGCCCGCTACAGGGTAAGGGCTTTCAGAGATGACCAGCAAAGCGAGTTTAGTGCTATAGCTGCAGCTTCGGTATCTAATATACTTCCACGAGCGATTGAGAATTTCTCCGCCCAGGTGATAGGATCAAATGTAAGCCTTCAGTGGACCGATAAGATGAAAATAGTAGTTTTAGGATCGTCCACAGCGGCGGGAGTAGGGGCAAGCTCATCAGAGAACTCATGGGTAGGACTTTTCGCCAGTTGGGTACAATCTCTAAAATCTGATGCCGAAGTAATCAATCTTGGAAAGGGAGGCTTTACAACTTATGATATCCGTACAGCAGGGAGTATGCCCGCACCAGACCTGAGTCGTAATATAGATGCGGCCATAGCACATGACCCGGACATCGTTATCATCAACCTGCCTTCCAATAATGTTGCTGATAATGTTCCTTCTGATGTTACGCTTTCACATTTTCAGGAACTGAAGATTTTGGCGGAGACCAATGGGATCAAGTTATTTGTCACTACAACTCAGCCGCGAAATTTTAGTAATGAAAGCAAACGTCAGAAACTTCAATATGAAGCTTCTGCCATGATGGATCAATTTGGTAATTTGACTATTAATGTTTATGACGAACTGGTCAATCTACCCGACCTTGGCCTGAAAGCCTCCTATGATTCAGGAGATGGTACACACCTTAATGATGCAGGGCATAATTATATGTTTACAGCGATCAGGGACCATGTCCGCACATTTGTAGATATGCCAGTGGTAGTAAGCAAGTCAATTGGAAATAAATCCAACTTTACACCACTTACTACCCTGACCATTGCTGACGCTGGGTATACGGATTCTGATGTGGTGCTCAACGTTCCTCAATATTACACGATAACAAAGTCCAATCCTGATGGAGAGATTATGTCGGAGACCGATATTACAATTGACGCTCCTGTTAGCCCGGATGTTTCGCTTACCCATAAGCCACAATACAATGGGAACATATCTGCTATTAAATGGAAAAGTATCGGGGATGAAGAAGAGAAACTCTATTCATACCACTACGATCCACTGAACAGGATCAAAGCTGCCGAATATGCTCAGGGTACATCTTCTTCTAACTCCTGGGCATCAAAAGTTGGAGGTTTCAGTCTCCATAGTGTCAATTATGATTTAAATGGCAATATTATAAGCCTGAACAGACAGGACGGTACGTCTATAGTGCGTACCATTGATAAGCTTACTTACACTTACAAGAAAGGGAACCAGCTATCCGCCGTATCAGATGACGCAGCATGGGAAGGTTTTGCTGACGGAAGCAGGACTGGTGATGATTACAAATACGATTCGAATGGCAACATGATCGAGGATAAAAACAAAGGGATAACGATCACCTATAACCACCTTAACCTTCCTGAAAGAGTAGAGAAAGACGCCAATAATTATATTGAATATATCTATGATGCTAACGGGAACAAGCTGGCGCAGATCACTTATGAAGAAGGTAAGGCCCCGAAAAAGACAGAGTATATCGGTGAGCTGATCTATGAAAATGATGAATTACAGCTTATTCAGCATGAAGAAGGTAGGATAGTGGAGGATAAAACCACCGGCACATTTGAATACCAGTACCATTTAAAAGACCATTTGGGGAATACCCGCTTAACTTTTACTACAAAACCGACAACAACTACCTTTAGCGTTAATTATGAAAGGGATTCATATTATCCGGATGATATAAGCTTATTTGAAAATGTAGAGAATATCTCCAGTGTTGCAGACTTTAACCACACTGACGGTTTATATGGAGGGCCTTTGGCGAAAGGCAAGTATACTCATTCTCAAGTTTTGTATAGCTCACCATATCCGCAGGTGGGTTCAGTTCTGGCTATTCCTGTAGGAGCAGGTGACAATATTACTGCACGTGTTTACGCTAAATACATGGATAACACTGCGAATCCTGACGTGGCAGTCAATACGTTGGCTTCAGCACTTATCGGAGCGTTTACAGGAGGTGTGCCGGGAGCAGGTGAATCGGGAACTTCAAATATAAATCACAATTTTGGCTCCGAAAGCTTGATTGGGGGAGCGGATTTTCCGTTTGAAGATACAGGTGCACCAAAGGCCTTCCTTAATGTTATGTTTCTCCCGGAGGATGGAGTAATTGACCTGGTAAAAGGAGCGACGTTTGCGTATGATCAGATCGATAAGGGAAGTGTAGAAATTGTCATAGATGGTAATTCCAAGGATCCATTTGATGAACTGAAAGTAGAAAATTTTGAAGTTTCACAAAATGGTTATATCTTAATTTACCTGAGTAATGAAGGTTCTTTGACTGATATTTATTTTGATGATCTGGAGATAGAGCTTAATGAAACTCCGGTTATTCAGAGTGATGATTACTATCCTTTTGGTTTGCAATTTAACTCTTATCAAAGGATTACGGCTAAAGAGAATAAGTGGAGATTTCAAGGGCAGGAACATATTGATGACTTAGGACTTAACTGGGACTCTTTCAAATGGAGAAATCACCAGCCTGATATAGGAAGGTTCTTTAGTGTGGATCCATTAGCGGAAAATTTTTACTATAACTCAACATATGCGTTTGCAGAAAATCGTGTTACTAGTGGTGTAGAGATAGAGGGTTTAGAATGGGCTCCGCCTTTAATTCCTAATTCTCAAGGCAAGCTTGTTCCTAATGTGAAAATGACTAGTGAAATGACTAAGGGTATTGTTCCTTTGGTTGAGGTTAAAGCCAGTTACGGTTGGCAATTTGGGGTAAAGGCAGGTAAGTTTGGTGGGGAGGTTAACTTCGGTTCCAAGGAGATTGGAACGGTCTCTGAAGAGGGATTTGTTCTAGGTGATGATAATAAAGTAACGAAAGGTATTTCTCTTGCTTATGGAGCCGGAGAAATAGGTTTAGAGACAGAAACTACAACTGAAATGTCTGATATTCAGGTAGAGATATTAGAAGGTACTAGTGTTTATAAATCGGCTACAATGGAAACGGAAACAACCAAAGCCAAAGCAAGTGTTACTCTCTTTGGGTTTGGGCCCGAAAGCACAAAGACAAAAGTTGAGAAATCAGTGGATGGAGTTAAGGTTTCTAGAACCGAAAGTCCTAGAGAAGTAAATATGAAGGGGGAGCAGAGTGGAATGCCAACGGTCATAAAAGAAACAAAGTTTAGTATTGCAATAGGGTTGAAAATTCAATTAGGTTTTAAGGAATGAGAGTAACTATCCTAAATTTAATAGTGATTACTTTTTTATCATCTTGCTCAGATAAGGATCAAATTAAAACATATTATAATGATGGTACCTTACAGAGCAAGGGTTATGTTGTTGATGGTGTAAAACAGGGACTATCCGAAGTATATTATAAAACGGGTAAACTAAAAGAAAAAGGTCTATGGAAGAATGGAAAACAGGAGGGAAAGTGGTTGTTTTATTTTCCTTCCGGTATTTTGTCAGCAGAAATACATTTTTCCGATAATGACCAAGAAGGGGTATCCATATTTTACCATGAGAATGGAGAAGTTAAAGAGAAGTCAGAGTGGGTAGATGGTAATCTAAATGGAGAATCAAAGCTATACTTTGATAATGGACAGCTAAAACAGGTTGGGTCATGGAAGAATGGAAAAAAGGAAGGCGAATTTACCTCTTACTATTCAAGTGGGCATCTAATGCAAAGGGGACAATACTCAAATGGTTTGGAAACAGGTAAGTTTTTAACTTACCATGAGAATGGAGAATTGATGAGCGAACTTTATTGGAAGGAAGGGAAATTAACGGGTAAAGCGAAGTATTATCATGAGAATGGAGCCATTGAGCAGGAAGGGGAATATAAGGAAGGCAAGTTTGATGGTGTTTGGAAAATATATGATGAACAAGGCGTCCTAATATCGGAAAGAACTTATTCTGAAGGTGCTTTGCTATCAGAAACCAGATGAATTATATAAAACTAACATGCCAAAGGAGATGAAGATTATTCCATAGAAAAAATTCATAACTCTATTGTAGTTGGATCCCAAAATTTTTTTTGGAAGAACTTCTTCATTAAAGAATAATTGAACTTGTATTCTTCGATTTAAGAAAGCAGCTATGATGCACCATATGCCATATGTAACTAAAATTACACTTATAATATATAACATTTTCATGAATAGGTCTGTCTTCTTTTAGTATGCTGAATAAGTCCATTCAAGTAGTACATAATACAGTGGAAATCTGCTTTGGGAAGCTTTTTAATAGAGATCACTTTGTTCACAATACCTTTGTCAAGTTCTGTATCAGTCTTGCCCA
>NZ_SMLW01000111.1 GCF_009711405.1 Fulvivirga kasyanovii | reverse complement strand
ATTAAAAAGTTGATAAAGATATCTTAACAATTCCTTAATCAAGACCTTTTTCATATTTGGTAATGTCTATTTCGACAGCTCCCACAAACATCTCAGCCTTAATTTTCAGAGGCACTTTATTGCGATCATCGGAGATCCAAACTTTAACAGAATTTTCGCCGTCAAAAAGGCTATTCTCCGGCATAATTGGTGAAAGTACAATGGATTTGATCAGCCCGAGCTTGGTTTTCACATTTTCCCTGCCCACAAACCTGATCTTAAAATCGTAAACCTCATCATCAAAGAATGCATCAACCTCTATTATGTCCCCTTCTTTGAGTTTATCAAACTGCAGCGTCCGGATATAATAATAGCCACTGACAAGGTCCTGTACATTGGCAGGCACATCAAAGGTTTCAATAGGTCTCCATTTTTGCTTTTTGTTGTCAAAAGTCTTCACCTTCGCCTCCTGGGCACTATGATCGAATTCAACAATTTCATTTTTACGGTATTTCCCCTCCTCTATTACCCTATAGAACTTCTGCGTCACTATCGCTCCGGTATCGAGGTAAGTGCCCCAGTTGTCCCTGATGCGTAAAAAGAGATCAAACATTCCTATGGATTTACCATATACATCTATTTTGAAACATGGGCGATTGTTCACATTATAGATTTCGTCACTGATCACCATTCTGCCTTCCGCAGCATGTACGAAGCCGTAATGCGCCTTGTATTCGATCACCTCTCCACGTACGAAACAACTATTTTTAACGGTACGGTGCTGACGCTCATGATCA
>NZ_SMLW01000185.1:656-1705 GCF_009711405.1 Fulvivirga kasyanovii | reverse complement strand
GGGGAGAATTACCAGCGGTAAAACACTTTCAGTAGGAAAAATATGATAAAAATAAGTGTTAAAAGATTGGAAAGTGAGCCTAACCTGAAATTAGAATTTTATGATAGCATATCACGTATACCCCTCAATATAAAATTACGCAACTACGAAATGCCTCCAAGTGTAATTAAATTTGATAATTTTGAAAGAGGCAATTTTGTAGAATTTCGTTTTGATAGCCATGTTGGAGACTTGTTTGAGATAACAGTTGTTTCAATAAACAACAATGCAGTTATATTCACAGATAGTTATCGAATTAATATCTTAAATAGTCAAAATAATGGGTTTTTTATTGATGACCTTAAAGCTAAAGGGGTACGTAAGAAACTATTAACTAAAATTGCTCGAACTTCCACCAGCTCTGTATGTTTTGCTTTCGGTGACGACAATGATGGATTGGATTATTATAAAGCATCAGGAGGGCTTTATATCGGAATCGATTCGGATAATAATTTGAAATCCTTCTATTTGGAAGGCTTAAGTCAGCAAAATATAAAGGATATTTTTGGTGAGTAAAAACTCCCTCTCATGCTAGTGCGAGCTTGCAGCTCGTATCCACTTGTAGATATGCGAAATGTGGCCTTGATAATAGTATGCCTTTGTGTTATATTCAATAATTGAGCGGACCTCAAGAACATACGGGTCCGTAGCGGACGCTACGACCAGGGGAGAGAATACTTTAACAGTGGATCGAAGTATATTAAATATTAGATTCAGCAAAAAACAATTCACCTTTTCTAAAGTTGAAATTAATTACGATGACATAAGGTTTTTTGATAGCAACAATAATATGATATTAGAAATTGATATTGGTTTGGCAATAGAGCAGAGCAATTATGAAGCAATAACCTTTTATTATGAATCTAAAAGTTTTGAAATTGGCAATAGAAGCACCTCAGAATTGTCATTTAGACAAATTCAAGATTTTTACAGAAAAGTGGATATTAACCTGTAACCCACCCTACCTGGTCGTAGTTTAGCGCAGCGATCCTAAGACCTAAAATGAAATA
>NZ_SMLW01000185.1:0-462 GCF_009711405.1 Fulvivirga kasyanovii | reverse complement strand
TTGTTACATCGGAAGAAAATATACCATTCGGGATCAGCACACCATGTATTTCGCCATTTTCTATACTATATTCAATAATTGAACGGACCAGGATCGGTCAGTATAAACAACAACTGGTATTAAAATTTACTTACCCTTAGTGGACACTAACAGCTCTCTCACATCAACGTCAAGGGCTTTAGCCACTTGAAACAAACTTTCAATTCTTGGCTGCATATCATTTCTACACCACTTTGAAATCGTGTTGGTGTTCATATCTATTTCTTCAGCTAACCAGTTGTTTGTTTTGCCACGTTCTGCCAAAACTGCTTTTATCCTGTTGTAAATAGGTTTCGCCATTAGTTTGTTTTTGGTTCTCAGATCAAAAATAAAGAAGAAAAGCAAATCCAGGACAGATAATAATATGCTTTATTAGGATATTATCATATTTTTAAACAACTTTGAAATGCCTTAAAAGGAGAT
>NZ_SMLW01000448.1:7136-10913 GCF_009711405.1 Fulvivirga kasyanovii | reverse complement strand
TATAGCAATTTCCCCTGTAAAAATAGCTTTGGTTCTTGCCGGGCCGAAGGAAAATGGCCCAATTATAGTCGGTGACCGCTTCTTCATAATCACCCAGCGACTTGTTAGCTTCCGCCCGTTTGATAAACAGATTGTAATAAATTTCTGGAGTCTTTTCTGCCGGCATTATTAATTCAAAAGCTTCACCGTAAGCCGCGCTCTGAAACTGTTTAAATAAAAACTTGGCTTCAGTATAGTATTCCAAAGCCTTATCATTGTTTTTTAGGTTGTTGTAATAGATATCTCCAATCTCAATAATGAGTTCAATATTGTTTTTGTCCCTGATCAGAATATACTCTAGTGCATGTATTGCTCTTTTAAATTGTTTTAGATGGAGGTTGCAATCTGCAATCATTTTCCATGTTGTCAGCCTCATCGGAGATTGATACTCACGAAGCACTTCAAGGTTTTTTATGGCAGTGTTATAGTCAGCCTTCCGGTACAACTGGGTAGTAAGGTTTGTAAGGCTTGCTACCATTTTTTCTTTCTCACGATAAAACTGGGGCTCTATTGGGTTTTGGTGGATCAGTTTTTCAACTGTTGTTAGTGCTTCTCGATACTGGCCATCGTCATACAGGCTTATTGCGGAGGCAAGTATCTTATCATTTTTTGCCTTGAGTTCGGCCGCCTCAACTTCTTTTGTATATTGATTGTACTTCGATATTCCAATGATGAAAATAGATACAATAGCTACTGCTGTGAGGGTGATGAACTGTATTTTGAAGTAATTTCGATCCACCCGGTAACTTGGGGCTGTTTTGTAGTTGGGAATATTTCTCCAACTTTGCTTTCCGTACCGGTCATATATACTTCTCTCGGTTTTTGGACGATTGTTTTTTCTGAATTCTTTGGGAGCAGGTTTATGGCTGGTGCTGTATTGCTGATAATAATATTGTAATAAAAGGTCGTACTGGGCCTTTTGTTCAGGCTTTGACAATAGTTGATGAGCCTCATTGATCACTTTAAAGAATTCTTCTGCAGCCTTGTTACCGGGATTTTTGTCCGGATGGTATTTAAGCGCCAGTTTTTTGTAAGCAGACTTAACTACGGTGTAGTCAGCACCTTGTGGAATGCCTAATATCTTGTAATAATCGAGCATACTATTGCTTCAACTGGTTATACAGCAGATAGTAAAGTTAACGAATCCGACATAAAGGAAATTCTTAAGTTGTCGTTTTTTTATAGTTTTTGATCTTAAAATAAAAAAACAGTGCAGCTAAAAATACCAGAATAGAGATAAACTGGGAGTGTGATATAAAATTGTCAATAACATAGCCCCGGCTAATATCTCCTCTGAAAATCTCAATAATTGACCTCCCTGCGGCGTAAAGCATGAGGTATGACAGGAACAATTGTCCGTTAAACCTTTTATGCTTTTTGATCACTAACAATACCACGAGTATAACCAGGATCATAGATGCGCTGTAAAGCTGCGTAGGGTGCATAGGGGTATGCAGAGGTGCCTGGCAGGCCGGGTCGGAGTATATTACAGATAAGGGGCCATGCCATTCAATGCCGTGGCAGCAGCCTGCCATAAAGCAACCTATCCTTCCGAAAAAATGAACAATACATGTGGTGATAGCCATGATGTCCAGCATGGGTAATACCGGTAGCTTGTTCTTTTTAAAGAAAATGAGCATGGTAGGGATCGTAAAGAGGAGAGAACCATAAAAAACAAAACCGTTACCTGTTAAAAGTGCAGAAGGATGATCCAGATAGTAGGCTGGTTTCTCAAAAAACAAAAAGGCTTTTCCTCCGACTATTGCTGCGATTAACAGAAGCAGAAACAGGGTGTTGATCTTATCAAATGAAAGGTTGAAAGATTTTTTGCTTTCATAAGCTACATATGAAACCCCTGAGATCGCTCCAATGACAATAAAGAATCCATACGAATATATGGTGAAGTATTCGCCGAAAAGTCCTTCAAGGAAGTTTGGTATGGGAATTTTAAAGAGTTCCGGGTGCATAATTATTGTTTGCTAAGGTTGATGTTGAGCATGGCCTATGAGGCAGTTTCTGTCACAACTTACAAATATAATTTCCTTTCTCACTCTTTTGCCTCTTATTTGCAACCATGTTTACGAAGGGGGTCAGATATATGGTAATAGCAGGGTTTTTCTTTGCCCTGATGAATGTGTTCGTTAAAATGGTGCCCGGGATACCTGCTGTTGAGGTCGTGTTTTTCAGATCGGTAGTATCACTGATATTAAGCTATATTTTTTTGAAGGCAAGTGGCGTTAATATCTGGGGTAAAAACAAGAAGATCCTGCTTATGCGAGGTGCCAGCGGTGCGGTGGCCCTTATCCTGTACTTTGCCACCATCCAGGCTATACCCCTGGCGTCTGCAGTTACCATTCAGTTCCTGTCCCCGATTTTTACTTCTATTCTTGGGATTTTCATTGTAAGGGAAAAAGTGAAGCCTCTTCAATGGCTGTTCTTTTTGGTGGCTTTTGCCGGGATTATCATAATCCAGGGGTTTGACCCAAGAATCACGCCTTTTTACCTGGGTATTGGCATAGTGGCGGCCTTATTTTCAGGCTTGGCCTATAATTTTATCCGTAAGCTTAATACCGGTGAGCATCCGCTGGTGATTGTATTCTATTTTCCATTGGTAACTTTACCGGTTACAGGTACTATTTCTGCCTTTGATTGGGTCAAACCTGAGGGGTGGGAGTGGCTGTTGCTTCTGTTGATCGGTGTACTTACCCAGGTCGCGCAATACTTTATGACCAAGGCATACCAGGCGGAAGAATTGTCGAAAGTTGCAAGCCTGAAATACATCAACATCATCTATGCGCTGGCCTTTGGTTGGGTGATATTTGAAGAAAATTTTAACTTTATGACTTACATCGGTATGCTGGTGGTTTTGGCCGGAGTGATTCTGAACATCTGGTATAAGCACCATCTGGCAGCCCGAAATTAGTTTAACTTGTTGAGATAAGGAGAAGAATTTATGTCAGGACATAGCAAATGGTCAACTATTAAGCGAAAAAAAGGAGCCTTGGATGCCAAACGAGGCAAGATATTTACTAAGCTCATAAAAGAAATCTCTGTGGCGGTGAAGGAGGGGGGATCAGACCCTGAAGCTAACCCGAGGTTGCGTCTGGCAATCCAGAATGCCAAAGGCCAGAATATGCCCAAGGAGAATATTGAGCGGGCCATTAAGAAATCCAGCGATGATGGGGCTAACTATGAAGAGCTTACTTATGAGGGATATGCCCCGTTTGGGGTTGCCGTATTTGTAGAGTGCGCCACTGACAATTTAAACCGTACTGTGGCCAGTGTCAGATCGCTTTTCACCAAATATGGCGGGAGCCTGGGAGTGAATGGCTCGGTAGATTATATGTTTGAGCGGAAGGGTATATTTCTGATTAAGCAGACGGAAAACATGGATAAGGATGACCTTACCCTGGAATTGATAGATGGTGGGGCAGAAGATGCGGTTTTCAACGAGGGTTATATTGAAGTAACCTGTGCCATGGAAGATTTTGGAAATATGCAGTCTAAGCTGGATGAGCTTGGTTTGGAGGCTGAAACGGCAGAACTACAGCGTATACCCTCTACTACAGTTTCGTTAGACGATGAGCAATTCGAAAAGGTAATGAAATTAATTGATGCCCTGGAAGATGATGATGATGTGCAGAAGGTTTATCATAACCTTGATGCATCGGAGTCTCAAATGGAGTCGTGGGCATAACGTGGGGTCTGGATCTGGGGGCAAATTCCAGGGAGTAATTA
>NZ_SMLW01000448.1:1028-6963 GCF_009711405.1 Fulvivirga kasyanovii | reverse complement strand
CTGATCTAAATGGCTATTCCTACAAATATTATATCCCTACGGGATTATCGCCGTAGAAGGAATTCGTAATTAATGACAAAGACAGCCTAATGTCCTGTAAGGACATAATATTTATAGAAAAACGAAAAGCAAATATGTGCCATAGGAAAGCCATGCTATAGACATGCTATAGAATAGAACTCTACGTTGGCACACATGTGAGCATATGGAGATAGGAATGTACGTTTTTTAATTCGCTTATTTACTTAATCGATACCACATATGAATACATTCCGGCCCTAACTTAATAGCATTGGGAGAGAGGTAGGGGAAAAAGCAGTTATATACAGGTTGGCAGATTAACAAGCTCTTAAAAGTAAAAGGCCTGAGACCAAAATTGGTTCCAGGCCTTTTTATAAAGTGATGGCTTTTTATTTGCCAAGTCTTTCAATTAAATCAGCTACCCTGTTAGAGTATCCTGCTTCATTATCGTACCAGCTCACAACTTTCACTAATTTACCATTAGCAGAAGTCATTTGTGAATCAAAGATTGAAGAGTGAGGATTTCCGATGATGTCTGTAGAAACAATAGGATCTTCAGTGTACTCCAGAATACCTTTCATTGGTCCTTCGGCAGCAGCTTTCATAGCAGCGTTGATCTCTTCGGCAGATACTTCTTTGCTCAAAGTGCAAACAAGGTCAGTTAAAGAACCGGTTGGAGTTGGTACTCGTACTGCGTTACCATCCAGTTTTCCTTTAAGTTCAGGAAGTACCAAACCCACTGCTTTGGCAGCACCTGTTGTAGTAGGTACGATATTGATTGCAGCAGCTCTTGCTCTTCTCAGGTCTTTGTGAGGTCCGTCCTGCAAGCTTTGGTCTGAGGTGTAAGCGTGGATAGTTGTAATAAATCCACTTTCCAGACCAAAGTTGTCGTTCAATACCTTTGCTACGGGAGCCAGGCAGTTGGTAGTACAAGAAGCGTTTGAAAGCACTTCTTCGCTGCCGGTGATAATGTCGTCATTTACCCCAAGTACAACGGTTGGGATGTTTCCTTTTGCGGGAGCTGATATTACTACTTTCTTTGCTCCGGCTGTTATATGTTTTTTAGAACCTTCTTCGTCAACAAATCTTCCTGTAGATTCAAGTACGATATCTACCTTCATGTCTCCCCATGGCAATTGAGCGGGGTCCCTTTCTGCTAAAACTTTAATGTCTTTGCCATTTACCTTAAGTCCGTCTTTTGTAGTTTCAACGGTGCCGTCAAATCTACCGTGGATAGAGTCATACTTAAGCAGGTGGGCAAGCGTAGCGATGTCAGTAAGATCATTGATGGCTACTACTTCAACATTGTCCTTTTGCAGTAATGATTTGAAAGCCAATCGGCCTATTCTTCCAAAACCGTTTATTGCAACTTTAGTCATTATTAGGTGGGTTATAGTTACTGTTATATTTCGCGGGCAAAAATACAATACGGTTAATCTAAAACCAATTAAATAGCTGTTTTAAAAATCGTTAAAAAATTTTTTAAAAATTTTCGGCCAAGGGTTTGCATTTAAAAACCGGGAATATATCTTTGCATCACCATTTCAAAAATGGCCCGTTCGTCTAGGGGTTAGGACGCCAGGTTTTCATCCTGGTAACAGGGGTTCGATTCCCCTACGGGCTACAGTAGCACTTTCAGGTGCTTTCGAAACGTTTCAAAAGGCTTTTTTTAAAGCCTTTTGTTTCATTTCACCCCAACTTTCACCGCGTTTTTTCGTTATTTGTTTCAACTATTGTTCAGTTTAAAAACTAAATGTTTCAGTTGGAATGAAAGAATCGTTTTCACTTAAATTCGTCCTTAACCCTATCAAGGACAACCCCGGGAAGGGCAAAATATTTATCCGGCTTATTATCAACCGAAAAAAGGCGGAAATAGCCACCGACCATATTATAGACAAAGACCGGTGGGACAGTGCCGCCCAGCAGGTCAGGCGCAACCCTTCCATAAACGAAGAGCTCTTGTTTATAGATAACGAAATACGCAAAATCAAGCGTGACCTTGTTTATGCCGGCAAGCGCGTAAGTGCAAAACTTGTAAAAGATATATATACGGGTAGCCACCAACAAAAGCGGTATTTGCTTGAGTATTTCCGGTGCTATTATGATTCAATAAAAGCAGCCGGGGAGCTTGCCTCCAATACCCTAAAATCCTATCATACCACATTAGGCCATTTAGAAGGCTTTTTAGGTAGCAGAAGGCAGGCAGATATATTGTTAGAACATATAGACTATACGTTCATCAAAGAATTTGACCACTACATGCTTATCACCCCTAGCCAGCAATATAACAAGCCTATGGGACGTAACAGTGCCAATAAGAACCATACCCGGTTAAAAAAAGTACTCTCTATAGCCCATAAAGAAAACCTTGTTTCAAAATGGCCTTATGAACACTTTCAATTAAAAAGCGAAAAGAGGTACCCTGATTTTCTGACACAGAAGGAAATAGAGAAATTAGCAAACCACAACTTTCATGGCAATGAAAGCCTGCAACGTGTCAGGGATATATTTCTATTTTCTGTTTATACCGGGCTTCGATACTCTGACGCTATGGCTTTAAAAAAGAAAGACATTGTACAGAACAGCAAAGAGGAGTGGTGTTTTCGTATCGCTCAGGAAAAGACAAAAGAGCCTTTATTGGTTCCCATACTCAAGCCAGCTATGGAGCTATTAGAAAAGTACGACAATAAAGAAAGGGAAATTACGGGTTATTTATTGCCCCGGTACAGTAATGTTAAAATCAATCTGTACCTAAAGACCATAGCCGACCTATCCGGTATAAGCAAAAAGATGACCCACCACATGGCACGGCATACTTTTGCTACTACCATTACGCTGGACAATGATGCTCCACTGCACATCGTAAGTAAGCTTTTGGGGCATTCCTCCATAAAGACTACAGAGATATACGCGAAAGTGACAAATCACCATCTGGATAAACACATGGACAGGCTGAATGAAGGGTATAAATAGCAAGTAAAAGGACTAAAACGGCCGGTATCAGGCCGTTTTAGCATATTGGTTGTGCATAGGTTTGAGCAACATACCCTTTTCAGTAAAATCCCTGATATGCCTTTCAGCCGTTTTTACCGGGATATTAAGGTTATTGGCCACATCTACATAAACCTGTCTTGAAAATTCAAAAGGCAGCTCATCAAAGAACTGCTGCTTGCGGCCTTTCGAAGTAACGGTATTTCCATAGGGCATAAGCTCGTGGTATGCATAGATAGCATGGGTAAGCAAGGTTTTAGCTATTCCCATAGCCGCCTGGTAGTCGTCATCGTTACAAATCACAACGGGAGCAGGGCTACCTTCCCATTTTACCCGTAAGGCAGTAAAAACCATAGCTATGCGAAAAGTAGATAAAGCCAGCCTGCGAATAGTAGCGACCAAACCTTTTTTATCCACATATTCCTCACTCCACTCACCAAACACGTGGTTAAAATCACGAGCCTGCACTTGGGAGAACTCAAAGGAAGTAGGCGGCAATAACTTTAACGTTTGGTGCAATTGAAAAAAACTTGCTCCAATAGCATCAAAGTATTCTTCAAGCCCTGTTTTACCATCCCTGGCAAATACATCCTTCCATTTTGCATTCATGGACATATTGAAATACAAAAAGCGGCTGAAAAGTCCGTTTTCAGCATCAGGAATAAGGTTAGAGATTTGCCGGGGTGTGCCCGAAAGGACAGTAGATAATTTAGGTTTTTCGATCTCCACGTATTCATTGCCACCCCTGCGGTAGTAAGATGCAGGCTCATGGTGGAAAGCCTTCCTCAGATTATCGCTGTAATTGCCATATTCAGTTTTAAAAGTATTGGCCAGCGTGTCACCCTCTGTTTCAAAGATCAACCCGCACCCATCATTTTCATCAAGCAACTGAAAAGCTCCCGTAGCACTATTGTTAGCAGGAATAAACAAAAGCTTTTGGGGAGGAACCTCTGGCGGCTCCACATTAGCCCCCTTCTTGGCAGAAAGATAAGCCGCCTTCTCCTGCTGATATACCCGTTTTAACTCCGCTGATTCTTCCCTTAATGCCTTATGGATAGGGTAAACGATCCTGCGGCAATAATTGAGCATACCCTTGCCGGCAGAAGCTTCAGCAAATACGAACAAATACAAATTGGGGTAAACCCTGCCGCCCGAATAGAGGCCAGACCAGTTAGGGATACAACTACTTAATACCCCCAGGGAACCTAAAAGAATGACATCCCTTTCCTCGTGGGAAGTAGCTGCCGCACATGCCCTCTCCAATATAGACGGGAGATTTCGAAAAACCTCATCCGGCAATGAGTCCGGCTTTACTGGTTCCTGCTTGTAACTCTTCTTTGTCGTGACTTGAATGCCAGCTTTAGCAGCCAGATAAAATAATGTATTGACCGTAATACGTTGTTTGTTGGAACGCAAACAATGATCAAACTGCCTGTTGCAAGCCGCCTGATCATACTCAGGGTGAAACTGGCTGAACCTATGATAAAACTCCCTGCCATTCTCACCGAAAGCATGAGATAAAGCAAAACCTATTTGTAGCCAAGCCTCATAAGTACTTGTGAGGTCAGCTTTAGCCTCTTCTACTTTTTGTAAAAGCTCGTTTACCTCCTTTAAAACATTTGTAGACAGAATGTTTTCGGCTTGAAAACAATTGTCAACATTAGAAGAAAACATGTAAACTGTCGGTTTACCACTTGTGTTTACCGTTTTTTGAGTGCCTTTCTTGTCCTTATTTCCCCATTTTTCAGGGTCAAACTTCTTCTTCCTCATCACAAAAAGTATTTCGGGTTAATATATGCCTCGGGATCGTATGGCAGGTAGCAAGCCCGTGATACGTCCTTGCCAGCCGCATCCACTTCAACATTGTAAGTAGCCTTGGTATAGCTGATTACACTGCTAACGTAATCGTAATGTGACATGCCATTGAGGTCGATATTAATTACCCACTTCACGCCCCTGCCAGAAGGAGAGGTGAACAGCAACTGCGTTTCAAAATATTCATCCTTCAATAGCTGTTCCTTTAACTTTTGCACCTGTGTCTGCTTCAAATGGTCAAAGTCCAGCGCTACAAGCCCCGAATGACTAAGAAGGTTATTGTTGCTCCTTGTAGAGAATACCCCTGAAAAAGTGACATAATCGAAAGAGGCCGCCTTAAACTTTCTTGCCTTGGGTGCATCATGAAGTATAGAGCGAACGAACTCCGTAGGTTTTCTAAAGTAGCTCCCCCGAACAACCCTGAAAACGTCCAGTAAACGCACCTCCCGATAAGGCGTGATATTGGCTATAGGCTTTTTGAAATAGTTGAATACCGGATTGGTAATGTTGTGCTGTTTCTTAACAGTAGGTAGCTCTACAGTAGGAACCAGCTTTAAGTCCAAAGCCTTATCAATAGCTCTTAACAGTTCCTGCCCCTCTAACTGAAAGTGCATAGCAGCGAAATCAAAAGGAGAGTTGTGCTCCCCCGTATCACCACCCTTGAAAACGAACTTTCCATCATTGAAAACCAATTGTAAACTTTCCCTTCCTTCGGTAAACGGGTTGGATACAGGCGCACACTCCCTGCCGGACAGGGACAATATTGTTCCGCTGTCATACTGGCGTAGCACATATGCGTAAATGTTTAGACCATAGTGAGTACGGTCTAGTATCTGCTGCTCTGTAAGCTTCTCCATATCCTTCATTATTTCCCCCTTCTGAATGCTTCTGTTTTACAATCTTCCATGTACTTCTCCAGGTCTTTTTTATGGTAAAAAACCTTGTTGCCAACCTTGGTAAAACTTAAATGCCCCTTGGTGCGCATAGACCAGAACCATGTGGTTTTTTTTCCTAAAAGCTTTTGAGCCTCCTTCTCACTGATATAATCGCCAATGCCTTCGCTGGACAATTGATTCCCGCCCTGCAAAAGTTGTTGTAGCCCCTCCCT
>NZ_SMLW01000448.1:0-758 GCF_009711405.1 Fulvivirga kasyanovii | reverse complement strand
TCGTCTTTCTCTTTCATAGTACTGTTTGTTGTTATTGTAGAATTATCCCTGATGTAGCTGTGTAGTTAGAGTTATTGTATATTTATTTTGAATAAGAACATTTTGGCTAATTTTTTTTACGCACTATTGCCAGTTTGTTTTTTGATGATATGCAGGAAAAATTTCAGCCGGGCTTTAAATTCTTCCCTTCCGTAACCGTAAGTTTTGCCAAGGTATTGCTGATAATCCTCATAGGCACGTCCATCCATCCAGTCAATGACAGTATAAAAGTCAAAGAAATGTTTTGGACGGTCAAAGCGGGTATATTCTTTAAAATACCGGAGTTCGGTTTTAAACTCCTCTGTAAGCTTGTCCTCGAAATGGTCAAACAGCTTACGGCACATTTCATACAAAGTATTGAAAGAAGCCCTTACAGTTGAAAAATCCATAGCCAGATAAAAATGAAACGGTTCGCACTTACTGGCTATCATACCTAACTTATCTTTCATATACCTGTCCAGGTACCGGGCAAAATCCTGACCGAACACCTCGTAATATTTGCCTAACCCCTTTAAAGTAAACCTATCACCCTGTTTTTGCTGTAATAGCCTTATGGTCTGTAATATTGTTCTCCTTTCGAGTTCAAGCACCCTCTCATCAATTGATTCTATGGTCTCAGCATAGGAGACATGCAACATTTTTACCTGCATATTTTTACGCATGTAAGTGATCTGGATATATACAGGGTACTGTACGGTAATGACCCCTAATGTAGTGTC
>NZ_SMLW01000664.1:41322-41872 GCF_009711405.1 Fulvivirga kasyanovii | reverse complement strand
AAATGGACTTAGTGATGTAAATAAAATAACAATTTTTGAAAAAGATAATAATCTACTTTTTAGCAGCGATAATGGCTTCTATAAGGTTGATAAAGGTGAAAAAATCTTATTTTTTAAAGACACCAGCCTGATTAAACAGCCTATTAATATTGGAGTTTTATCTGAAGCCCCAAATGGGGACTATTTTGCTTCTGTTATCGCAAAAGACCGAACCGAGCACATTGAGCGTTTTTATCAAAGCGGCGATGAATACTTAAGAGAATCGACACCCTTTAAAAGACTTCCCGAAATGGAAATCTTAGCGATTTACCCTGACGAAAATGGAATCGTCTGGATTGCGGGTTCAGAAGGCCTTTTTCGATATGATTCCAAAGTTAAAAAGGATTATACACTACCATTTAATACTGTGATATCGAAAGCCGCTGTACGCGACTCCACAATATTCCACGGCTTTTACCCCGTTAAAGTAGAAGGTTCTGACATACCCGGAATAGGCATTGTTCAGCCTGAAGATATGCAGCCTACGCTTACCTACGATGATAATAGCATA
>NZ_SMLW01000664.1:39529-41075 GCF_009711405.1 Fulvivirga kasyanovii | reverse complement strand
TTTAGTTATTATTTAGAAAACAATGACAGGGGATGGTCAAACTGGTCAACGGAAACCAAGAAAGAATATAACAACCTGGATCCGGGAGAGTATACTTTTTTTGTAAAATCGAAGAATATATATGGAACTGAGGGAAGACTGGCTACTTATAAGTTCAGGGTATTGGCTCCCTGGTATAAGACGGCTTGGGCTTATGTGCTATGGTCTGCACTTGCCGGTTTTGTAGTTTGGTTCATAACTATCGCTTACTCGGTTAGAGTACGTACCCAAAGAAAGAAGCTACAATTGATCGTGGCGGACCGCACCTATGAGGTAATGACCCAAAAGAAAGAAATTGAACAGCAAAACCATTTACTGAAAGCAAAAAATGAGGAAATCAGTACTCAGAAAGATGATATCCAGAAGAAAAACATTCAGCTAAGAGAGTCGCAGGAGGAGATATTGAGTATGAACCAGAAGCTGACCGAGCTAAATATGTATCTGGAAAAGAAAGTTGAAAAAAGGACTTCTAAAATTAAGGCCACCCTCAAACAGCTTCAACAGATCAACGGGGAACTTGATACGTTTGTATATAGAGCCTCCCATGACTTAAAGGGTCCGATCAGCAGAATTAATGGTATTACTTCCCTTGCTAAACTGGAATCTCCTGACGACATCAATCTCAAGTACTTTGATATGATCGAGCATACAGCTAAGGATATGGAAGTACTATTATCTAAGCTGGCGCAGGTTCATGAGATCATCAATAGTAAACCGCGCAAAGATGAAATTGATATTCCTTCCTTACTAAGTGAAATCCGGGATGTGATTAAGTTTCATGATAAAAGCCTCAAAACAAAATACGCCTTCGATCTCAACGTGGTCAACATTACCTCAGACCGGTACCTGTTAAGCATAATCATAAAGAACCTTATCGAGAACGCATTAATATTCCGTAAAACATCAAACATTGAGCCTCATCATATACACATTTCTACAAGTATTAAAGAGGGGATTTTTGAAATAAGGATAAAAGACAATGGCATTGGAATCCATGCTCCACATTTAAATATGATCTTTCAAATGTTTTTCCGGGGTTCGGACAAGTCTAAAGGCAGTGGCCTTGGGCTATACCTTGTTAAAATGTGTGTTGATAAACTTAAAGCCAGCATTGCTGTAGAAAGTCAGGAAAATGAATTTACAGAGTTTACCGTTAGTATCCCTTTATAAACGGATCAAACGGAATTTCTGGGAGATCCTAAATTTTCACTCCTTTGCTGACAGACAGGTGTTAACAGCAATCTGCAGACGCAGTAGGCAAACTCGTATAACATAACCATAAGCGCGGCTTACTGATTTTCAGGGGCAAGTTGCACTTTACTTGTTTACTTTCCAATCCATTTACTCCACAGGTTTTAAGCTTAAGCTTGTTCCGTATAACTCTCCCTTGAAAGCACATATTAACAGAATTTTGCTTTATTCATTAGCGAGTTACTTCCCTCCGTACTTGTGCAGTTATTATTTGGTTTATCGGTTGAAGAGATAACGGATCAAGCCGAATTTCAGA
>NZ_SMLW01000664.1:0-39163 GCF_009711405.1 Fulvivirga kasyanovii | reverse complement strand
TTTACTCCACAGGTTTTACGCTTGTTCCGAGATAACTGGGAGTTGTTGTTCTGACATATTATATAAGGTAAGCTTAGTGACCAGTATAGTAAACAGAGCGTTTGCAACAGTTACTGGTAAATATTTCGATATAAAAAAAGCCCCTCAATTACTTGAGAGGCTCAATTTCAATAACCTGTTTAAACTATCTTTTCAAAAATTTGTATGTTTCTTTAAAGTATCCCTGATCATCCCGAATAGCCAAAAGATAGTATCCGGGAGCCAAATCTTTAACTCTTAATCTATATTCATTCTTTCCTACGATTTCTACAGGTACATCAACTACATTGCCGATAATATTATGAACTGTAAAGCTAGTTTCGGCAAGAGTTGAGTTGTTGATCGTAACACTAAGATAATCAGCCGTAGGGTTTGGAAACATCCTCACTTCGTTGAGCTTTTTCTCTAAGGATGAATCTTTGAATCTATCAATTTCCCCATTCTGCGCAAACACAGATGTTCCGCTAAAAGTAAGTATAAGTGCAGATAGTACAGTTAGTATAAATATTTTCATGCGCAATCGGGTGTCAATTTTTATCAACTATTGAACAAAAACCGATCCACAAATCATTCTCCTTCACAATTTTTTTGAGCTCCTCTCGTTGCAGACCTCTTGTTAAATACGTAGAAACAATCAATATGTTGTTCATATACCAAATAAAAAGAAAATTATCTTATATTTTGGTACGCATCGGGAATAAAATCTATTAAGTCCGATGCTATCATCCCTATCTGACCTGTCACTTCGGCAGCAAGGTCACCTGCCACACCATGTAGGTATACTCCCACTTTTGCGGCATATTCCGGCAAATACCCCTGAGCCAGCAACGAAGTAATCATTCCTGTCAAAACATCACCGGTTCCTCCACTGGCCATTCCGGGATTTCCCGAACTATTAAAATAAACCTCACCAGTGGGCAGGGCTATTGAGGTATGAGCCCCCTTAAGTACTACTATAACATCGTTTTCGCTGGCAAAAGCCACGAGTTTTTCCAGCCGCTCAAAATCATCCGACCATTTGCCGGCCAGCCTTTCAAATTCCTTCGGGTGAGGTGTCAGAATAGTTTTAGACGGCAGAACTTCAAGAATTTCCCGATGCTGGGCAATAATGTTCAGCCCATCTGCGTCTATAACCAATGGCTTACCAAAAGCCTGAACCACCTGCATCAGGCTATAGACTGTTTCCTGCTCCTGACCGATCCCTGGCCCAATGCCCAAAGCATCGAACTTACTTACATCTCCATAGCTTGTAAGAAAATGGTCTCCTTCATCGGGGAGTACCATGGCTTCAGGTACGACAGACTGCATAATATTATAGCCACATCTGGGTATATTCATTGTAAGTAACCCCACTCCGGTGCGTAATGCAGCCTTGGCGCAAAGAACAGCGGCACCCATCTTACCATAGCTTCCTGCCATTACAAGTGCACGTCCATGAGTACCCTTATGGGCAAATTTTTCTCTTTTCTTTAATTCACTTTTTACGAAGCCGTCAGTTAGCATAAAATAATCAGAAGCCTCTTTTTCAATGGCCTCTTGCATCAGCCCAATATCAACAATATACCAGTCTCCTACATACCTACTATTTTCAGGCATAAAAAAAGCCAGTTTGGGTATTTGAAAGGAAACAGTAAACTCCGGTTTAACCACAATATCGGAAAAAGTATGTCGGTCAGCGAACAAACCTGAAGCGATATCTATTGAAACTATAGTGTTACCAGAGTTATTCATTGCTCTGATAACATCAGCATACAAGCCTTCAACATCACGGCTTAAGCCTGAACCAAAAATAGCATCAATAACTATGTGGCCTGTACTAAACTCCGGGACTTCACCAGGGCTGGTTATCTTATTTATATGAATCAGCCCCTCCAGGCGTTTTTCATTGATTTTAAAGTCATCAGAAGCTGAGGCAGATTTTTTGATCGCATAAAGGCTTACTTTATAATTCTTCTCATTCAGCATGCGGGCCACTGCCAAACCATCCCCCCCATTATTGCCAGTTCCACAGATCACCGTCACCTGATATTTTGGGCTAAAACGTGTGGTAAACCAACGCGTAAATGCCTTTGCCGCCCTCTCCATAAGATCGATGGAACGAATGGGCTCATTCTTTATGGTGTATGCATCTATATTACGAATTTGGCCTGCGGGCAGTATTTTCATAATTAACGATCGACTTCTCCTAGTACAATATCTATAGAACCCAACACTGCTATTAAATCGGCAATGAGGCTTCCCTTTGATAACTCGGAAATAATAGAAAGGTTTACAAAGCAGGGAGACCTGCCTTTACATCTGAATGGGATATCGCTTTTACCATCTGCCCTAAAAAAGAAACCCAGCTCACCCCTTGGAGTCTCTCCACGTATATAAAAATCCTGGGCTTTGGGGCGTATTTTCTTGGGCACAAGCTCCTGAGGATCAAAATCCCGGGTTCTTTTATGCTCCTTGGTAAGTTTTTCAAGGCACTGCTCAATAATCTTTAATGACTCGTGTATTTCCCTTACACGCACATCTGTTCTATCCCAGCAATCACCTATAGTACCTACCTTGCCCTCTCCTATGGGAATATCAAAATCTATTTCCGGATATACTGAATAGCCGTCTACTTTTCGAAGGTCGTAACGAAGGCCGGAGCCCCGTAGCACCGGGCCAGTCACACCGTAGTTAAGTGCCAGGTCTAAAGGAAGCACGCCGATATTTGCAGTCCTGTCTATGAATATCTTGTTCTCCATCACCAAGCCTTCCAACTCAGCCAATTTTGGTTTCAGGTATTTTACAAATTCAGCACACCGCTCTTCAAAACCCACCGGGAGATCGTAAAACAAACCTCCAACCCAAATGTAATTGTAAAGCATTCTGGCTCCACTGGCCCACTCCAGCATACGCTGAATATGTTCTCTATCCCTGATGAGCCAAAAGAAAGGTGTAAAAGCGCCGATATCCATGGCATAGGTACCAACCGCTACAAAATGTGAGGCTATCCTGTTAAGCTCAGCCACCAAAACACGGATATATTCCACTCTTTTGGGAAGTTTATCTGCTATTCCAAGCATTCTTTCCACACCCATTACGTAAACATGCTCGGAATTCATAGCTGCCAGGTAATCCATCCTATCCACAAAAGGGATAATCTGATTATATGGCAGCGATTCTGCGTGTTTTTCAAAGCAGCGATGAAGATAGCCTAAATGAGGTATAACATCCCTTACAATTTCTCCATCATAAACTACCTCCAGCCTTAATACACCATGGGTTGACGGGTGCTGAGGCCCAAGGTTGATGACCATTTCCTCTGACTTCAGGTCTTCCTCCCTGTATTTATTGGGTTCTGACTTGATCAGATTATCTTCCTGATATTGATATTGTATTTCGTTGGCCACGCTAATATTCTACTTTAATACCTCTGTAATACTCCTGATGCTGATAGTCCTTACGCAGTGGATACCCTTCCCAATCTGCCGGCAACAGAATCCGGCGAAGGTCAGGGTGATTTACGAATTTGATCCCGTACATATCATAGGCCTCCCGTTCGTGCCAGTCAGCAGTTTTCCAGATGTCACTTACTGTATTTACCTCCGGTTTGTTTCTGTCTAGCTTAACCCTGATCATCAATCCGATCTCATAGGGGACAGAATACATATTGTAAATAACTTCCATGGTACCTGCTTCCGGACCATTATCCAGACCAGTCAGGCATGAAAGCATATCGAAATAGGCTCGCTCATTGGTATGCAACTCCAAACATACACGATGTATATCTGTAGGGCTGACAACTATAGCTTGTGGAGATGCATTTTCATCAACTTCCCGAATGATGTCATCACCAAATTTATCTTTGAGTATGGATGTAATATCTTCTAATTCCATAATCAGGCTTCTTGTTTCTTCATTAATCTCTCAAGGGCCTTAGGCGCCATTAAAGATTCACTTCTTATTTTCTCCTGTAGTTTTAAAAATCCCCCGATAAGGGCTTCGGGTCTTGGCGGACAGCCTGGCACATAAACATCCACAGGAATAATTCTGTCAACCCCTTTTACCACATGATAACCATGTTCCCAGTATGGCCCTCCACAATTAGAGCATGAACCCATTGATATGACATACCTGGGCTCGGACATTTGCTCATACAGCCTTCTGATCCGGTCAGCCATTTTGAATGTTACCGTTCCTGCCACAATCATAACATCGGACTGCCTTGGAGAAGCTCTTGGGGCCATGCCAAGCCTGTCCATGTCATATACTGATGTACCTGTAGTCATAAATTCAATAGCACAGCAGGCGATACCAAAGGTCATGGGAAACATGGAAGATAACCTTGCCCAGTTGATAAGGTCATCAACCTTGGTGATAATCACGCCTCCACTATTAAATTTTTTATCTAGTAAGCCCATAAAGTTCTAATTGTCACAAATTCTGATTCCGGCTATATTTTCTGTTTATATTCTCGTAAAGTTCTTTAGGTACAGGCGAGTTATAGCTGGCCGCTTCCTTTTGATCGGTTTTGGGCCACTCCAAATAGCCCCGCGCCCAAGCCCAGGCAAGCCCCAAAGCGAGAACCAGAACAAATACCACCATTTCTATTAAAGCAAACCAGCCCCAAAGACCATCGGTTTGATCTACTAATTCAGCCCTCCCGAATACAGTTGCCCATGGAAATAGAAAAACAATCTCTACCTCAAACAATACAAAGAGCAATGCGATAATGTAAAACCGGATATTAAAACGTGCCCAAGCCGAACTCAGAGGTTGTTCACCGCTTTCATAGGTTTCAAGCTTTTCATCATTAGGACGGTCAGGCCTTATGATCCAGGAAGTAACCAAGCCTCCAATAATAAAAAGCAACCCGCCTATTATGAAGATCAGTACTTCACCAAATGCCGAAATATTGGTATCCATTTCTGTTTGACTAACTTTTATATCAAATATAGACCAAAACTGCTAAGAATTTAAGTTTAGGTTATAGAAGTGGCAAGAAATGTAAAAAGAATAGAAAAGGCTTATGATTGCATAATCACAATCAATTTGATTTGCTAATCATTTAATGGCACCTTTACGTTAATGAATATGAAGATTAAATAAAACAAACAATACGTAATGAAAAACGACAAAATTATTGACAAATTGAATGTTCTACTCGCTGATTACCAGATTTATTACCAAAACCTGAGAGGGTTTCACTGGAATATACAGGGTAAACATTTTTTTCAATTGCACGATAAATTTGAAGAATTATATACGGACTCTGCTCAGAAAATTGATGACATTGCCGAACGAATCCTTACCATTGAAGGAAAACCCCTCCATTCTTTTGACGACTATATTGAAGCGTCTACAATTAAAGCAAAAAAGAATATCCACGATGGTGAAGGCGCCGTTTCTTCCATCATCGATGATTTGAAGAACATCCTTGACCTGGAAAGGGAAATAAAAGAAATGGCGGTTGAAGCCAGCGATGACGGAACTGAAGACCTGATGTCTGACTTCATTGATGAGCAGGAAAAAACGCTCTGGATGATGAAAGCGTGGATGAAATAATAACATTGTAAACTTTAGCCAAAAGAGCAGCAGGTCACTCACCTGCTGCTCTTTTATTTGAAACCTCGAAAGAATTCAGCTATAGATTATCCAAAAAATATTATATTTTTGTTTTTGATTTGTTAGTTAACATACATGAAGAAGGACATTTTTGGAAGCTAAGATTGATAACTATTCCTGTTGGATCAAAGATGTAAATCCTGAAAGCCTAAAGAAGGATTTTGAGCAAATACTGACGGCCTCTGGCTTTGGCCTCCTCAATTTTATGGAGCACCACTTCAGCCCTCAGGGTTATACCTGTCTCTGGCTGTTATCAGAAAGCCATTTTGCCATTCATACCTTTCCTGAAGAAAACAAAACCTATATCGAGCTGAGCAGTTGCAATACGGATATGTATGACAAATTTCTGATTATGCTGAATGAATACAAAGAGCGTAAAAATGTAGAAGTATGACATTTCGGGCAGTTGGCATACCTGCATGCTATCTTTTTGCAGCCTTGCTGCTGGGGACCACCTTACGACAACAAATTCACCTACTGAACTATTTCTATGAATACAAACTAGCTGATTGGATACCTGTATTTATTATTTTCCTATCAGCATTCCTCTTATCCGTAAAATATATCCAGACTCAAGGCATACCGGCTCTTATAGTTGGTTTTCTGTTCCTTTCCATAGCACTTTACGGCTCAAATTTGATATTCTCGCTTTACGGATACATTGACTGGGTTAACATTTTATCATATTTCATGCTTTCTTGTCTGGCTGCTTCGTTGGCAATTTTCATAAAATCCAGAGCACTTCCTTTTTCACCAGTATTCATATCTTTGACATCAGCGCTTGGCTTTTGGATTGGCCTTACCGCTTCATTCGCCTGGCTTGCCCTACCCATTGCCGCCCTGTACCTTTTATTTGATCCTCTTTACCGGCACTGGAAAAAATCAGCTTTATGGTTGGCCCTCTCTCTCTTGATGGTATTTGTATATGTCCGGATTCCTGACGACTACAGGATGTATAAAAGTCAAAAGAAATATTATGATAAGGTCCTTTACTCAGCCCAAACCCCATATCATCAAATTGATATAACCACCTGGAAGGGAAATGAATGGTTTTACTATGATAACATCAACCAGTTCAGTTCCATAGATTATAGCCTTTACTATGAGCCCATGGTGCACCCTGCTATGAAAATAAGTCCTTTTCCAAAAAAAATATTAGTCGTTGGAGGTGAAAATGGTCTATTAATAAAAGAAATCCTTAAACACAGAACAGTTGAGCAAATTGTGCTCGCCCCCATCGATACAGCCCTTTTAAATATTTCCTCAAAGCAAAAATGGTTTACCAACCTTAACGAAAATGCTCTGCAGAGCAACAAGTTAGTAATAGAAAATGGTGAAGTATTCCGCCTGCTCGCTACGGACTCCGCGCAATATGACGTCATATTTGTAGATGTTCCTGATCCTGTAGATATTGAGCTTAGTCAGTACTACACTGTGGAGTTTTACAAACTGTGTGGTGGAGCCTTGAAAAATAATGGTCTACTTGTTACGCAGGCAGGAAGCCCCTACCTTGCAACAGTGGCTTTTTATACCATACAACATACTGTCGAAGCTGCAGGCTTCAGTGCTTTGCCTCTGCATAACCAGGTACTCACCATTGGTGAATGGGGGTGGATAATTGGGGCGAAAGGGATTTCTCATCACGAATTAAACAAAAAAGCCGGTCAATGTACCTTTGAAGATATAGATACCCGGTGGTTAAACCATGAGGGTATGCAGATGATCATGTCATTTGGCAAACCTCCGGTTCGTATGGACTCGTTTGAGATTAATACTTTGAAAAAGCCCGTCATCCATGAGTATTACAAGTCGGGCACATGGACTTTTTAGCCTATGGGGAAAATCTGGATTTTCAATAAATCAGTAGATATTTGGCTGCTGAGTCTGCCGGTTTGGCTTACATGGCTAATCTGTTTCCTCCTGCCGGAGAGTATTCTTCAACAAAATATGCCACTATGGTTCTGGGTGCTAATAATTCTTGGCATTGACGTTACGCATGTTTGGAGTACTCTTTTCAGGACTTACCTGGACAAAGAGGAATTTCAAACTCATAAAAAACTACTGATAAGCGCTCCTTTGGCAGGGCTGCTCATTTTCTTTGCACTAGCATTCTTTTCCACTGCACTATTCTGGACAATATTAGCCTACCTTGCAGTTTACCACTTCCTTAAACAGCAATATGGTTTTATGCAGATCTACCGGGCTAAATATGGCTTCATTAATTTAAAAAAACGAATATCCGACAAAACCGCTATTTACATAGGTATGCTCTACCCGGTATTTTACTGGCACCTTAACCACGACAGACACTTTAACTGGTTTATAGATGGAGACTTCTTAAATGTTCGTGAGTTTCTAAATAATATTCCATTGTGGAGTGACTCTGTTTTATCCATAATTAACCAAACAGGTACACTCTTATACTTTGGAATATTGGCATACTGGCTATATGAAGAAATCAGTATTCACCAAAAGCATAATCTCCGCTTTCCATGGGGTAAAGTGCTTTGGGTTATGACCACGGCAGGCAACTGGTATCTGGGTATTATTTACTTCAACTCTGACCTGGCATTTTCACTAACCAATGTGGTTGCACACGGGGTACCTTACATGGCGCTCATCTTCTTTTATGTTGAGGGCAAAAAACAGCTTAAATCTAAAGTTACCTGCTATAGAGTAGTTATAAACATTTGCCTGATGATATCGGTAATATTTGTTCTGGCCATTGGAGAAGAATATTTATGGGACATGTTCCTTTTTCGCGAGAATGAGTCTTTTTTCTCACAACTATTTTCCTATCCATTTCCCGCCATCCAAACTTCGCTGATGCAGGCACTGGCGCTGGCCATGCTTTCAGTCCCACAGGTCACTCATTATATCCTTGATGGCTTCATATGGAAAGCCAGGACAAATCCTTACGTCAAAACTGTAATTTTGCAGTAACTATGAATCGAAGAGCGTTTGTAAAAGCCACATCCCTGCTTACTTTGCCCATTCTACTCAAGTCATGTAACTGGCTGGCAACTGACAAAAGCTATGATATCCAGGTAGACTCTGATGCAGCAACGGGTCACCTTTTGTTGAAAAGCCGAAATTTTCCTATTCAAAGAATATCCCCTGTAGAAACATTGATTGTGGGTGGGGGCATTGCAGGCATGGCCGCAGCCTGCAAATTAAAAGACCATGATTTTTTGCTTTGTGAGCTATCTAATGGACTTGGAGGAAGTTCCTCTGCAAGCTCGTACAACCAAAGTATGTTTTCACAAGGGGCTCATTATGAGTACTCGTACCCACAAAATTATGGCGCCGAAGTCCTCGCCCTACTGAAAGAGTTAAATATCATAGAGCTTTTGCCATGGAGTGAAAGCTGGAGCTTCAAAGACCAGCAATATCATATTAAACACAGGCGTAAAAACCAATGCTACAGCAATGGCTCATTCAGGAGCGAAGTAATACCAAGCCTGGAACAAAAAAAACAACTGATCGACCTTACGCAGCCCTATGCAGGAAAAATGCTCCTCCCAAGCCGATTGGTAAACACTGACTCTCATTATCTCAACAATATATCTTTCCTTGACTTCATTAAAGAAAAAATGCCGGTGGACGAAGAGTTCATCCGAGGTATAAATTACCACATGAAAGATGACTATGGTGCAGGCTCACAACAAATCTCAGCTTTGGCAGGCATTCACTACTTTGCATGCAGACCATACTATAGTGAAATAGTTGAGCTTTTCTCTCCACCTCAGGGCAACTACTATTTTATAGATAAAATGAAGGACTTTGTCGGAGGAGAACGGCTGTTAACACATCACCTCGTAAGCTCCATCAGTAAGTCAGGGAGCGGTTTCGAAGTACACATTGTAGATGTAGACCAGCAGTTGACTAAAGTACTACAGGTTAAAAACATCATATATGCCGGCCAAAAACATGCCCTAAAGTATATCTACCCAGATGCTGCTCCACTTTTTAAAAAGAATGTTTACGCTCCATGGATGGTAGTGAACATTGTTGTTGACGAAAGTATCCTGCCTTCTGTAGGTTATTGGCAAAACGAAATGCTAACTGATGACGAATCATTTATGGGCTTCGTGGATTCAAAGGCTCAGCAAACTCCATTAAACAGGCAACGCGTATTGAGTGCATATTATTGCCTTCCGCCTGCATCACGGTCAGATTTAGTCAATGTCATAAACAACAAACAAAAGATTGCAGAGGTTACAATAGCCCGGATCAGTGAATATTTTGGAACACCCATTGATAAGCATGTACGGAAGGTATTCATTAAAGCTATGGGGCACGCTATGCCAATACCTGCTCCAGGCTACCTGTTCAACGATAAAAATGATAATCGACCTGACAAAAACATGGTGTTTGCGGGTGTCGACAATGGAAGGCTACCACTTCTGTTTGAGGCGCTTGACTCCGGAATAATAGCAGCCCATTTGATAAAAGGCTAATAAAGATCCCACTTTCCATCCAGATAGTATTTATAAAGCACCGGGTTGTGTACTTTGTTTACCTCCACGGGCTGCTGATCATCCGGGAATATGTCTTTACCGAATGAGGTAATCAGTGTCATGGCATCATGATTGATCCATTGGGTTTCAATATCCTCAAATTGCAACGCCTGTAGTGCTTTTTTAATTTCCGCTTTACTACCGGACTTACTACCCATTACCCACCCCCACTCTCCGAGGGTTAATACCTGGTTGTGCAATGGTACCGTGGTAAACCCCGCAGCCTGCATGGTGGTGTCAATGCAGTTAAACGCCCTAGCAGCATAGTACGGACTGCCTGCCTGAGTTATGATCAACCCATTAGGCCTAAGCTTCGAAAAAGCAAGCCGGTAAAACTCATAAGAGTAAAGCCTGCCCAGTTCCACTGTCTTAGGATCGGGAAGATCCACAATAATTATGTCAAAGTATTGTCGGCTCCCCTCCAAATAATTAAATCCGTCCGTATTAATAATCTCAACTTTCTCATGATTCAGAGCATTTTTATTCATCCGCAGCAGCAGTTCATGCGTTTGCCCGAGGTTAGTCATGGCAGGATCAAGATCAACAAGGGAAACCTTTTCAACTTGCTTATACTTTAATATCTCACGGACGGCCCCTCCGTCCCCTCCCCCCATTACCAAAACATGCTGCGGATTTTGCGAGAGTTTCATTACCGGATGTACGAGTGGTTCATGGTACATCACTTCGTCTATGCTGCTTAGCTGCTGGTTGCCATTAATAAATAACCAGAAATCATCTCTGGTTTTTGTAATTACAATTTTCTGGTATTTACTCTGCTTCTGATATACGATTTTGTCCTGATACCTCGATTCCTCACCATATTCTATTATCGGCTTTGCAAATACAAAACCTGAAACCAGTAAAATCAAAACGGCCAGGCTCATACCTGAAAGCCTGACTTTTAACTGGGGTTCGAGGCTGTTTCTCAGCATCAGGAAGAGGCCGCAGGCTACTATGAAATTGATACTCCCCAGCACAAAAGGGGTATAAGTGAGTCCTAAATGTGGCAATCCTATGAAGGCAAAGAAAATACCTCCGAGCAAGCTCCCATAGTAGTCTTTCTCCATTACGGAGGACACATTGATCCGTAGATCCTCAAATTCATCGTTTAGCCTGATTACCAGTGGTATCTCCATCCCGATCAACAAGCCTATGATCACGCTCATGGCGTAGATCACAAAACCGACGTAGCCATAAAAAGCTGATGTTGTATAAGTTATTACCGAAACAAATGCTGCGAGTATGGAAAGTATAAACTCAATGTAAATGAAATTTTGAAGAAGATTGCTATTCACAAACCATTTGCTCAACCTGCTTCCCAGCCCCATGGAAAACAGCATAATAGAGACGATCATGGTCCATTGAAAAACAGAATCGCCCAGAAAGTATGTGGCCAGGGTCGAAAGCACATATTCGGCTACTATACCAGACAGACCGGTAGCAAAAAGGGCTAGTTTAAGAAGGTTCGACCTTAATTTCATTTACACATAAAGTTTTCCAAGGTCATCAGGATACAGGGTGACGGTTATCTTTTAAACGGCAAAAATAAAAAAGCGCAATACATTATTAAAACATATCGCGCTATCGACAATAATTGTTGTTGCTTTTATAACGACCAGGTAATCAAAACCGAGCCACCAATATAGGCAAATGCCTCAACTAAAGCCGCTCCGCAATTTGGATGTTCCTGATTTATAATTTCGTCAGTCAGATTTTGACCGGGCAGCAATATCTTATCTGTAAGTAACCTGGCGAGTGGCAAAAACAGCAAGCCAATACCAACATCAATACCGACATCTTCCAGTGTAATAATCCAGCTCTCAAAATCGTGCATCAGTGCATACCTGATAAGGTTGGCTATCGCAATAAGTGCACCTGCAAAACCAATTCCTACGGCAACATTGTCTTTTTCAATATGCTCATGAATATTGTACGGTGTAATGGCATTATAAACCAATGCTGTTATAAAAAGTAACACCTGGCCCAGAGCCCAATAGATCAGGGCAGTAATAATAGGGCCTCCTTCGCCATGCCCTTCGCCATGAATGGCTCCAAGGATTATTAAACCGGTAGCCACTGCCATTGCTCCTTCTACAACACCGGTTCCACTGTTCCTGTCTTCCAGTATTTCTTTCTTTACACTAAAGTGCCTAAGTATAACTTTATCATTGATGAGGATAGAAAGGTTAAGCAGTATGATCGAAAGTGCTCCATAGATCCCTATATCTATCAAGTCATTGACCAGACCTTCACTTTCTCCCATCAGGGCACTTCCGATAGCAAGAAGTAAACCGATAAAATACCCCACATAGGCAAGTGAAAAAGCAAAGTTATCATTGACCACCAGTTCATGCGCAACCTTTACTTTCGGGTGGAACAACTGATAAATGATTTTGCCGATAAAGAATAAAAGGAAAGCAGCAACCAGATACACCAGGGTTGCCAGCAGGCCATCAAGAATGGATATCATAGACTTTTTATATTTATACGAACTTATTTACCGAAACCTCCGCCCCTTGACCTGCTGCTTGATCCCCCGTAGCGAGACCCTGACCTTGAAGTACGGCTATTTACTCTTTGTTTGAAACTTGATGTGTTGCGGCTCCAGGCAGAACGTGGACGAGTGCTTCTTGTATAGGCACTGTTTGTTCCATAGTATCGCCTTCCAGAAACGGTCGGGCCGTAGTAAGATCTACCACTGCCATAATAGGAGCCTCTGTAATCGTCATAATAGGACCTCCTCACTGGATAAGCAGCCAGATTGAACATATGGCTCATAAAGGCGTATTGGCCATAAAACTGCCAAAAACTACTACCTCCACTGGTATGCCAGCTCCCATACCTCTCATTACCAATGTAATTATTATAACCAGGAGGGTTTACACTCTTACGAAGTTTACCATCTTCACCTCTTGAGGCGATTTCCATACCCATGTCATCCGCATGTCGTGTGAAGTAATCTTTACTCACCTGCTCCCAGCCAGTAATATACTCCTCGGGTTTGCCTGCTTCTTTTTCCTGTATAATCTTGTATTGATGGTAATAGTCATGAAAGAAGGTGCCTTTTACGTCCATATCATGTAATATCACTGAAAACACGCGACCGGAAGGCATGTCTCGGATGATATCATCCACGGGAGGTTTAGAAAAATCCTCTCCCCCACAGCCAGGCAATATTAAAATCAAAAACAAATAGAGAATGTTATAGCCTTTAACCATAGAATAAAAATTTAGCAGCTAATATAATGACTTTTCATTAATTGCCCGGAATGATATTGGATATTTCAAATTCGTTTATAACCTTTCCCACTACAGCATCAAATTCGCGCTCTCCCCATTGGGTAATGGATAAAATATTCTCTTCCTCATCATCATAGTACTCCCAGGAGATCAGCTCCTCCCAATCATCCTTACCCGCGCTTACATCATTAAAATATCCTGCGCAGTCGGTATGCAGATGATATTTTATCCCCTCATAGGTAAGCTTCTTTGGAGGATGCTCCATTTCAATGGTCTTATCAATAATGTCTTCATCCAGCTTTCTGATCTTTATGGGCTTAGTAACGGTAAGGTTCAATTCCCCATCATCCTCTACGTGCAGATAAACTACCTCATCTCCTGAATCCAGTTTATATTCATTTGAAAAGTTGTGGTTTCCCCAATCATAGCGATACACCTCCGTTACCTCCCATGATTTGAGGTTATAATCAAGTATAAAGCCCTTGCTCAAATTCCTGACACTCAAATTGGTGACGTCATATGATGGCTCCGGGTCCTTCTTTTTAAAAAAATCAAATAATCCCATTGGTGTATTTTTTCCGGTTTTGTGTGAAATACCTGATGAGAACGGCTATACTCTCATCTGTGTCTTGCAAAAGCCCTTAATATAAGGGCCATCATGAAATGGTAATAAACCTGATGGCTTTAAAAGCAAAAAGTATATTACTAATCGTATTAAACCAGGTTTATTTACTAAAAAGGGATAAGAAAGATTACTCTTTCTTATCCATACCCAGTTTTGCTTTCAAAGCTTCGAGCTCACTTGAAGCTTTTACACTTCCGCTTCCCTCAAGAGCTTTGTCAATTTCATCATCCAACGTTTTGCTCTCATTGGCTATCTCGCCGTATGACTCAGCCAAAGCCTCGTCTTCAGCCACTTTATCCTTCATTCGCTCAAGCATAGACATAGTACTGGATGAGTCAATCTGTGCCATTTGTTTATTGAGCTTCTTTGTAGCTGAACTTACCTTTACCCTGGCCTTAAGCGTTTTTAGCTCATTCTCATATTTACTGATAGTCGACCTGATCTTTTTTACATTCTGATCAAGTTGTGCAACGTTAGTCTCAAAGTGTGCCTGCTCTCCTTTCGCCCTTTCCACATCTTTAAGAGCCTCCTCTTTTTTATTCAAAGCCTCAGTTGCCAGACGATCAGCCTCGGCTGGATCAAGATCTCCATTTTGTGCACGTTTGAGCAAAAGCACGGCTTTCTCTTCATAGTCCCGGGCCTTGGCTTCACTGGCCTTCACTTCATTTCTTGATCTGATACCCATAGCTTTAACTTCAGCAAGGGCCTGTAAACTTTTATCCAGATCCGACTTCAAGTCCCGGATACCTTGCTCTGTTAATTTGATAGGGTCTTCTAATTTATCAACTGCAGCATTTGCTTCTGCTTCCCCGATCTTGAATAGTCTTTTAAATATTCCCATAGTTTTATCGATATATTAATGTGTGCCTGAAAATTTGATTAATTCTTTTGAATACTCTCCCAGAAGCAATGCCAGTGAATTAACTGTTGCTTCCAATTCATTTAGGTCCAGATTTTCCAGTTCGTGTGTATTTCTAAACAGTACTCTTGTACCAGTTTCATCCAACACAAAAGCCCCATGCACAATATCCCGGCTTTTCTGCATTAGCTTTTTATACACATCCGGATCTGCGCCTTCTTTAACTTCAAAAACAAACTGCTCTACGATCAAAAGTGGATCAGCAACCACCAGAACCAGATTGTTAATTCCGGTTTCATCATTCTCAACCATAAAAACACCATCTTCTTCGCTTTCGTAAGTGATGTTATAGTCTAATTCGAGTAAGTAGTCTTTGACCTTGAGGAAATTGTTGTCCATAATCGGAAATAGTTTTGGTTCATGTTTAAAAAAGTTATCAAATTTAAAATTTACTATTGTTTTCCTCCTATTTTGACCTAACTAATTTAACCTGAATGCAACTTCTGCCAACAGTAAATTTTATATTTTAGTAATTTAATTTATGTTTACGCCAAACATATGCCAAAGGTTTTAGAATTGCAAAAAAAATTAGCAGGTACATTATGTCATTTATCGGAAAGAACATTAAAAAGATCAGAACAGCCAAAAGGCTGAGTCAGGCAGCATTTGCAGATATATTTGACATTACACGCGGAAGTATAGGTGCATATGAGGAAGGAAGAGCTGAGCCCAAAATAGACACAATCATTCAAATAGCTAATCATTTTGGCATCTCAATAGACCTTTTGCTCAACAAAGAACTCTCGGTCAATGAGCTATACAGCTTTGATATACTGACACGCAAACTCAATGAGGCTCATGAGTTTATACCAAAACAAGAGTCCGCTTACAGAAAAGGTGGTATAGGGCTGGTAAGAACCAGTCAATATATAGAATATATCGTCAACCACACTAACAGAGACTTTCTGTCACGATTACCTTATATTGAACTTCCCGTAAATTTTAAAGGAACGACACGAGCTTTTGAACTCAATGGCAGTGAAATGGAGTACCACCAAAATGGCCTGCATCATAATGATATTCTGCTTTGTCTCCTATATAATAATGAGAGCAAACCACCGACCCCCGGAAATGTATATGTAATTGTTCATCAGGACGGAATATTTACAAAACGACTAAATTCACTGGATAACGGGTTACTCAATTTTGTGAGTGACGATCCCAATTACGCTCCCATAGAGTTAACATTAAAAGAAATTAAAGAACTCTGGCTCGTCAAAGGTGTATACAGCACATACTTAAATCCACCGAAATTCATTGATGAAAAGGTAATGCTGCTGGAGAAAAGGCTGGAAGATATAGACAACAGAATAAAGAAAATTGAAAAGAAAAAATAAACCGGATGTATCACCCGGTTTTAATTAAAACTTATACCCCACTATGGGCATTAACTTTTAACAATTGGTATTTGAACGCAGGTTCCAATGCCATCCATCCCCACTCGTCTGGGTTATAGAGTAGTAATGTTTCTTGATTTGACGACAGCCCCAGAAGTTTTTACCGCTAAACATATAATATGAGTACACATAGCCGGCCAGTAAGTCAGCATCAAAAAGAGTCGATCCATCTATCTGGCCTCTCAGATGCACCTGACCTCCCTGAAACGGATACACATAAACCCTTGAGCGAGAACAGTTGGCCCATCCCCAGTCAGTACCAGGGCCGTACCGGTTAAGCAGGCACGCTTTATAACCATTCCAGAAGCTACTGACATTACAATAATTATCACGAAACCACACGTCATTTAAACCTGCCTCCCTGGTATTGGAAGCTGATTTATCTTCAATATGATTTCCCTCTATGATTTGCTGGTTTTGATACCTTGCTTCAACTTCAGATTCAAATTCAAAACGTTCGTCAATTTGGCTCAGTATTTCAGGAACTTCTCTCTCCGGAGCCAGTTTTTTGTGAATCTCAGAAAAAGTCAGTCCTTCAAAATCCGCTGTCAGAACAGGCTGTTCTCCTGGCAGATACCTCTCCAGTACGCCGACGTTACCATCTCTTTCAATAAAAGTTAGCACCTTACCATCCATAGATATTTCAGAAACGACCCGTTGCCCCTCCTGGTTCAATCTATTAACGTCCGTAACCCTTTGATCCGGATTATGCTCCTCTTTATTGCAACCAAATGCAAATAATACCATAATTAACACATAATAATTTAAATTCTTCATAACAATTATTGGTTAGGTAAAACATTATTGAGGACAAATTTCACAAATCAGCACCCTAGCAACAAGGGCATAAATACCCTTTCGACCGGGGTAAAACACGGCGTAAAATTAGGGGATAATACGGGTGAGGTATAAGCTTTAAATAACGGAAGAGTACAGACATTCAAGCACTTATGGCTTCCTTCAAATCAACTGATTTTCCGCATGCCTAAACATATTAAAACCCTGTCCCTGATGCACGACTCTGATGGAGGCGCTATGATAGATAAAGCCATACAACTCAACGTATTATTGCCAAATAAGCCTTTTAAAAAGGCTTCAAAGGTTGACAATTAGGTGGACAATTGCCCCTGCAGCGTGCTTATCTAACATTTTTCCAGTTATGTTGCAAAAAATTTGCTAACCATCTCATACGGTCAAATGCATTAATTGAACACTCTGAAAGGTCAGAATAAATACTTTTAAGTCGTACTTGAGAATGGTCAACAGAGGTTGACAAGGGGATGCAAATTTAAAACAGGCGCAAGGTCATTAAGTCGACCAATCTGTAGAGTTTCAGAGCTTGTGTAGCATATAGCGGGGAGACGGCCCGCCAGCAATATCAGTAGGTAATTTCATTAACTAAACATTGTTCAAGGTATGTACCCCATAGCAAACCAAAAACATTATCACCCTTTAAGTTTGTCTAGGCTTCTAATACTGACTATAGCTCTTTAGTTGGGAGACGGCCATAGTCAGGTTATACCCGATAGTTAGTTTCAATCCCACACTTAATAAAATAAACCCATACATAAGTTTTCAACATCTGTGAAAAAAATCATTTCCATTGTAAATCAAAAAGGCGGTACAGGGAAAACCACAACTACATTGAGTTTAGGTGGAGCGCTCGCTTACTACGGTAAAAAGGTGCTTCTGATTGACATGGACCCACAGGCGAGTTTGTCGTTTTGTTTAGGTATAAATGAACTTGACTGTGGGACCGAAAACTTGTTTTATCATGAAGCCCGACTGGATGATGCAATTGTAGAAACAGAAGGGCTTCATGTAATACCTACATCTATCAGACTGGCAGATGCTGAAATTGACATGCTTAAAATGAATAACAGGGAACGAATCCTGAAAAATCATTTGGAAGAGAGTAATTATGATTTTGTGCTAATAGACTGCCCACCTTCTTTATCCACTTTAACGGTAAATGCACTTGTAGCTGCAGACCTGGTACTGATCCCGGTTTTACCGGAAATTCTGAGCGTACGAGGAGTTGAACTGATATTAAATACCATCGAAGAAATAAGAAAAGAGTTGAATACGAACCTGAAGGTTGCCGGTATACTGCCGGTAATGGTGGACAGAAGAAAAAAACTCGATAAGATCATTATTGACAAAATCAAAACGGAATATGATATAAAAATCTTTCAATCCTGCATCCACACCAGTGTACAGTTGGCTGAGGCCCCTATGCATTCAAAGAGTATCATAACCCAAAAACCTAACTCCAAAAGTACGGCAGATTACTTAAACCTAGCCAAAGAGTTAATGGCACTAGACTATAAATCAGCAAAGAATTAAAATGGCTAAAATATTAACCAATAGACAAAAAACACTTTATCACGAGGTAGGAGGAAAATCAGCCCTGCAAAAAATTGCAGAATTGCTTCTGCAAAAAATTGAGACTGATGTTCTGCTACAACCATTAACAAACGGACATGACATAGCGGAGCAAAGGAAAGCATGTGTTGAATACTTCTCTTTTATTTTAGGAGGCAATTCAACATACAGCTACCGAGCTGATTTTTTATTGACAGATAGCAATTTAGACACGCCCCGAATCATTGCGATCACCGATCATTTGAAAGAAACACTCAACGAATTAAAAATTAAGAAAACACTCATCAAGCGAATTGTAGACGCCACGGACTCATTCCAAGCTATTGCAACCAGTGATAATACAATTCCGGAACCAAAACAAAATTTGAATAAGATGGCAGAGGGCAAAAAAGAAACTATGGCAAAAAGTAAAGTAATCTCAAAAAGCAACAACAACGTTAACCTGACATCCGAAGCGATGGCAAAAGAACTGGCGACAAGCGTTTTTAAACAATTACCGGCAGAGGCTCAGGTAAAGATCAAGGAACTTGACCTGAAAAATAAGATCCTTGACGCTTCGTGCCTGATATCAATGACTGATAAAAGGGGTTATATTACCTATATCAATGATAAGTTTTGCGAACTATCGAAATATGAGCGAGAGGAACTTCTGGGACAAAACCACAATGTAGTCCGTCACCCCGACATGCCCAAATCAGTATTTAAGGAGGTTTGGTCTACCATTGGTAAAGGCAAAATGTTTAATGGTTTTATTAAAAACAAAGCAAAAGACGGAAGCCATTACTGGGTGGATGCTTATATAGCTCCTATTATGGGCACAGATGGCAAACCAGAAGCTTACATAGGCGTACGTTTTGACATTACAAACCTCATGGAGGCCAAGGATGAAGGGGATGCACTGAAGCAGGCTCTTGACCTGAGTTGGACCTCTGCTGAATTTGAGCCTGACGGCACACTTTTATCTGCTAATGACAATTTCATCACCCTTATGGGGTATACCTCAGCAGATGAGATTATTGGTAAGCACCACAAAATATTTTGCACTCCGGAAGATCTCAAAAGCAATCATTACAAAACCTTCTGGGAAGATCTCGGATCAGGACAGGCCAAATCCGGCGAATTTAAGCGACTGACAAAATCCGGGAAAGAAGTGTGGGTAAATTCGGCATTTACACCGGTTAAAGACAATAACGGCAAGATTGTTAAAGTAGTAAAAATAGCTGCTGACGTCTCTGAACAAGTGCTTGAGAAGCAAAAAAACCTTCAAATATTAGAAGCTGCGGTAGATAGTGTGGTCACTATCGGTGAAGACAAAATAGTTACTTTCTTCAATAAAGCAGCCGAAGAGATGTTTGGCTACTCCCGCGAAGAGGTGCTGGGTAACAACGTAAAAATGATCGTGCCTCTGGCTCACCGCCAAAATCATGACCGGTATGTGGACGACAACTTCAATACTGGCGTAAACAAAGTTATCGGAATAGGACGGGACCTTGAGATGACGAGAAAAGACGGAAGTAAATTCTGGGGAAATCTTTCTTTAAGTAAGGTAGAAGTATCAGGAGCCGTTCAGTATACAGCTTTTATTAAGGATATAACCGAAGAGCGAGCCAATAAAATTAAAGCCGATAATGTACAGGCGGCTGTTGATGCCGGCTGGGCCTCAATTGAGTTTGAGCCAGACGGTACAGTAATATCTGCAAACGCCAATTTTGTGAAAACCTTAGGCTACCATGGGCAGGATGAAATAGTTGGCAAGCATCATCGTATATTCTGTGAAAATTCGTACACAAATACACAAGAGTACGAACAGTTTTGGAGAACACTTGCTAACGGGCAGATACAATCAGGTGAATTTAAGAGGATTAGCAGAGATGGCAGGGAGGTATGGCTCCAGGCTTCATACACACCCGTAAAAGATCAGGATGGCAGAGTAACAAAAGTTATTAAAATTGCCACAGACATATCACGCGTTAAGTTTCCAGTATTGGCTGTCAACGAAATAGTCAACAAACTGGCTGAAGGTGACCTTACCAGTGAGTTTGATATGCACGCCGATGGATACGTTGAGCAAATGGGCAATGCATTAAACAAAGCCCTTGAAAACCTGAACAGCCTGCTATACACAATCAACGAAGTTTCGTCGCAAGTATCAGATTCAGCAGAAAGCCTGCAAGACAGAAGCCAAAGTATGAAAAACAACACGAAGGAAATGGCTTCTGCTATCGCTCAAATGTCAAGAGGTGCCCAGGATCAAGCTGAGAAAACAGATGAATCATCCAACCTGGCTCAACAGGTTCTAAATTCTGCAGAAGAAATGGAGAAGCGCGCTGAGCTGATCAATAAAACTGCAGAAGACGGACAAAAAAGCTCTGAAAACGGCCTTAAGATCGTTAAAACGCTTGTAGAAAATATGGAGGGGATAAGCACTTCGGCCAGCCTCACCTCCGACTCCATTAAAGTACTTACCCAAAGAGCAGAGGAAATAGGCAGGACACTAAATGTAATAACAGATATAGCTGCCCAGACAAACTTACTGGCCCTAAATGCAGCCATAGAGGCCGCCAGAGCAGGTGATGCAGGCAGAGGATTCGCGGTAGTAGCTGAGGAGATCAGGAAGCTGGCGGAAGATTCAAGAAAATCTGCCGTAGACATCGAAAAAATTATTGCCGATGTCCAGAAAGACACCCAATCAGCCGGAAAAGCCATTGACACCATGGGTCAAAGTGTTAAGCAAGGAAACTCGGCATCTTCAGAAGTAGAGTCAATCTTTAAAGAAATTGCGACATCCAGCGAAGCCACCTTTGGCTACTCCAGGGAAATCCTGAACTCTGCCAAAGGCCAAAAAGAAGCTATTGACTCAGTAGCGAAGAATATTGAACAGATAGTGGTAGTTGCCGAAGAAACGGCTTCGGGCACTCAGCAGGTGGCCAGCAGTTCTCAGGAGTTAGACAACAGTATGGAGGAGATCACCGCCGCAA
The DNA here is from genome assembly GCF_009711405.1 of Fulvivirga kasyanovii. Taxonomy (GTDB): domain Bacteria; phylum Bacteroidota; class Bacteroidia; order Cytophagales; family Cyclobacteriaceae; genus Fulvivirga; species Fulvivirga kasyanovii. Next base: position 17,459 of record NZ_SMLW01000664.1, on the reverse strand, counting down.
GTGAACAACTTGCATCAGTTTCTACTGAGCTCCAGGCAAGTGTGAATCAATTTAAGTTACGAGAAGCTAAATCCAAATCTTAAAAGGTATGCAGGATAAGAAGGAAAGCAAATTAAATAAAGAAGCAGAGCATAACCGGGAATCGCTGCAACTGATAGTCTTTAAGTTAGGTGAGGAAGATTACGGAATTAAGATTTCACAGATCAAGGAGGTTGTATTGACTCCAAGTATTACCAAAATGCCACAGACTCCTGCATATGTGAAGGGTGTGGCCAATATCAGGGGCAATATTATAGGCATTATTGATCTCGAAGAAAAGTTTGGAATCAGGCCCGGCATCACAACAGAAGAAGCTAACCAAAGAAATAACTATACTCTGGTTGTGGAAAGCGAGACTTTCAAAATGGGGGCGCTTGTAACAGAGGTACCCAATACTTTGACGGTAAGTACTGCTGCTATTGAAAAAGAGGTAGAACTCGTCCACAACAAGAATGTTGATACAGGCTATATACAAGGTATTGTGAAGTTAAAGAACAGGCTGGTTATTCTGATTGACATTTTCAGGGTATTGACAGAGGATGAGGCTGAAAAAATAGAATTGCCCCAACATGAGGTTGGCTAAACCCGATATAAAGCGATATGTACTCTCTATGGGTCAGTCCACTGTTGTATCAGGTTCAGGTCAGATTATCTGTTTCGGATTAGGGTCATGTATAGGGGTTTTCCTTTATGACAAATTCAAGGGCATTGGAGCCGGGGCACACGTCATGTTGCCGGAAAGCCCCGGCTCTCCCAACAATATCATAGACTGTTTAATTCAGGATATGCTAAACATGGGCTGCAATGCATGGGCTATTCGTGCCCGCCTGGTAGGCGGTGCAGATGTCATGAAAATGACGAGTTTTCAGATTGGCAGGAAAAATATTGACTACATACAAAAGAAACTAAGCCACAACAAAATAATGATCCAGGCTATGGAGGTTGGTGGGGATATGTACAGGACTGCCCGGATGGATATACAGTCCGGAATATTATGGGTTAACTCAGGAAAAAAAATTACTACAATATAATAAAGCTTAAAAATGAATAAGAGTGTGTTAATAGTGGATGATTCTCTTTACATGAGAACATTGATTAAAGACGCTTTGGTTGGAGCAGGATACCAGATAGCGGGAGAAGCAGCAAATGGAGAAGAGGCCATCGACCTGGCTTTTGAATTAGAGCCTGATATTATTACACTGGACAATATATTACCAGACATGATCGGCACTGATATTTTAAAAGTATTTAAAGAAGAGGGTTTGTCTTCTAAAGTATTTATGATCAGTGCAGTTGGTCAGGAATCAGTCATCAGTCAGGGATTAGGGCTTGGAGCACTGGCTTACATCGTAAAGCCTTTCACATCTGAAAGTTTATTAAATACAATATCCGAAAAAATAACGGAATGACAGGTGAAACGGATTAAAACCCTGTTGATAGAAGATTCTGGTCTGATGCGCATAATGATATCTGATGCCTTAAGGTCCGATCCCGCCATTGACGTAGTAGGCACTGCCAATAATGGCAAGGACGGGGTAAATAAGGTTAAAGCTTTACATCCTGATGTAGTTGTTACAGATATGCTCATGCCTCATTATGACGGGTTGTATGTCGTAAAGAAAATTATGAAAGAGATTCCTGTACCTATCATTTTACTAAGCTCATTAGGGAGGAATAACCGAGAAGTATTCGAAGCCCTGAACACAGGTGCTTTTGATTTTATTGACAAGCCCATCACCAGGGATTCAGTGCAATTTAAAAAGGCGCTCAGTAAACTCATAAAGATAATTAAAGTGGCAAATGAAACCACCCCGACGATACTACAGAAAACGGCCCGGAGAATAAACCACCATATTCATAGCTTCAATGATGTTGCAAAGCATGATATCCTGGTTATAGGTGCCTCAACAGGGGGGCCGGGTGCGATTAGTTCAATTCTTGACCAGTTGCCGGCCAATCTTCCAATTCCTGTCATTATAGCCCAGCACATGCCAGAACGCTTTCTGGTATCGTATGCTGAAAGATTAGACAGTCTTTTGCCTTTTGAAGTAAGAATGGCGACAAAAGATGAGTACCTGAGACCAGGGGTTATTTATGTATTACCTGGTGATGGAAACATGGAAGTTGACAACCAAGGTGATGCTCCTTTTTTTAAATACTCTGTTAAAACATTTAAAGAATATGACCGCCCGTCAATCGACTGTTTGTTCGAATCGGTGGCAGAGGTTTATGGCTCAAAGGCCATAGGAGTAATACTTACAGGCATGGGTAGGGATGGTAGCCAGGGTCTGTTAAAAATAAAGCTTAAAGGAGGGCTAACTATAGCCCAGGATGCCTTGTCCAGCGTGGTCTACGGTATGCCCAAAGCCTCTGTTGAGCTGGGAGCAGTGGACTATGTAGTTAAACTAAATGATATCCCAGGATTTCTAATGAGTTGTTTTTAAAAGTACCTGAATGAAAAAGGATATAAAGCCAATTCTCAAAACGGATTAAGTATGTCGAAGGAAAACGAATATAAGGAAATATTTCTCGCAGAGGCGGTGGAGAGTCACGAAGAACTTAATCGTCTGATCACCGAGTTGGAAAAACGACCCGACGACAAAAAGTCGGTCGATGCCATATTTCGGATAACACACACATTGAAAGGAAATGCATCAGGGATGGGCTTTAAAACCATTGCAGACTTTGCCCATGTGGTTGAAGATATCTTTAGTGCCATCCGTGAGAAGAAACTAGTGTTGGACGATCAGATTTTTAGCAGTCTTTTTAAATCCATAGATGTGTTGGGAGAATTAATACATGCGGTAAAGACCGGAGTCAATGTTCAATACAGAGGTATAAAGACCAAGCTGGAGGTAATTTTAAACTCTTTAAAGGATAACAAAAAAACAGACACTGAGGATAGTAAGTCCAGTGACTACGAAGAAACCGCTACGAACAATGGTTTTCCTGAAGATGACAAGACCACTACCTTACCTCAGCAGAAGCCAGAAGGCTTTGAATATGATAACAATGACGCAGACACCGCTCAAAAACAAGCAGCAGACGAAACTGAACCAGCGGAAAGCTCTAAGATCATTTTTTCCGACCATGTTCAGGTGCCGGTACGCAAACTGGACAACCTGTTGAACCTGGTTGGCGAGCTTGTCATAGAAAGGGACAGGATCATAGGGCTGAATTCTGAAAAAATCAGTACAAGCGAATACTCCAGGTTAAACAGGATTTCCTCTGACCTTCAGTACTCTGTTATGGACGTCCGCCTGGTACAGGTGAGTTTCCTGTTTAATAAGTTTCACCGCATTGTAAGGGATACGGCCAGCCTTGAAAACAAAAGTGTGTCGCTAACGCTAAAAGGCACCGAAACGGAGATAGACAGGAATATTCTGCAAATCATCAGTGATTCGTTGATTCATTTAATACGCAACGCCATAGGGCACGGAATAGAGTCCATGGCAGACCGAAAGAATGTAGGTAAGCCCGAAGAAGGAAACCTTACTTTAAAAGCAATTAGCGAAAGTGACGCGGTAATAATAGAGGTAAGTGACGATGGTCGGGGCATTGACACAAACAAAATTAGGGAAAAAGCCATACGCAATGGGTTCCTTACAGAAGCCGAGGCAAAAAATTTTAACGATAACGATATAGTATTGATGATTTTTGAACCTGGCTTTAGCACGGCAGACGATGTAAGTGAATTGTCCGGCCGGGGAGTTGGTATGGACGTAGTAAAAAAAGCTCTTGACTCTATTGGGGGCGCTGTCTCTGTCACCACTCAAAAGGGAATTGGCACCACATTTTCACTGAGGTTACCGGCATCAATGGCCGTAAAAGGCACCTTGTTATTCGAATTGCAGCACATTACCTATGCTATTCCCCTCTCTTATACCGATGCGGTAATATCGATCCGTAAAAAGGAAATCTATAAAGTGAGCAATGGCCTGGTTACTTCCCATTTAGGAAAGACAATTCCACTGGTTTTCCTGCAAGATATATTTGAGCTGCCCTATGCTAACCTTATAAATGAATCCAAAGTACTTCACAAAACTTACGACAGCACCCCGGCTGACAAAGCTCTAAATATCGTGATTGTGTCGTACAATACAAGGATTATGGGCATAGTGGTAGACAAGCTGCTCCAGCAAAAAGAAATAGTAGAGAAGCCCCTTATGAAGCCTTTTGACAATGTGAAACTGATCAATGGGGTAACCATTCTGGGTAACGGCCATGTATGCCCTGTCCTCAATGTAGCAACTTTATTCAATCTGATATTTATCAGGAATTATACAACCAAAAAGAACTAATACATCACGCTAAATGATAGAAATGATGGTACGAAATGAAAAAATGATCATACAGGAAATATTTGAACGGGGATATCAACATGCCGCAAAATCATTTTCCTCACTAACTGGCCTAGAAATCAAGTCCGGGGGTTTAAATATTGAATTGGGTAGTAATACTGAACACTTACCTGATGAAATGCCGGTTGAAAAGACGTTCACATTGCTAAGCACAAAGTTGTTTGGTGATGCAAAAGGCGAAAGTATCCTGATACTGAACGAACGAGAACGTAGATTAATCAGTGCCCAAAACCTATCTATTTCAGGCACATCCGTTTCAATTGGCGAGACATCGTTTTTACTGGAGTTAGCCAACATTGTATCAGCCTCGGTAACCACAGAAGTATCTGATGAGCTGGATTTAAATATCTACGGTGGAGTCCCAAGCCTTTTGGAGATAAATGACGGCAACAGACTACGCAACTACCTCCACCGGGATCAACTGACACTCTTCATCAAAGGGTATTTTGATATAGAAGGGTACAAGGAAGTAAAGCCTGCCTTTGTCTTCAGAATGAGCGAAGAAATTTTAGAGATGGCCGGACGCACAAATTAAAACACGTAAAACCTGTATTTCAAAACCATAGGTGTTCTAAACTGGATTTCAGAGGATATAATGCGTAGAATAGAAATAACAGATGAGGAATTGAACTCGCTTACCTCTGCCATTATGACCCGGCATGGTATCGATTTCACCTGCTATGAGCCTAAATCGCTCAAAAGGAGAGTCACCCGTGCACTCTCTGTCTTTAAGCTTGACTCCATCCATGATCTGTGGTTGAAAATACTACGCGAAAGGGACTTTGTACATCCTTTTGTAAACGAACTGTCTGTAGGACTTACAGAAATGTTCAGAGACCCTTTTTTCTGGCAGAAATTAAGCACGCTACTACCCGCCCTGGTGCATGAAAAGGGAAAGATCGATGTATGGCATGCAGGATGCTCTTCCGGAGAAGAGGTCTATACTTTAAGTATTCTGCTTAAAGAACTGGGCCTTGAGGGAAAAGCAAATGCCCTAGCCACTGACATTAACACTGATGCACTAAACCAGGCAAAAAAAGGCAAATACCACCAATTAAAGTTTAAAGATTACAGCTACAATTATCTAAAATATAAAAGCAACGGCTCCAGCCTCTCGCAATATTACTCAGATGACGGCAAGTATGGAGTTATGCAACAGGAACTGATAAAGCATGTGATTTTTGATAAAAGCAATTTGATCACAGACAACGTTAACCAAACGTTCGATATTATTTTTTGTAGAAATGTCATGATCTACTTCGACATTGATGCAAAGAAGATGGTTCTGGAAAAACTGTACAATAACCTCAAGCCAGGAGGTTTGCTTGTGATTGGCTTTTTTGATGCCCTCATTCCTATTATTGACAAGGCCAGGTTTCAAATTTTTGACCTGAACAATAAAATATTCAAAAAGATCTAATATGAGGCATGCCAGCAGGTTTGAATAGATTTACTGATCTGACTATTTACGCTGCCTGAACATCCACTCAATCATCAGGTGGTCGCTATAGGCCATCAGCCATGCAAAATGACCGACCTCCGGGTAAAGTGTAAACCCCGGATGCCCGCCTGCACTGGTAAGCGCTTCGACCATTTTGGATGAAAGTGCCGGACTCACCGTCGGGTCTTCAGCGCCATGGAAGACCCAGATGGGTATATGCGCAATTTCGCTTGCTTTTGAAGGGTCACCTCCCCCACAAACAGGCACAGCCGCAGCAAACATATCCGGATACCTCACTATGGCATCAAAGGTACCCATACCTCCCATCGAAAGCCCGGTGATGTAGATTCGATCAGCATCAATCGGAAAATTCGCTTTTAAATGATCTACGAGATCAATCATCAGTCTCATGGGTTTAGAGGGTTCCGGCTTTAACTTCAGACTATTAGACGATCTGTCGTGGTCAAAATTTGACCACCACTGGTTTTCAGGACATTGCGGAGCTATAACAAAGGCTGGGTGCAGAGACATCATTTCATCAGTGGCAAAGTTCATCACTCCCCATTTAAGCTGGGAGCGGTTATCATTCCCCCGTTCACCTGCTCCGTGCAAAAAGACTATCAGCGGATATTTGCGCAACGTATCATAATCTGGTGTAAGTATCCGATAGTTAAGCTCTTCTCCTTCACCATTGGTAAACTGGTTGGCATCAAATTTTATTTCCTGAGAAAGTGCAGTTTTTGAGACGAAGAGACTGGCAGCTACAAATAAAATAAACAGAATAACTTTTGATTTTCTCACAACATTGATGAGTTATTAACAGAGAATGATTGTACACAAACAATATAAAAAATGTATCCCAAACTATAAATGTTTAAACATATATTATTCGAATAAAGCCGTCGACTCCACCTTTTTCACCTGTTGCGCAAGGTTGACAATTAGGTGGACAATTGCTCCCATTCCATGATTTGAAACAAAATCATCCTTCATATAAGTTATATTTGAGGGTTAATCAAAACATTGACTTGTCTATTTGGCTTAAGGTTTATTTCATCACGAAACAGTGAGCATCAAAAGCTTTTAGTTGCTCATGAAGATATCCTAGTCAGCTAAAACCCTACATGAAACTACACCTCTTCGTCGTTTTTATTATCCTTACCGGCTTTTGTATTCAGGAAACCGAAGTACGAACCCGAGTCTTTCATGGTGTTTTGTTAAACACATTCACATCCAGGCCTACTCCTTGTGCTGTAAATGTAAGGGAAGCCATGAAATTTACGGATATCAGAAACCCAGGTGGATTCTTACTACAAGAGAATGTAGGGAGGTATAGCTATCCTTTAATGAAGGTTGATAGTGACAACGGAAATGAATATGAACTGGTGGATTCACGCAAATCATATTTGAGAGCGTATAGAGCTATCGTAGCAAAAGCAAAGTCCTCGTCAGCGAAAGGAGTATTCAGAAATACCGGTGAAGCTTACCATGCTCTATAACTGATGAAAGGAACTCAAATGACAATATGGAGCAGGAAAATGGGTGAAAATTTTAGGTTTACGAGTAATTTGGTAATCACTAACCTCCTGCCAAAAGATACTCTTCGAGCTAAAAAGGATCGCTACGGAAAGGGTTCTTTATACAAAAGAAGAATACAAAACAAAAGCGCATTTTGGAGAAATAATAATATTATACAGCTTACCAGAAAGCAGGAAGAAGTTATTAACATAATAAGCTTTAGGCGTACCATGTTACCTATTATACATGCAATGGCAAATTGCTTTGTTTAGCAAAAACCAAATTTTAATGGTTGATAAAAAACATTATAAGCGTTCTTTACTTATCTCATGCATACAACTGATCATGTTATGCATGGTACTCGCTTGTACCACTTTGAATACAGTTGCGCAGCAAATGTTTGTTCGCAGCTTTCCTCAATCCGGACAAAACCTGCAGGTTAAACAGGATAGGCAGGGCATTATTTATGTAACCAATACGAATGGCCTTCTTACTTATGATGGCAGCAATTGGAGCTTGATGCCGATGCCCAATAATTCATATCCAATTTCGCTGGCTATTGATAATGCAGACAACATATATATAGGAGCTAACGAGGACTTGGGCTATTTTTTAAAAGACTCAACCGGCAACTATACCTACTCGTCATTAGTGCCAAAGTTGAGTGAAAAATACAGGCAAGTAGGGAATGTACATACAACCATAATCCATGATGGATCAGTTTTCTTTTGTGATGAAAAGCATGTCTATGTATATACAAAAGGAAATTTTAAGGTGTTGGATTTTGAAAGCTATGCCTCCTGGTCAATGTTTGTGGCAGGTAATCATTTGTTCTTCTTAAACCTGGATTATGAGTTGCTGGAATACACGAAAAAAGGGCTTATAAAAATAGATCTTAAGAAGGATTTCCGAATCTGGGATATGGAAGATTATATCGAAGATAAAAGTTTGGCTCTGGACAACCAAGGACGTATCTGGCTTTTTAACGCGAGTGACTTTAACGAAGAATGGCACCTGATTACCGGAAATTACCTGGACCTGCCTGAAGGCACAAAAATTCAACAAATAAAATACACAAAAAACAATCAGATAGCACTGTTTACAGTAAACGGGATCATTTTTATAAACGAACAAGGGAAAATAGTATCACGGGTATACGAAGTTCCATACGAAGATGCCTGCCTGGATGCCAGTCACAACTTATGGGTAACAACACCTTCAGATGTATTAATGATAAGCACCAGTTCACCCCTTAATTATTATGATGAGCGTGATGGCCTTAATGATTATATCTTATGTTTAGCTAAGGCCGGTGACTATGAGTATGTAGGGACTGAAAAGGGACTGTACTACAGGAAGGGACGATCTGGTTTTTCGCTACTTCCCCAAACCGCTCGGCCGATAGAAGGTGTTTGGAACCTTTACTGTAAAAAGACACAAATATATGCTGCACATAATGATGGTGTCTTTGAGGTAACTGGTGATAAAGTAACAAAAATAACTGATCATATGTATGTTATGTCACTTTGCGGTGTAAGGCAAGACAGCAACGCCCTGATTATGGGCACATACAATAGCGGCATATGGCTACTCAAAAAAAAACATGATGGCTGGAAGAAAAATAAAATAAAAGGATTTGATGAACATACGCGATACATGCAAACGGATTCAGAAGGTAATATCTGGATCAGCCATGACACGAAAGGTATTTGGAAGCTTCGGTTAAACGCAAAAATGGATACTGTTATCTCCCGGGAATTTTATGATATGAAACGGGGACTCCCATCAAATATTAATAACAGAATATTTTGCCTCAATAACAACAGGTTAGTAGCTACGACTACTAATGGGGTTTACCGTTACCACAATGAAACCGACCGTTTTGAGCCAGAAATAAGGATAAACGAAGCCCTGGGAGAAAATGTGGTAGTTTATTCTATTTCGGAAACACCAGAGGGCAATCTACTTTTATGGGCCATGAGAGCAGCGGGAGAAGCCACTGCATATTATCTGAAAAAACAAACTAACGAGAATTACTCACTCATTGAGGCTCCCTTTAAAAAGATAACTCAGTCTATACCCCCAACCAGTATTGATGTTGATACACGCATACTCCATGTAAGCCCCGAGGAGATCTGGATAAGTCATAAAGAAAGTTTAATCGCCTACAATCCAAGACAACAAACTTTTTATGATGACACGGTTCGCACCCATATTAAATATGCATGGACAAAAGATTCTTTGATCCATTCCAATTGGCAGACAAAAAGGGAACACATTATCCCATACAGCAAAAATACCTTGCACTTCCAATTTACCAGCACCTTTTACGAAAGTGCTGAGAAACTCAAATATCAATACATACTCAGCGGCTTTGATGACAACTGGTCAGCCTGGAACAATACAGGGGAAGCTGTTTTTACCAACCTGCGCGAAGGTGATTATACCTTTTTGGTAAGGGCAAAAAATGTATATGATAAAGTCGGGGATCCGGCATACTTTAAGTTCCACATTCAGCCCCCATGGTACAGGACAACCTGGGCTTACCTAACCTATATATCCCTGAGCATATTGCTTGTATATTGGATCATCCATATAAAAACAAAAAATGTAGAACGTCAAAAGCTACTGTTGCAAAAAGAAGTGAACAAGAAGACCAGAGAGTTGCTCACCATGAATGAAGAAATTACTGCAATAAATGAAGACATATATCTGAAAAACCAGGAAATATCCAAGCAAGCCGATGAACTTAAGGAATTGAACTTCACTAAAGACAAGATTTTTTCCGTTATATCACACGACCTTAGAGGCTCCGTTAAGCAAATCCCGGAGCTCCTCAATTTATTTGACTCTGGTTATATATCCGCAGAGGAATTTAGATCCCTCATTCCGAACCTTAAAGAAGCATCCAGAAACTTATCGAGCCTGACCGACAACCTTTTACACTGGGCAAAGTGTCAGATGAACGGTATAGAGGTGAAAAAATCGAACTTTAATCTCATTGAAGTTGTAGATGAAACCCTACGCTTGCTAAATGCCCATGCTGAGAAGAAAGGGTTACAACTCGTAAATGATACGGACAAAGAGTTGCCGGTATGCGCAGATAAGGACATGATAAGGTTGTTATTACGTAACCTTATCAGCAACGCTATAAAATTTACACCAAAAAATGGTGTGATCACCATCAGGTCAGAAAGAAAAGAAGATTCCATCCATGTATCGGTAACCGATACAGGTGTTGGGCTTACTACAGACGAAATTGATAAAATACTTGGAAGAGAATTCTTTACAAAATATGGCACTGCGGGTGAAAAAGGCTCAGGGTTGGGTTTGATGCTCTGTAAAGAGTTTGCGGAGCTGCATGGTGGAAATCTTTTTATAAAAGGTGTACCTGGCCAGGGAAGTGAGTTCTCTTTTACTATTCCATATTCCTTGTAGCTCTATACGAATCAGAATACGATATAAAAAATGAAGTAGAAACTGCAGGTCACAATAAACATAAAGCTATACCTAAAATGGATTACTTAGTTGCCTCCTGGGTTTTAACATTATCAAATGAATCATTCAAACGGGTGATATCAGGCGCCATGTTTTTGCTTAGTGTATATTTTCCATTGCAGGGACAGCATATGTTTGTACGTGACTTCTCCCAGGATGAATATAATGCCGGGCAAAACTATCAAATAAACCAGGACAGGCATGGGGTTATTTATTTAGCTAATGGCGACGGAGTACTTACATATGATGGCGCTGAATGGAACCTCCTTTACCTTCCGGGCAACCTTGGTGTCGATGCCCTGGCTATTGGAAACAATGACGAAATATACATAGGAAGCGAGGGTGAACTTGGATATTTTCTAAAGGATTCATCAGGGAATTACGAGTACAGATCACTCTTAAAACAGCTTGAGCAAAAGTATCAAAGTGTTGGAATTGTTCACAAAATTATAATATTCGACAACTCGGTTTTCTTTTGTGACGAGCAGAGAATTTATATTTACCGAGAAGGGCAATTTAAGGTATTGAATATAAAAACAAGCCTATTCAAATCTTTATTTGTAGTTGGTTCCCATCTGTTTATATCAAGTCAGGATAATAAATTTTATGAATATAGTAAAGCGGGGCTGAGGTTATTACGTATAAACCCTAATGTAAGTATTTGGGACATCACGCCCTATGGACAGCATAAAGGAATTATACTAGACAGTCAAAATCATCTTTGGATATTTGATACAAAATCCCCTGAAGGTCAATGGGAACTTTTGCCAGGAAACTATCTCGAGCACCTTGGTAATGAGCAAATTGTTGGTGTCAAATACCTGCGAAAAGACCAGATAGCGCTTTTCACCATACACGAAGTCCTGTTTATAAATGAAAATGGCGAGGTAAAAAGTGACATATCCCCCGACTTCTCAGAGGATTATTTCTATCAGGATGCTCTGCTAGATAAAGAGTGTAATTTATGGGTGGTTAGCCCTACAAAAATATCTCTTGTAAGTACCAGCTCTCCCCTTTTGTTTCTTGATAATAGCGACGGATTTAAGGGGCAAATACTTGCAATACAAAAAAATGGGGAGTATGAATATCTGGGGACCGAGTGGGGAGTTTATTATCGTAAGGGTAACGGGTCATTTAAAGTACTTCCTAAAACCTATTCAGCCGAAACCTGGGGCTTTTATCATAGTAACAAGCAGGTATATGCGGCCAGTAGTTTCGGGGTGTTTGAGCTTGAGGAAGAAAAGGCAACGGCAATCACTGAACATGATTATGTAATGGCTATATGTGGCTTTAAAAAAGATAGCAACACCCTGATTTTTAGCACATATAATACAGGCATTTGGTTGCTAAAAAAACAAAATGGTCAATGGAAAAAAAAGAAGATAAAAGGCTTTGACGAAAGCTTATCCACCCTCTACGAAGATTCCGAACAAAATATATGGGCTCACAATCCATATACCGGAATATGGAAACTTCGCTTAAATAAACAAATGGACTCTGTGATTCATCAGGAGCTTTATAATAACCAAGCAGGACTTCCGTCAAACCTTAACAACAGGCTATATCAACTAAAAACCGGAAAAATTATAACTACAACAGTTAATGGCATGTATAGCTACAACAAAGAAACAAACAGTTTTGTGGCTGAAGATTCCATGAATAAGGCTTTTCCAAAGAGCACCTGTATATACTCCATCGCTGAGAATGACAAAGGAGACCTTTATTTTTGGGGGTCTGTCTCTCCTGAACAGGCAACCGCCGGTGTACTAAAAAAACAAGATAACGGACAGTATCACTTACCTACAACACCTTTTAAGAAAATAGCTGAAAAAATCCGTAAGAATAGTGTAGATACACAAATACCAATATTTGTAGCCGGCCCTGAGGAGATATGGATTGGAAGCAAAAAACGGCTGATTATTTACAACCCCAAACAAGAAACATTTTACGACAAGTCCATTCACTTACGCCTCCGGGAAGTTTGGAGCAAAGACTCTCTGGTTTTCTCATATGGACAAAAAATTAGTAATGTTCATATTCCTTACAGCAGAAACAATCTACATTTCGAGTTTACAAGTACTTTTCACGAAAGTGCAAAGGAAAACACATATCAATACAAGCTAGCCGGCTTTGACGACGGCTGGTCTTCCTGGAGCCATTCAACAAAAACCAACTTTACCAATCTTCCGGAAGGTAAGTATACATTTACCGTCAGAACAAAGAATGTTTATGGGAACATAAGCAAGCCCGTTTATTTTACATTTTATATTAATGCCCCCTGGTACCGGACCCTTGGGGCCTATGTTATTTATCTCCTGCTGATCGGACTACTCGTTTACATGGTAATCCGGGCCAAAACCAAAAAGGTGGAACGCCAAAAAATACTGCTGGAAAACGAGGTTAGAAAAAAAACAGGTGAGTTGCTGGCTATGAATGACCATATAAACAACAAGAACATTGAAATAGCCCGGCAAGCAGAAGAACTTAAAGAACTAAATTTCACTAAGGACAAGATTTTTTCGGTTATATCCCACGACCTTAGAGGTTCTGTAAAGCAAATTCCGGAGCTTCTGAATTTACTGGATTCCGGATATATAAGTTTAGATGAGTTTAAATCTCTACTTCCCAATCTTAAAGAAGCATCCAAAAACTTATCAAGTCTGACTGAAAACCTTTTACAATGGGCAAAATGCCAGATGAAGGGAATAGAAGTAAAAAAATCAGAATTCAAACTCAGTGACATTGTAGATGAAACCCTTCGATTGATAAAAAGCCACGCCGACAAAAAGTGTTTACAGCTTATCAGCAATGTAGACAAGGAACTGTCTGTATTTGCCGATAAAGATATGATCAGGCTATTATTGCGAAACCTTATAAACAATGCAGTGAAATTTACTCCCAAAAATGGAGTAATTACAATCAGGTCTGAAGTAAAGGGGAGCTTTATTCACATTTCAGTAATCGACACTGGGGTCGGACTTACCAATGAAGAAATTGACAGAATACTCGGCAGAGAGTTTTTCACAAAACATGGCACTGCCGGGGAAAAGGGCTCCGGCCTTGGGCTAATGCTTTGTAAAGAATTTGCAGAATTGCACGGTGGAAAACTCATAATAGAAGGCAAGCCTGGAGAAGGTAGCACATTCACCTTTACCATAATTCACTAATCTCCGAACGCATTCCTGACAAGCAACAATTGTAAGTTATTTGAAACATCAGAGCTTTAATAAATTTGTGATGTACACTTTTTCATCCTCCTAATTGTCCTCCTTTTTGTCTCCCTTACATACTGTAAAAGAAGAGTCCATAAACTTAATGTTGCAGATTAATTAATTCTGAAGGATAGATAACCTTTAAACAAATAACTATGAGACTATTTCTATTACTATTGTTAGTTTCCTTATGCTCGGGAGCCATAGCTCAGGAGGACGATCTGTATGAGATGAGTATTGAAGAACTCATGCAAATCAAAATATATTCCGTATCGAAAAAATCTGAATCGCTTTTCGATGCTCCATTATCCAGTTCAACACTTACTTATGATGAAATAGTAAATTCGGGAGCAACCAATATACCCGAAGCTCTTAGGCTAATACCCGGTATGATTGTAAGGGAGCAGGCCAATGGCGTTTATGATGTCCATTTGAGAGGTTTTGATAACATTACAAGATACAGCAGAGGGACGGACGCGTCTAATTACATTACACTTATTATGATTGATGACAGACCTGTTTTTAACAATAACCAGGGCGGTGTATATTGGGAAACTATACCCATAAGTCTGATCGACATAGACAAGATTGAGGTTATCAGAGGGCCCGCAGCACCTTTATACGGCCCCAATGCTGTAGCTGGTGTTATCAATATTATTACAAAAAATGCAGAAAAAGAAGGGCTTATGCTAAATGCTGATGTTAGTACCGGAACTCCTGATACACAAATCGGTAATATGGGAGCCGGATATAAATTCAACGACAAAATCAGCACATATGTATCTGGAAATTATGAAATACGAAACAGGCAGGATAATTTATATTTTGAATATGCTTCGGGTACTTACAAGCCTGTTAATGAGTTGATATCCTATGATGGATTACAGCAACCTGTCTCCGATGTATATCTCTCCAACTATAAAAGATCTGTAGACAAAAAAGGACTAAACCTTTTCGTGGACTATAACCCTACAGATAACCTGAACATACAGGTACAGTCAGGGCTGCAAAGATCACAGGTTCAAAAAATATACCTTAGCAATTATTGGACGTCACTTTCCTTTTCTGAGCATGAAACAAAGTATATAAACGCTGCTGTTACCAAAGGAAGCCTTAAGGGTAGGGTATCCTATGTAAATGGTATGGATCATTTTAGTAAAGGTATATTGTTTCCACTACTTAAGTATGATTATGAGACTGTAGAGGCATCTGTTGAGTATAATTGGAATCTAAATAACAACTTATCTGTCAGGCCAGGTATATTTTATCAAACGGCAACATATAGCGACAAGAACTACGTTTTGCCTGAATTAGGAATAGTTGGTATTCTTAATGCAAAACAGTCAATTACAAATAATGCTGTATCACTAACTGCCGATTATAATCCCACAGAGTCGCTTAGATTCGTTGGTGGCGCACGACTGGATAAATTTTCATCTCCTGATGATATTTATCTGTCTTATCAATTATCCGGCACGTACCATCTTAACGAAAAGAATTTGGTAAGGACAGTTTATTCAAAATCCAACAACGGCTCATTTATAAACCCTAATTATGCCGATATATTTAGTGTGTTTCCGGTCCCAGGCATACCTGGAGCAGAAGCATTGTTTAGTTACTCCGGAAATACAAATCTCAAACTATTCCAAATACACATGCTGGAATTTGGCTTTCGTTCAAAAATCACCCACAATCTGGAACTGGACATAGAGATTCTTAGACAAACCGGTAAGGATATGAATGTTCTACTTGAGGATAGAGCTCCAGAACCTTACATCGCCGAGGCATCCCAATATTTTTCTTACCAGAATATAGATGCGAGGGCAATTCAAAAAGGCGTTACTGTATCTGCCAATTATGTAGCAAGCAGCAAGTTTCAGGTTAAGCCATTTATAACCTGGCAGAAAACAGAAGTTGAGGATATGCCTACAGGATTTAACACTGAGGCTGTAGACGCGGTCAATAACACTAATAATACTGTAACAGTTACCAATGACCAGACGCCATCTGTGTTTGGGGGTATCTATATCAACTACAAGCCGGTAAAGCATCTCAATGTTAACCTCAACTCTTACTACATGAGCAGCCAAAATCAATACAGCTTTTACAGCCTGATGAATCCAGCAACTACATCAGGCGAAATAGACAGCAAACTTATTTTGAATACCAAGGTATCATATGACCTCACAAAGCATATCAATGTGTATGTTAATGCCAGAAACGCACTTAACAATCAAAGTCGTGAATATATGGGGGCTGATGTAACCGGCATCTTGCTTTTAGGGGGATTACGAATTACATTCTGATAGCTTCTCAGAAAAACGGCTTAAAAGAATACAAAGATAAATAAACAAAAAGGGTCATCTCAACCTGTTGAGATGACCCTTTTCAGTATTGTAAGCCTACCCAGCCTACCCAGCCTTCCCTCCTCTAGCTTCTGTATTGAATAGACTCAGCCAATGTTTCAATTTAGTTCCGTCTGAACCGACCAGATCAGCAATAATTCATAATATTTTTAAAATGCTGTCATAAACACGGGTGAAGATGCCTGATTTCCACATAGGTAAAGAGGAAATCCCAAAAGCGTCAGATCAATTTTATGTGCTAACGGCAACTATTCAGCCACCTCTTCCAGTCTTGTAACAGCAGTAGCATAAAAATACCCAAAGACATTGTTGCTGATATTGCCATAGACATTTGAAGACGATTTGGATGATTGATCAGAATCCCCGTAATATAAATACATTTTTTCTTTCAGATCTGACACGTAATGATAGTACTCTTTCGCGACGGACTGAATTTCAACAGCAACAGAATCGCCATAACTAATGTTATCCTGGTTAATAGTATACTCGCTTAGGTTTGCTTCCGGGTCCTGGCTATTATAATATACAAGCTGGTCCAGTCTGTCGGTAATTAATGTGCCATTTCTATAAGTATACATGAGGCAATAACTATCCATCTCTTTTGAGTCTCTGCCAAATAATTTGATAGAATACCATTCATTGCTATCTTCCGAGGTTTCATTTACCACTTTCATAGAATCAACCATAACCCGAGGTGGCATTACCGAAATGGCCTGAACAGTTCGTACCCCTCCCACAGGTTCAGCAAGCCTGATATCCAATCGATAGGTTTTACCAGGCTCTCCAGCAAATGCTTCAGTGGTTTCATAGAACCCTTTCTTCTCCGGGTGTTCTACCAAAGTATACACTGATGCGCCATCGTTGATAGTTACCACAGCATTACTGATTGTTGGAGTGTCTTTTTCGCTGTAAATACCCAGTGTAGCGCTTAGATTGACGTAGTGCTTTTTGTTCTCACTGGTTACTACACCCTCCACTACCAATTGCTGATCATTTTTCGTATCCCAGTCAACCACCTCAGTAC
>NZ_SMLW01000085.1:493-572 GCF_009711405.1 Fulvivirga kasyanovii | reverse complement strand
ATCATAGAGCGGGTACAGCCAAAGATTCAGACCCCTCGTCCATCTGCAGCACCCGTATCAAAGCCAGCGCCGTCACCAG
>NZ_SMLW01000085.1:0-240 GCF_009711405.1 Fulvivirga kasyanovii | reverse complement strand
CCCTTGATACGACCGTATTATTTGAATATGCCACGATCAGTTCGTTGTCTGCTTACCTGGAACCCCTTCATCAATCTGTTTCCGACGAGCCGGTTGCAGACCATGAAGGAACACCGGTATCCATCAGCTTTGATTCCACCCCTGCGGCAGTACCGCTGACGAGTGAACCAGAAGCATCATCAGGACCCGAGCTAAGCAGGGCAGAGCCCACCGATACAGGAGATTTTGATATCGCCGTTA
>NZ_SMLW01000418.1 GCF_009711405.1 Fulvivirga kasyanovii | reverse complement strand
TTAAAAACATCAAAAGGTGATTTCAGATCATTGTCTAGGTATTCTTGGATATACTTTTTTTGCTCGTTCACTTCAAGATGTTTGATGTCGTAATACCCAAGACTCTCATACACTTTTTCTAATACAACTTGCACAGGTGTTTCATCTGACAATACATCAAAGAAGGTCCTTAATGAAGCGTGTTTATTACAAAGAAGATCAAAAGCTTTGGAGAATAGACCAATATCAAAATTCTCATAATATGCCTGGTGAACCATTTGATCATGATAAAAAGTCGATTCAGGATCCTTCAAAGTATGGAAGATCATACCCACTTGTATATCGCTAACTGGAAAAACATCTTCAACCTCCAGTTTATCGGCGTTTTCCAGAAGATATGCTTCTTTTAAGGTGTTAAATTCATTGAGAACAATGTTTCTTTCTTTCGATAATGGATTATTATTTTCAAAAGATAACAGCACTCTTATTATAGCCTCTATGGTAGGGTTATTAAACAAATCTTTAACCCCGATTTTGATTTTGAACTCCTTATTAATTTTTGAAATAAGTCTAATTGCTCTAATAGAATCACCACCTATATGGTAAAAATCTTCATCTATTCCAAAAGTGTCAACACCCAATACTTCCTTCCAAAGCAGAAACATTCTTTTTTCTAACTCACTGAGCGGTTGTTTTCCCTCTCTTAGCAGTGAGTACTCTGCCAAGGCTGCTTTATCAACCTTACCACTTGCCGTGGTTGGCAGTTTATCTATTGGCGTGATAATAGATGGAATCATGTAAGCAGGTAAACTCCTAGAAAGCTCCGTTCTAAGAGTCAACTGGTCTACTGGTCGCTTCGAAATAAAATAGGCATGTAATTGGGCCTCACCTTTTGAGTCATTTTTAGTGATAACCGCACAAGAATCAATATCGCGAAGCTTCAGAATATTATTTTCAATTTCCCCTGTTTCTACTCGATAACCCCTAATTTTTACCTGATCATCTACTCTGCCAATATATTCTAATATCAGCTCTTGAGACATGACGACGATATCACCGGTTTTATAAAGTTTACGCCCTTTGATAAACGGGCTCTCGATGAACTTTTCGTTATTTAATTTTTCCGATGAAATATACCCCAAAGCCAGTGCTTCACCTGATATATACAGTTCTCCTGGAATACCAAAAGGTAATGGCCTTAGAAAATCGTCTAGAACAAATAACTGAACATTATCAATAGGCTTACCAATTGGTACCGAAGCTTTGTTTTTATCTTTATCTGAAAACCTGTGGATCATACATCCTACAGTGGCCTCTGTTGGGCCATATTCATTATAAATATTAATTGACTTTGGAAAAAACTGAGATGCTTTGCTTGCAAGTTCCGCTGAAAAATATTCGCCTCCAACTATGATACTCATCAAACTAGAGTCTAAGGCATTGGTCAATTTTTTTTTCAATTCGTCTTGTTCAACTAATAACCCTAGTTGGGTGGGTGTTAACTTAATAACCTGGACTTGATTATCAATGAGAATATCATCCAAGAGAAAGTCATTATCATCATGTCTGTAAATATGGATACAATTACCGGAGATCAACGGAACAAAAATTGAGGTGATTACCATGTCGAAGAAAACCGATGTGTACAAGGCAAAATCACACCGTTGATCATTGACATATTGTTTAGAAGCCCAATTAACATAGTTATTTAAAGATCCGTGGCCAACATTTACTCCTTTAGGCAGACCAGTAGTCCCAGACGTATAAATAACATAAGCTGTTTTATCAACCTTACTTAAATTCACATTTTGTGGCTCAATTACTTCATTCTGACCGGCTAATTGATCAGAAGTAATGATTTTAATTCTTTCATCTTCAATTGAGCCTGAAAAAGCACTTTCTGTCACTAATAATTTACAATTACTATTCTCTAAGATAAAGGATATTCTGTCAACAGGATCTGTTGGGTTTAAAGGCAAATAACCTGCTCCAGACTTAAGCACTCCTAAAATAGTGGTAATAAGCTCGATAGATCGCTCTAGCATAATGCCTACGATATCATTTTTTGATACGCCGTCATTAAGTAAACGTTTTGCAATGCAATCTGATTGCCTGTTAAGTTCAAGATAAGAAATACTCTGATCACCGTATTTGACCGCAGTTTTATTTGGAAACTTTAAAGCAGTTTCAATTATTAAATCAATCACGGTCTTATTTTTGTCTATCTCCTTTTCCGTATTATTAAAGTCTACAGTTATGGAGGCTTTCTCCTCTTTATTGAGAAGTGCAATCTCATTTAATAATTGACCTGAATCTCTTAATACTGACTTAAATATTCTTTTGAACAATTGTACATAGTAACTAATGGATTGCTGGCTAAAGCGATTATCAGGATAACTAAATAAAAATTCTAACTTGTCATTTCGCTCAATACATTCCAAAATCAAATCCCATTTGACGTACTTTGGGCGGTGAGTAATTTTGGTCAATATTGCATCAGCCAATTTTACAGATGAGTCAAAACTCTCATTATAGAAAAACCAAATATTAAATAAGGGAGACTTACCTTTCTCAACCGGAATTTTCAGCTCTTTAGCAATTTCTTCAACTGGATAACTTTGGTTATCCAATGCAGATGAAATCTTTTCACTCACTTTAAGGACAAAGCTTTCAAAGGTATGGTTTTTGTCAATGTCCATTTTGATAGCCAATGTATTCACGAACATCCCTATCACTCCATCCCATTCTTTTTGCATCCGGCCGTTTGAAGGGGTACCTACTGCAAATTTACTCTGCCTTGAGATAAGATATAAAAAAGCACTGTACACTGAAAAAAGCACCGTAAACCGCGTAACCCCCAGACGACGTACAAGATAATCTACCCTATTAATCTCTTTATTCCCAACAACGAAACTGATGTAATTACCCTTAACTTCTTGCTTATCTTTACTGGCTTTGAGTGTAGCTAACTTTAAATATTCAACTCGATCCTCATATTCATTTAGCCAATAAGCTCTGTGCTCATTGAAGTGTGCTAAATAAGCGTTACTTCTCTGCCATTCGCTATAATCAGTGAATTGAAATTTAACAGGTCTCGACTCTAAACCATTATATAAAGAGATGAATTCTTGAACTATTAACTCTTGAGATCTTCCATCTACTACAATATGATGGGTATCGAATAAAATTAGACCTTTTTCTTTTCCTAACTTCACCACCTTTACTCTTAAAAGAGGTGCTTCTTTAAGATTAAATGGTTTGATAAAACTATCAATTATGGGATAGTAAGATTCAACATCTTTTAACTCCCCTCTTTCTACCCTAAAATCAATAGATTCTAATATGTATTGAAAAACCCCCTCCTGATTCTCTTCAAAATATGTTCTTAGACTATTGTGTCTTTCCAATATCAATTGAAATATAGACTCTATTTTGTCAACATCAATTTGCCCTTTAAATTCATAACAGCTTGGAAGGTTATAAGAGACTGAATGAGGGTCAAGTTTGTTTATTAAATAAAGTATTTCTTGCTGCTGACCCAGCGGATAACGAGGCTTTCTTGAAGCTTTTTTGATATTCTTATCATCGAAGGCTGAAGTGGCTCTTTTGAGAAAAGAAATCAACTCTTGTTTATTATCTCGGATTTCTTGCAGTAAATCTGGAGTAAGATTTTTGGTTAATCCAATTACTTTCAGACCTTCATCATGAAGTACCAACGTCACTCCGATGTCACGAAGTTTTTTTATGTGATCTGTTGGGTGCATAAACATATTTATCACTATCAGATTAGATTAATGAAGTCACTTATTTAAGAAATGTTTGACTTTTTGCAGAAACTTTATTCATATGAATCAAAGGTTCTAATTGAACTTTCGACAAATCAAAGCAAATATTATCCGGTCAGAAATGGACCACCTAGCCAATATTGAAAGCTTAAAAGTATCCATTTTAGGCTTTTTAAATTATTAACTCATCCAGCTCCCCGCCCGAAATTTCATGGTCGTTAATAACTTGATAACCCTCAATCTCTTTGCATAAATCTTGTAAACTCGACAATCTGAAAATTTCAATTAAATTAATTTTTATGGAAATTCGATTCTCAATTTCTGTAACAAGATTTATAGCGTCGATTGAATTTCCACCTTGCTGAGCAAAACTAGCGTCTAGTGAGATTATTTCAGGGGCTACCTTAAGTATGCGACCACAAATATCCACAACCATTTGCTCTAGTGGGGTTTTCGGTATTGACTTAATGGCGGTTCGATTTAAGTCAGGTTCAGGCAGTGATTTCTTATCCATCTTCCCATTAACAGTCACCGGAATGCTGTCTATCCTAACAAAATATGAAGGAACCATATAATACGGCAATTCATTGGACAGAAAGTTATTGAGTTCTCTACTGTCTATTTCAGATGATGCAGTATAATAAGCACAAATTTTTCTTTCTTTTTCCCCTTTTAAGGTACGAATGTCAACAACCACGTCTCCTATTCTATTGTGTTGCTTTAGTTGAGTTTCAATTTCACGTAATTCAATTCTATATCCTCTCAATTTAACCTGAGAATCTAACCGCCCTAAAAATTCTAGATTTCCATCCGCAAACCACCGGGCCCTATCTCCTGTACGGTATATGATCTCATTCTGACAAAAAGGATTCTTAATAAATTTAGAATTAGTCAATTCTACCTCATTGATATATCCATCTGCCAGGCATTCCCCTCCAATATATAAGTCACCAGGAGTACCGATTGGGCTGCAGTTCAAGTCTTGATCTAAGACATAATATTTGGCGTTCTGGATTGGTTTTCCATAAGGAATACTCGACCAGTTAGGGTCAATTTTATCGACTTCAAAGTAATTAGACCAAATAGTAGCTTCCGTTGCCCCTCCCAAAGCTGTTACTTCAACATGGTCAAAATGAGATTCTAGATCCTCTTTTATACTTAGTGGTACCCAATCACCACTAAGGAAAACCCTTTTTAGTATTCCCTTTTTACCATTAAATGTTTGTTTAGCCAAATGAGGTAAAACCTGCTGAATGGCAGCGGGCGCAGAATCCCAAAATGTAATTTCTTCCTCAAATAATATATTTAAAATTTGCTCAGAGTCTTGAATCTCTTGTTCACTAGCCAATCTAATTATTCCTCCAGCTATAAGAATACCAAAAATATCATATACAGATAAATCAAACCCAAGTGAGGTTACAAAGAGCAGTTTATGCTTCTCATCTATATCATAGGTATTATTGACCCATTCGATAAGGTTAACAGCAGGCTTATGCCTAACCAGAACTCCTTTGGGAAGACCACTGGAACCTGAAGTATGAATCACATAGGCAAGGTCGTTGGCAGACGAAATAAGCCTCGGATTTTCTGAAGATAGACTCGTCAATTCATCTTTACCCACTAATCGAACAATATCCTCTTCTAAGGATTCGATATCTTCGGCTGAATCAATGTCGACACATAATATATTCGAAATAGGGCTCGAAGACTCAATCATAACCTTTACCCTTGAGATTTTGTCTGATTCTGTAATTATATACGACATCTCTAGTGATCTGACGATCTTAGATAGTCTACTATTAGGGTGGTTTGGTTCCAATGGAACATAGGCTCCACCTGCCTTTAAAACACCTAGCACACAAGCTACCATCTCAATTCTCCGGCTTAAAAAGATACCTACCAATTCCCCTTTATTAAGACCGGCATTTATTAAGGAATGCGCAATTCTGTTAGCCTCTCGATTAAGTTCCCTATAAGTTATTTTCTCTCCTGCGGCTATAACGGCTACTCTATCTGGAGCTCGTTCCACTTGTTGTTCAATTAACTCATGTAAAGTAGTATCATCAGAGTAAGCCTTTTTTGTATCATTAAATTCAAATAAAATTTGATCTAAATTTTGTTTAGACAATATCTGAATATCTGCACATCTTTTATTCGGATTATTGCAGGCATCTTCTATGATATTTAGCAAATACTCAAAGTATCTATCAATGGTTTCCTCATAAAAAATATCAGTATTGTACTCCATATTAAATTCTAGTCTCTCTTCCTTTGCAACACATTCAATCGTCAAATCAAATTTTGCTACTTTTTTATCTATTTTAATTGGCTTCAAAACCATATCTGGAATTTCAAAAGCCCTTTCCCAATCCTCTTGAAGAACAAACATTACATCAAAAATCGGGTTTCGTGAGGCGTCGAATTCTAACTCTAAATCAGACACTAGGTTTTCAAAAGAATATTGCTGATGTTCCAGGGACTCTATAACCATTCTTTGCATATCAACAGCCAGAGATTTAAAGTCATTATTGCGATTAATCACACAACGCATCGGAAGAGTATTTACAAACATACCCATTATATTTTCAAGCCCTGATTGATCCCTTCCGCTGGCTGAAGTGGCCAATACCACCTCCTCGCTATTTCCCAATTTGCCCAATAATAGACCTACACTTGATAAAAGCAGAGTGTATAAACTAACGTCTAACTGTTCAGCCATTCCTCTGATTTTGGCAGTCAGATTTTTTGAGAGCTGATAAGTTTTCAATAATCCGTTAGTGCTTCTGACCAATTGTCTTTTAAAATCAATAGGCAACCCTAATTGAGGAGAATAGTTTTTGAATTTCTCGTTCCAATATTCCTTCGCGGTGGAATAAGCATTGGAAGTCAGATAAGAATTTTGCCACACAGCATAATCAATATATTGCAGATTCCCTTTTCCAATATCTTCTCCATCATAGGCTTTAATAAAATCTCTAACAAATAAATCTACGGAGATACCATCACAAACAATATGATGCATATCTATGATTAGCTTATAACTACTAGTATCCATTTTTATCAAGCCTACTCTTATCAAAGGTGGGTTACCTAAGTCAAAGGGTCTAAAAAACTTCTCCAGAATGCCGTGAGTCTCAGCGTCGGCACTTTCAAAATATTCAACTTTTATTGGTTGATTATTAAGTACAAGTTGAACAGGATGACCATTATGAGTAAAAAACTTAGTCCTTAATATCTCGTGTTTAAGAGAGAGTTCTCTGAAAGTCTCCTCTAGTCTCTGAATATCTATGTCACCAAGTACATCAAAACCAGCCGAAATATTATAGCTCAAAGATTCGCGGTCAAGCTGATTTAAAACAAACAACCTTTTTTGCGAATTAGATAATTGATAATATTCTTTTTTCTCTGATTTCTTTAAGCCCTCACTTACTGCCAATTCGGTCATGTACGGCTTGAAAATTTTGGCTTGTTGTTGTATTGTTCTGTTGTCATACAAGTCAGTCAATTTGATCTCTTTACTAATTAGATCATTTACTTTAATTAGAAGCTTAATAGCTATCAATGAATTAGCCTCCAGTTTAAAAAAGTCCTCATCGGTACTAATGTCTTCCTGGCTTATTTTTAATACATCTGCCCAAATGTCTCTAACCTGGCTTTCCACCTCATTTTTAGGAAGCACTATTACCTTATCTCTTTTATTCAAAGTCAATTGAGAGATATCAATCTTTCCGTTAGCTGTTAGGGGAAAAGACGCCACACAATTGAAGGCCGCAGGGATCATAAAGTTAGGGAGCCGATCGCTAAGAAAAGAGATGATCTGTTCTTCCGATATTCTGGAGTTCTTAACCGTATAATAAGAAACTATTTGCAGATCACTCCTTACCTTTTGGGTTATAACTACTGCTTCATCTATTTCTGGTATTTCATTTAATTGAAACTCTATTTCCTTTAATTCTATTCTATGTCCGTTAAGCTTAACTTGATTATCTCTTCGTCCATGTAGTAATAATTCATTTTCATTTGTCCAACTCACTATATCACCGGTCTTATACACTAGAAATGCATCAGTATCGTATTGAAATTCTAAAAAGCTTTCATTCGTCTTGCTTTGATTATTAAAATAACCATTACTTAAACAGTCTCCGGCTATATACAACTCACCCTTACCCCAGATAGGTTGAAAATGCATGCTAGAGTCCAGAACATAAAGTGAAGTATTAAATATTGGGCTACCGATGTTGATAGACCCACCCTTACTCACTTCCTTATAACTACAACCCACCGTGGCTTCGGTTGGGCCATATTCATTAAAAATTCTCATCTCAGGGTTCAGTTGCTTCAAGGTGGCAACTTGTGAAGCCTTCAATTCTTCACCCCCAAGTATTACAGTTTTTACATTAGTAGAATTAAGATTGATATCCCTCAAAACATTCACATGAGATGGTGTCATTTTAACCGTGTTGACCTCGGTGGTATTATCAAAAATGTCCCTAATAATATCTGGCAGATCAAGTTCTTCGGTGGAGATTACTATTGAGTCTCCTCTTAGTAAAGTGGTGAAAATACTAGTTAATGTAAGATCAAATGATATTGAAGTAAAAAAAGCAAAATCGTTTCCAATTTCATTATTGAAATAATGTTCATTAGCCCAAGTAAGGTAATTAACAATACTCTTATTACTCACTTCAACTCCCTTAGGTTCACCTGAAGAACCTGACGTAAAAATAATATAGGCAGGATCCTCTGACGTGGTCTTTACCATAATTTCCGTATTGTCTTGCTTTTTTGTTGCAGCGTCGATATAACAACGGCTTAGAGAGAAATTACTGAGCTGTTTTAGATCTTGTGATGTCACCAGCAACTTGCAATCGCTGATCTTTAGCATTTTCTCAACTCTTTTAATTGGGTATTTCGAATCAATGGGAACTATTACAGCACCTAATTTTAAAAGCGCCAGAACAGCAACAATCATATCTTCAGATTTCTTTAGATAAATCCCTACGTGATGTCCTTTAATAATTTTATATTCATCAAACAGAAGACCTGAGAGCATATTTACTTTTTTCTCCAATTGCTGGTAAGACATGTACCTGCCCTTGAATTCAATAGCATTCCTATCCTTGAATGTGTTATATGATTGACTTATCAAATCTGAGAGGCTTTTCCCAGGCATTTCCACTTTGGTACCAGTCCCCCTCTTAATCATAGCCCTTTCTTCTTTTAGAGATAATAACTTTAATTGTTCTATACCGACCTTCTCATTAGAAATAAGTTGGTCAAACATATTTTTAAAACAATTCACCAATAGTTCAATTTGACCAGGTCTAAAGGAGTCTTGATAATACGCAAATACAAATTTTAGCTGATCGCTTATTAGAACAGAAGCGGATAGATCGTAGTTGGTATTATGATCAGTTATGACATTTTTGAAGGTAAAAGCATTACTCGAATCTTGCTGCTTAAAGGGTGTATTCTGAATTATCAAGATATGATCTATGGGATCATGCGGTAGGCCTGTTTCCCTTTTTATTTGGTCCAAAGATAAAAAGTTGTATTGCTGGGATTGAAAATCATCTCTTTGGGTTTTTCGGCAGAGGTTTTCAAACTTGTCTCCTTTGTTAAACTTAATTCTTTTGGGTAATGTGTTGATGAATAATCCAACTGTATTAGTAAAATCTGTACCCAACCCATTCCTTCCTGAAACCACGGAACCAAATA
>NZ_SMLW01000063.1 GCF_009711405.1 Fulvivirga kasyanovii | reverse complement strand
CGATTATTTCTAATTTTATATTTATTTTGAATACCATTTTTTTTGTCATCTACAACTAATGCCGTATCCACATCTAGCAATATATCGTAACCGGAGGGAATAAAACCTGATGATTCTATAGTCAAATCATCTAAGTGTTTTCCTTCTTTGCTTACAATGGTAAATACAAAATCCTGCGGCATAGCAGAGTCTATTTCGTAGCCTAACAATTGTACGGTATCACTCAAACTAAATTTCGAATAGGCACGATAAATATTTGGCCACACATCATCCGAGTTTTCCTGTACCTCTTTAATGTAATGAGCATGAGCAGAGTCTAGCCAGGTTATCACATAACCATCTTCAATCTGCCTTCTTGATTTTTTTACATTACTAATTCTATCTCCCAAATGCCACTCAGTAAAGAGTGTTAAAAAATCATTAAATGTC
>NZ_SMLW01000012.1 GCF_009711405.1 Fulvivirga kasyanovii | reverse complement strand
TGAAAGCGATGAAACGGCCATGAAGGTATACGGGCAGGTGGTAGGATCTCACAAGCATATAGAAAAACAAGGCTACGTGGAGATGCCGGCAGAACAGTATGAGGCATGGCTAAATTCTGTACAGGAAGAAGGCCGCAAACAAGAACATAAAATTAAAATGAGGGCACTCATCAACCAACTGAATGATTAACATTAATTGACCAAAATGAGAAAGTTTGTACTAGTTTTT
>NZ_SMLW01000358.1 GCF_009711405.1 Fulvivirga kasyanovii | reverse complement strand
ATTTCTGGTGCTGTAGAAGCAGAAAAAAAAGGGTCTTCTTATATCGTTGTAGTAGCAGGTAGTACATATATGATTTCTAATAACGATGGTACTTCTGCTTCTGACCAAACCTTTAGTCTTGCCTTCTATAAAAATTTTCAAGATAACTCCACATCCAACCCTGCCGTGGGTACTTACCCTATTGGTACGGCAGTGGATCTTGTCAATGAAGATGGTTTTTTAGTGGTATATACTGATACCCAGACTGGTAAAGATTATTCAAAAGATGTATCAGGAACCCTTACAATTACCAACAATAGTAACAATCAACTAAGGGGGACTTTTGAGTTTGCCGCAAGTAACACCAACCAAGGCGGAAGCATACAAGTTACTAATGGTAAATTTTCTGCCGCCATAGACTGATTGTGATTGTGGGAATGGTGAGGAATATCCTGCAGAAAACTATCCTATCAACCCTATCGGCCAAAGGTCCGATAGGGTTGATAGAATAAGAACATCTTGAATGATGTTCTTATGCTCTTCTACTTGCCCTAAAAGTTCTATACACTTCATTAATGGTACCCATTCTTTACCATTAAGAAGATATAATTTTAATTTAAAATATAGTCGAAAGGCGGAAAAGGAAGGTACTGTTTAGGTTCTATTTCCTCAGGAAAATTTTCCAGCAGCCTTATGGCGCCCAGATACGACTGTTTCTTGTCAACAAACAACCAGTTCAGGTATAAAAGGCTACAATCCGCTTTTGTTTTTAGAAATGCGGAAAACACAGTGAACGAGTTTTCAGGTGCGAAAGTCCAATCTATCGAAAATGTAAAATGCAAGAGATTCGGTTTAGGCTTATAAGCCAAGGCACTAAATCTTTGGCTTATGCCCCAATAATCGATATCAAAGCAGCCTTCAATTTTATGGTCCTTAACATTATTAATTATTATTGAAAAGTGCTTCTTTTCATAAAAGCGAATAGGTAGGTTCATTTTTAGGTGTAGGTTTTTTAGAATTAACTTACAATGTTAATCAAAGTGCCTTTTGGAGCCAACAATTGGATTAAACAGATGGAATGTTTTTTGCGTTAAGCTTCTGAAGATTTAAGCCAGGTAACAGCTCCTTCGTGCGTACAAAATGGTTTAAAAGATATCCTGTCCACTTCCTGATCAACTAAAATAGGGATAATAACCTGGTCAGGTTTATCCATGAGCAAAGCCATTTTTGAGTCTGCAAAAATGTGATCATAAGCCTTGTAGAAATTAGTCAATCGTTTTATTTCCTTAATCTCTGGTAAATATTGAGCTTTCCTATAATCAAGTATGAATCTTGACGTACCGTCAGGGATTGCATTTTTGCCAATAATTTCATTCCAACTATCTATAACATCCTCAAAAGTAATTCCTCCGTAGTGGAATTTGTAGAAGATGTTGTTCTTGGCATCATACTTATATGTTATTTCTACCTTCATTATTCTTTAAGAAATTGAGATATGCTGCGGTTTACCTGTTAAATGCTTCTTCCTTTTAGCAAAAGGAAAGGCTTTTGGAAACCATCTTGCAAATTTTCACGTACTAAACACTGGCATTAAGCCCGGAACAGTTAGATTAAGAAATATAAAATAATCATAATTAACAACTGGCTCCGGCACTATTTAACACCATCTCTTGTAAAACCGAAGGTATTATACCTTCGGTTTTGTTTTTTAATAATTCTGATACTTTTGAAGCTTGGAATGGAAAGCAAATGTTCCAAGATACCCTTCTCTAAAAATGAAGTATTAGATTTGCGACATTGCAACAGTCACATAATTATGGGAATGAAACACAAACGAAAGGCCTTAAAGCTTTTGAATATCCTTGATCAACCCATCAGGTTTAATCCTTTTGTCTTTAGCAGAATGTTTTTCTTATGGATGATTCTTGGGGTTATTGGAGGCGTCATTGCTGGCATATACATAATAGCCCTTGAATCTTTAATCCACATTTACTCATCGATCGATGGCGTTTGGGTGGTCCTGGTAATGGCACTTTCCGGATTGGCAGCAGGACTAATAATTCACTTTATAGGTGATCCTGGTGAAATTCAGTTGATCGTAAACAACATCCGGTTCAGGAAGGGCAAGCTTGACCCTAAAAATAACCCGTCCATGATTCTATCTTCATTACTATGTGTAGGTTCTGGGGGTAGCCTGGGCCCTGAGGCTCCCCTGGTACAAGTTACCGGTTCCACGGGAACCTGGCTGGGAAAGCAGTTTCGACTAAAAGGGGAAGAACTAAGGTCAATGAGTATTGCCGGGATGGCCTCAGGTTTTACGGCCCTTTTTGGAGCACCTTTGGGAGGTAGCCTTTTTGCCCTGGAGATTTTGCACCATAAGCATGTGGTGGAATACTATAAGGCCATAATTCCGGCATTCGTTGCCAGTTGCTTTAGCTACGTTATCTTCGCTCTTATTATTCATTTGGGGCTGGGGCCAATATGGAACCTTCCTAACTATAATATGCAAGGCATGTTTGATTTTGGTTTGGCAGTTTTATTAGGGCTGGCCGGTACTGCGTTGGGGTGGATTTTTATATATCTCACAAAGGGTATGAAATCAATATTTAAACGATTGAGTTACCCCATTTATATCAATACATTTATTGGAGGTATACTTCTGGGGGTTATTGCATATTTTTTGCCAATTACCCGCTATTTTGGGCACCACAAAATCAACGAACTCTTAAACACCGAGTTCACTTTACCAGCCTTATTGATAGTATTGATATTCAAGCTTTTGGCTATTGTAATCACGGTTACCTCAGGGTGGAGGGGAGGTTTTATCATCCCCTTATTTTTTATAGGCGCTGCTTTGGGTATTGTACTTCATACTATTTTTCCTCAATTGGATCTTTCCCTTGCTGTTATAAGCTGTATGGCAGCCATCAACGCCTGCGTTACTCGCACGCCCTTGAGCACTACAATATTATTATCGACTCTTACAGGGTTTTCTTATTTCATACCCATTATGTTCGCAAGTCTTACAGGGTATTTTTTTGCGCCACGTTTACCATTTATTTCCGCTCAAAGTGAATAGAATTTTAAAAGTGAAGTAATAACTAATCATTATACTAACTTACATGTTTAAATAAGTCTACCAACCGACCAAGGATTAACGCACAATTTGTAAGATAGCATGAATATAGAAATAGGAAATGTACTGCTCATAGGCTCAATCCTGCTATTCATAAGTGTAATAGCGGGTAAGACTTCATATAAATTTGGTGTGCCTACCCTTGTTTTGTTTTTGGCCATAGGCATGCTGGCCGGCTCAGAAGGAATTGGGGGAATTTTTTTTGATGATCCCGCCCTTGCCCAATTCATAGGAATTGTGTCGCTGAACTTTATATTGTTTTCTGGTGGATTAGACACCAATTGGACATCCATCAAACCTGTATTATGGCAGGGGATTGCCTTGTCCACAGCAGGAGTATTGTTTACAGCCGTATTGGTAGGGGCATTTGTCTGGGTAATTACAGATTTCACTATCTATGAAGGCCTGCTCCTTGGAGCAATTGTATCCTCAACCGATGCAGCGGCTGTGTTTTCAATACTTAGATCGAAGAGTTTAGCTTTGAAAAGCAATTTGCGCCCTACTCTTGAATTGGAAAGTGGTAGTAATGACCCTATGGCCTATGTCCTGACTATAGCATTCTTAGGCCTGGTGGTAAATCAGGATCAAAGTATTCTCTCTGTTATACCGTTTTTTCTCCAGCAAATGGTTATCGGGGCTTTGGCCGGTTTATTATTTGGTAAGGCCAGCCGATATGTGATCAATAAAATCAAGCTGGGTTTTGAAGGGTTGTATATTGTCCTGGTAATAGCATTGGTATTTATAACCTTTTCGGTTACAAGCCTGGTTAATGGTAATGGGTTTTTAGCAGTGTATCTATGTGCCGTCTACCTTGGCAACCAGGATTTAATTCACAAGCGTAGCATTTTGCAAATGTTTGATGGACTGGCATGGCTCATGCAGATTATACTTTTCCTAACCCTTGGGCTTTTGGTTTTTCCATCACATGTAATACCAGTGATTGGGATTGGGGTGTTGGTTTCTGCTTTTCTAATTATTGTGGCCAGGCCGGTAAGTGTACTTTTAAGCTTACTTCCATTTAGAATGAAAATGAGAAGACGATGGTACATTTCCTGGGCCGGACTGAAAGGGGCGGTGCCCATAGTCTTTGCTACTTACCCTTTACTTGCTGGTGTTGATAAAGCAGGTATGATCTTTAATATTGTTTTTTTCGTTTCCCTTATTTCTCTATTTACGCAAGGTACCACATTGTCTTTAATGGCAAGCTGGTTACATGTTGCCCTTCCTGAAAAAGCTAAACAGAAGACCCCCACTGACCTCATTTTATCTGAGGGTGTAAAGTCAGAGATAGCGGAATTGACACTTATCGAAGGAAATGCCTCTATTGGAAAAAGAATTGTTGAGCTTGATTTTCCGAAAACCGCTATAATAGCAATGATCAAAAGGGATGGTACGTTCCTTACCCCGAAAGGCTCAACTACACTTGAAGCTAATGATACACTGATTGTCCTTTCAGAAAATAAGCAAGGTATAAATAGTGTTTACGAATCGTTGGACATGGATAGTGTGTAGGGGTTGCAAGCGTCTGAAATTTTTTATTTATGATTTACATAATGTAGCCTATTGCCCTACCAGAACCACCAGAAATTGCTTTTTTAATTTAGACTGAGTGCCGATTTATTTATCAACCTTTTCCTTCAACTTTTCTTTTTCTGACTGAATAGGGTCTGGCAGATAACGTAGTATCCAGAACGAAGCCACCGCCAAAATAACAGACCCTGCAAAAGTAGTAATGGCAAAATTGAAGTTTTCTCTCAGTGCATTGTCATATGTTAGGTACATAACACGATTTGATGCGAAGCTAGGAATATTTAATCTTAATTTATTTTTACTTACGATAATATAATTATAAAAACCAATTTAATCTGTAGCAATCTCACACACATTTGATTCTCTTATGATAAGATAATCAAACCTTTTCATTTTATTTTTTACCACCCCAATCTATATCCCGATGTCCATGGGAGATTTCTTGCCATCAAACTTTAGTTAAGATCAAATATCAGCCCCCGCTGGGTGAAATAATGGAAATCAAAGCTCAGCTCATTTAAAAGCACTAATTCCGGACACTTAACACTTCTATTTGATTACATTTCTTAAATAATGTATAATAATTTGTTCCTATTGAGGATTAACGCCATGGCTGACCTTAAACCGCGCAAAATTACTTCTGACAATTCAAGCAGGTAAAATTACCTGATCCACACATTGATCATGCGGTTCTACAGGCACTTTTTCAATCATTTGAAAAGGATAGCAAATACCTATTTTCAGCGAATGTTGATCTTCCAAAAAGGTATCGTAATATGATCCACCATATCCGAGTCGGTTTAAATCATGGTCAAAAGCTAGTCCAGGCACTATAATTAGATCACAATTCCCATTAAATTCTTGGCTGTTAGCCGGATGCCTAGTACCGTATATGCCCTCTTCAAGCTCATTGAGTGAATTTAATACCAAAGCCTCCATTTGCCGTTTTGGAAGAGGCCGTGGTGTCACCACTGTAAGTGACTTTTTCAACAGTGTTTTGATCACAGGGTACAGGTTAATTTCATCTTTCGTGGGCAAAAAGGTGTGGATTACCTTCGGTTTTCTTTGATCAATTATTTCAAGAAGCATCGTGCATATCTTTTCATCCCACCTTTTCTTCTCTTCCAAATTAATGAGGCTTCGCAATTGAAGTATTTTTTCCCTTATCCTGCTCTTTTCTTCCCGGATAGCTTTTGTTGTATTGCTTTCCATTAAAGCTTAGCTTTCATTTTCATTCCAGTAATAGCTATCGGAATATTTCCTGATACCAAAAATGGCCGTTCCAACCCGTATTATAGTCGCTCCCTCTTCAATCGCAACCTCAAGATCGGAGCTCATGCCCATAGATAATTCATCCATCCAGACATTATGCATATTTTCGGATTTAACTTCTTCCTGAATGGATCTTAAGGTTTTAAAGCATTGTCTTACCTTATTTTCTTCTCCGCTAAATATACCTATGGTCATTAATCCTTTAATACGCAACGTATTAAAACCTGCAACCTTTTTTATAAAATCAATTGCCTCGGCAGGATGTATACCGAATTTTGATTGTTCTCCGGAGGTATTTACCTGTATTAAAACATCAACTTTTCTGGTAGCTCTCGATAGTCCTTCATGGAGATGTTCAGCAAGTTTTAGTCTGTCGAGCGACTGAATACAGGAAACATCATACTTCAGTACATCCTTTATCTTATTGGTTTGCAAATGTCCTATAAAATGCTTTTCGTGTGGAATATTTTTTAAGGCGTCATGCTTCTGTTTAATCTCCTGGACCTTGTTTTCACCTATAAGCTTTTGCCCTTCATTTAAGGCGAGGATAATATTGTCAGGGTGTACTGTTTTAGTGGCCAAAAGCAGTTTCACCTGATTGGGATCACGATTGGCTTTTAAACAAGCAATATTAATCCGTTGCAGAACTGAATGAAGATTTGCTTTTATGCTCGTATTAGCCACCATTCTCACAAATTATTTTGATACAAACTTTAGCCCGACGATTGAGGCAATAAGTGTTGTGATAAAAAACAAACGCCAAAATTCTGCCGGCTCTTTAAACACAAATATTCCAACAAGTACAGACCCTACTGCACCAATCCCTGTCCAGACAGCATAGGCTGTTCCTATTGGTAAAGTTTGCGTTGCCTTAATGAGTAAAGCCATACTTATGGTAAGACAAATAAAGAAGCCGAGGTACCAATATGCGGCAGTCAAACCTGAAGATTCTTTGGCTTTTCCCAAGCAGGAAGCAAAACCCACTTCAAAGAGCCCTGCGATAATTAAAAGCATCCAATTCATTTCGTGAAATTAAAAAA
>NZ_SMLW01000076.1 GCF_009711405.1 Fulvivirga kasyanovii | reverse complement strand
GGCCTTAGAGAATTAAACTTTTGGCGTAACCCAAGGTAAAGAGCCACTCCTGCGCTTAATATCATCAAGTACACTGTAATGTACAAAAATGAAGTTAGTGTCAACAGTTTTATAAACAATTATTGAAGTACAGTAGTGTAAATATAAAAAAAACCTGAGTGTTCACTCAGGTTTAAAGGTTAACCTAAAGGGTCATTTGGATCTTCCGGACAATCCGGGGGACATGGTGACCCATCATCAATAATTACCCTATCTCCTCCACCTTTTCCTTCATCTTTAGGAAGAATATTATTTTGCTTCTCATCAGCACCAGTTAACACCAGTCTCTGATTACCATCATCATCAATAGCAAAATAAATTCTTATGCCCTTGCATGTACCGTCACCTTCAAGCAAAAGTTGTTTTATATAATCTCTGCCAAAGAAAAAGCCTTTAACGGCTCCCGGATTTTTATCTCTGTAGTTTTTTGTCCACCTTTTGGCCATGCCTA
>NZ_SMLW01000421.1:5822-9653 GCF_009711405.1 Fulvivirga kasyanovii | reverse complement strand
CTTATAGCAACAGGCCTGGTGTTCATAGCCTCTGCGGCCAATGCCCAGGTACAGATTAAAATAGCCAAATTAAAATATGACGGTGGCGGCGACTGGTATGCCAACAAAACTGCCCTGCCTAACCTGATTCAGTTTTGTAACAAGGAATTAAACACCAGCCTGGACCCTGAGGACGAGGTGGTGGATGTCAGTAGCCCTGACCTGTTCCTGTACCCTTACATTTACATGACCGGTCATGGTAACGTGGTCTTCTCCAATAGTGATGCTGAGAACTTAAGAACTTATCTGGAAGCAGGCGGCTTCCTGCATATTGATGACAACTATGGGCTGGACCAGTTCATCAGGCTTGAAATGAAGAAGGTGTTTCCTGAACTGGAGTTTGTTGAGATCCCTTTTGACCATCCCATTTATCACCAAAAATTTGAATTTCCCAACGGACTGCCCAAGATACATGAACATGATGGCAAGCCTGCCCAGGGCTTTGGACTGATATATAAAGGCAGGCTCGTATGCTTTTACAGCTATGAGAGTGATTTGGGCAATGGC
Organism: Fulvivirga kasyanovii; assembly: GCF_009711405.1. Classification (GTDB taxonomy): domain Bacteria; phylum Bacteroidota; class Bacteroidia; order Cytophagales; family Cyclobacteriaceae; genus Fulvivirga; species Fulvivirga kasyanovii. The sequence continues at coordinate 9,107 of NZ_SMLW01000421.1, read as the reverse complement.
TGGGAAGACCAGTCCATTCACAAGGACCCTGAGGCCAAGCGACAGCAGGCATTAAAAATGGGGGCTAATATTATCGCCTACTGCTTCACTCATTATCAATAGTAATTGCTCAGGGTAGCCTGAAACGTATTAATGTGGACTTCCTCTGCCTTACGGGTTTTCCGTCCCGCATGGCAGGCTGCCACGCCGGTGCATTTTCGAGTAACCTCAAGGCTTCTTCGTCACAGCCCGCACCAATGCCTTTGGTGATCGTTATATCGATCAGTTTCCCCTCTTCATCAACATCAAACACAGCAAACACATTTCCCTCAATACCCATCTCTTTGGCCTGCTCAGGATACTGCATCTTTTCCTGTAAATATTCTTCAAATGCACTATTACCACCAACTGGCTGGGCCGGTGAATCTTCCTGCGCCGACACAGCCAAACCGCCAAACAAGCAAGCCACTAAAACAACTAAAAATTTGAATTTCATCATTAATATTTCCCTTATTTTAATTAGCCCGCTAAACTAATAAAGCTTCTTATAACCTGCTAAAAATGAGCATCTTTTCATGAATATTCCCTGAGCCCCTACCCTGTCAGGCGGCACATGCAAATCTTAATAACTAAGAAAATAGTTTGAAAACTAAATTATTAGTTATACCTTTGAATCATTACTTTACGAATATTCTAAAGCAGCCGCTCCGGACGGCCAAAATCAAAACAAAAAAGTATTATGAAGGAATTAACCAAAGCAGAAGAACAAGTTATGCAGATCCTCTGGCAGATAGAAAAGGGTTTTGTAAAGGACATCATTGAAAAGATGGACCCGCCTAAACCTGCTTATAATACCGTGTCTACCATAGTGCGTATACTGGAGCAAAAAGGTTTTGTAGCCCACAACGCCTATGGCAAAACGCATGAGTATTATCCGCTCATCGCCAAGGAAAAGTATAGTAAATTCTACTTCAACAATTTCCTGTCAGGATATTTCAATGGTTCATTTGAACGGCTGGTGTCGTTTTTTGCCAAAGAAAATGACCTCGACATGAAAGAGGTGGAAGAGCTTATGAAGCACGCCAGGTCTGACCAAAAAGATAAGGACAATGAGTAGCTATATCAATTACCTGCTTGAGGCTAATATTTGCCTCCTTATTTTCGGATTGTTTTATTACCTGGTTCTTCGAAATGATACGCATTTCAGGTTTTCCCGGTATTATCTGCTTGGCTCGGCTGCACTTACGCTGGTTATTCCTTTGTTGCACTTTAACAATCCTTTTACAGGTGACAATGCCATACCTCTGGTCAATGACCTTCAGGCGATTACTTTACCTGAACTGATCATTAACCTGAATACTAACCCGGCCACTGAAATTAACGGCGAGGCCGGTGTATGGTCATTACCCATGATCATTGCCCTGGTCTACCTTGGTGTAATCTTAGTAATGTTAACACTGTTTTTATATCAGGTATACCAGATTATCAGCTTCAAACGGCTCAAGAAAGATGTGACTGTCCGTCACGGTGACCATATGGTTATTCCTACGGATGGCCAGTTGCCTACCTTCGCCTTTTTCAATATGATCTTCTTTGACAACACCGCACCTTTATCGAAGACGGAAAAGGAGAAAATAATGGAGCATGAAGCTGTGCATGTAAGCCAGCACCATACGCTGGACATCATGGTAATGGAATTGGTAAAGATCCTGTTTTGGATAAACCCGGTGGCCTGGTGGATGCACAAAAGCCTGAGAGATGTACATGAATACCTGGCAGACCAGAGTATCATCAAGTATGCTGACAGCGAAAGTTACAGCAGCCTGCTTGCAAAAATGGCGCTCAGGCAGATGAGCCTCTCTGTGGGTCACCACTTTAACAAATCAATGACTTTAAAGAGAATAAAGATGATAAAATCTCCTAAAACAAAATTCAAAAACTGGAAATGGGCCAGTATGATAGTGGTAACTGCACTGGTTGTAACGGTTTTTAGCTGCAATGATGTAAATGAGGTGATGGAAACGGCCAGCCAAAAGCAGATACCGGCAGAGCTAGAACCTGAACTGAAACGTCTGAAAGAGCAATATCCACAGGCTGAGTTCGCATACATAGAAACGGATGCCGAGAATAAAGTAAAACTGGAAAAGCTGGGCAAACTGGATCCTAAGACCATAGCATACACTAAAGAATGGAAAGAAACCGGCATGATCGGTATAATTATCAGCAAAAGCGGGGAGTTGATGAAAATGCCTGATGCTGACGGCGCCTTTTGGGTAGTGGAAGAGACCGCAGAACCTTATGGTGGATTTGAGGCCTTGTATGCCAAGCTTGCTGAGGCACTAAAATACCCGGAACAAGCCAGAAAACTGGGTATTGAAGGCAAAGTCTACATCAGCTTTATTGTAGATACAGATGGTAGCCTCACGAATATTAAGGTCGCCAAGGGGATCGGCGGAGGTTGCGATGAGGCCGCCCTTGAAGCCATGAAAACCATAGAACCTTTCAAACCTGCCAAACAGCGCGGAAAGAAAGTGAAACAAAAGCTGGTTTTGCCTATCACTTTTAAACTTGATGATGACACGGCTTCATCAAAAGTTGATCAGGAAGAAATAGTAACTGTTAAAGAAGAATTTAAAGTGAGTATCAACAGAGATGGCCTGAAAGTATCAGGAAAAGTCACAAAACCGGATGGCAAACCTATGCCTGGCACCAATGTAGTGATCAAAGGCACCAACAGCGGTACAGTTTGCGATCTTGATGGCACCTTCAAACTCACCGCCTTCAAAGAAACCGATGAACTGGTAATCAGCTTTGTAGGCTTTGAAACCCAAACCATAGCATTGGCTGATTATTAAGAGGTACTTCAGTACTTCCAAAGCCCTCCCATGATAAATAAGGAGGGCTTTTTTGGTATTTAGGTATATGGTGACCTTCTTGTTTAGTGGTTAGAGTTATCGGTGAACAGTGAGAGGTGAAACGGTTATTGACGGGATGGCTAGGGCTGGAAGTCGGAAGACCGGAGTTGGAAGGTTGGGTGTTTGATAATCAGTAGACCACGTGTGTTAAAGTATCGGGCTTTCGATGTTTCTACAGTGTTACTATCCCCTTGAGGGGATTATAGGGGTGTTTTAAGCCGATAAGCAGTGAACATTAAATAAATTTTAGTTTAAACCGAACATAATAGCAGCTTACAGAGCTTAATTGCGGCTTTACTAAACTTCCAAAAGTTTCGTAAAGCTTAACTGTTCAGAAGTAATACCAGCTAACTGAAGAAATTCCACCCTTTTCAGGGCTTCAACCCTACTC
>NZ_SMLW01000421.1:0-5812 GCF_009711405.1 Fulvivirga kasyanovii | reverse complement strand
AAAGGCTACACCTTTTGCTGATTGATAGCGCCCTTTTCAGGGCTGGATTTGTGTTTGTGCAGTATCGATTAATATGGTTGCTGCTTAGGGAGAAAAATACTTGAAACTGGATTATAGAGTGTTCTAAACCGACAAACTGCGAATCATAAACTGTGAACAATGAATGTTCTACCCCACTTTAATAATATTCACGGGACAGGCCTTTGCCACTTCGCGGGCAAGCATCTCGGAGACGCCATTGGTTATAGGTAAAATGTACAAACCCTTCTTAAGCTCCCCTCCCACCAATGTAGCCTTTCCGTCTCTTTGCGACATACGCCAGATATCTGGTTGCATTTCATAACAAATATTACAGCCGATACATTTGCTCCTGTAGTGTATGATCTTAGGCATTTTCGGTAGCAACTACTTTATAAAGCTTGTCACTTTTCGAAACTTTTACCCCTACAGATATGGTCAGCTTATCCTCTTTTTTTGCCTCCTGGCTATCCATACCATTGACTTTGAAACTGTCAGCCTTCAAAGTAGTCACTCCCGTCTTTGGGCTAATGAGCATAAGGTCATCTCCCTGTCTGATGGTGCCAGCTTCTACTAAAAACTCACCTACCTGTATCTTCGGATAATACTTGGTACCTTTGGCAATATAGATCTTCTTTTGTGTGGCCGATGAACCGGGCTGGTCAGTCCATTCCCCAAGCTTACGGCCCAGATAGTAACCGTCCCAGAACCCGCGGTTATAAACCGTAGAAAGTTCGTTTTTCCACTCCTCAACCTTGCCCTTGTTGTAATTGCCCTGCGCTATGGCATCCAATGCTTCCCTGTAACACCTGGTCACTTTATAAACATAATCTGCCGAACGGCCTCTGCCTTCAATTTTGATGATACTGACACCGGTATTCACGATCTCATCCAGAAAGTCTATAGTGCAAAGATCCTTCGCACTCATGATGTACTCATTATCCACTTCGAACTCGGTACCGTCCTCCTTATCAGTAACGATGTATGGCTTTCTGCAATTTTGAACACAGGCTCCCCTGTTGGCAGAGCCAAAATGAGAGTGCAGGCTCAGATAGCATTTACCGGAAATAGCCATACATAGTGCCCCATGAGCAAATATTTCCAGCCTGATCAGGTTACCGGAAGGGCCTTTAAGGTTCCTCCTTGCTATTTCATTCGACATGTGGGCAACCTGTTTCAAGCTCAGCTCACGTGCCAGTACGATAGTATCCGCAAAAGCTGAGAAGAATTCCACGGTTTCAATATTGCTCACATTGGCCTGTGTGGAGATATGAACTGGCAACCCAATGGTTTTAGCCTCCTGCAACACAGCATAATCAGAAGCTATTATGGCGTGTATCCCTGCATCCTTAGCCTGTTTGAGCAGTCTTCGCATCAGTTGTATATCATGATCATACAGGATGGTGTTTACAGTCAGGTAAGCCCGGATACCATGCTCCTTGCATTCGCTGACGATACTGTGCATATCCTCGACGGTAAAGTTGCTGGCAGAGCGGGCACGCATGTTCAACTGCTCCACACCAAAATAAACAGCGTCTGCCCCTCCCTGTATGGCGGCAGCCAATGCTTCAAACGAACCGGCAGGTGCTAATAGCTCAACTTTATTTACATTATCCATATCTCTAAATTTATTTCAGGTCAGTGTTGTCTTCCGCATACCACTCCGCATAACTGGTGGCTGTCTCACGGAGTAATAGTCGCTGTAGGGTTATGCCTTCCGGAAGAGCCTTTTGCAGTCTTTCTGCAAAGTCTATGACCATGCTCTCGCAGGTGGGCTGGTATTTTACTATAAGCATTTTGGTTGCTTTGGGCAGATATGTGAACCTGCGGTCATGATGGTTCACCACAAAGGCGTGGTCAAACGGCTCAATGATCTCTTCATTTACTATGCGCTTGAGGGTTGAAAAGTCCATCACCATTCCTGATTCAGGATATCCCTCTCTATCGAGCGGCTTGCCTTTGACTGTTACAGACAAGCCATACGAGTGCCCATGAATGTTATAACACTTTCCTTTATATTCTGAAAGCGCGTGGGCCATTTCAAAAGTAAAATCCTTGGTTATTCTTACGGTATTCATAACCTCCTGCTTTAAACCGCGAATTTAATTACATGGCATAGCCGGATTTATGACAAAAATCAGAAAAAAAGCTGCTGTTGGTTGTTTGAAAGTTTCGTATGCCAAAAGTCAGGCTGCCGGCAAGACCTCACTCTCACTTGTGTAAGACGGAGGCTACCGTTCAATAGCCTGATATACATTTCTAAGCGTTTGCAATAAATTATTACAATGTAATCCCGCTCAAAAACTTGATTAAAAACTCTCGGGGAATATCCACAACTTGCACCCCAAATTGGAAGCCACAACTCAGTTTATTTTAATCAACTTAACCCCATATTAAATGAAATTCCGATTGAAACTAGCGCTGTTGGCGATGGCACTGATATTATTTTCTGCGCCTGCCCCCTGCCAACCTGGAAATGAAAAAAGTACTTTTATGCTTATACACGGCTCCTGGCATGGAGACTGGTCGTGGTACCTGCTGGAGGAGCAATTAAAAAAAGCCGGACACACTGTGATTACCGTTAACCTGCCCGGCCATGGGCTGCTTTATAACAATGCCTCCCAGGTAACCTTACAGGATTATGAATCAGCGGTAGTCAATGCCTTGGATCTGTCCCAGGAAGAAGTCATACTCGTAGGCCATAGTCTTGGTGGTCTGATCATTTCCGCAGCAGCAGAAAAAAGACCTGACAAAGTCCGGTCACTGGTTTATCTGGCGGCCTTTCTTCTAAAGAACGGACAGTCTGTTTTGGATATATCCGTTCAGGACTCCACCTCTCTGATCTTCCCTAACACCATCATTGACAGCGAGAATAAGATCGTTCACCTCAGTCCAGAGCGTGTTGTTGACCTTTTTTATGAAGATGCTCCCCACGAGTCTGTTATACTTTCACAAAAGCTACTCACGCCGGAGCCCTTGCTGCCACTCTCTGCTCCACTAACCATTACTACAGAAAACTATGGCAGCATAGACCGATACTACATTACTACAACCCAGGACAAAGCAATATCTCCCTACATTCAGGAAAAAATGTATACTGAAACACCCTGCAAACAGGTTTTTCATATCAACAGTGGGCATTCCCCATTCTTCTCCAATGTTCCTCAACTGAAAAACATTCTATCCAATATTGCTAAAGAAAAGGGCAATAAGATCACTGACAGCAAAAGGGACGAAAATCAAAAACCAAAACCAAGCAGCTTACAACTTACTGTCTACCCTAACCCGGCCAAAGAGACGGTCAACATTGTCCTCCCCCAGGCATTTGATGAAATAAGCCTGACCATCACAACTGTTCAAGGTGAGGTACTTAAAACAGATCAAATTAAACAGCCGTCAAGTATTATTAGCATCACACTCCCTGACAGTAAAGACAAAGAATTGCTGGTACTGATAAAAGCCGGTGGCGAGTATTATCGAGGGAAGGTTTTCAGATATTAAATATCAAGCCCTCCAAGGGTTTTGAAACCCTTGGAGGGCTACAAGAAAATGGAGGGAAAGCGCTATTTCCGCGCGATGATGGTTTCTTGGAAACAACACGCCTTAACTTTACCCACTTTTTGGGACAGTGTCCGGAGAGCAATACTATCTTATAATTTCTTCTGAATGGCAGTACCCTTAGGAACAACGAGCTTTTGCTTCTTTCCCTTTTTCAGATCGAACTCAAAGCCGAAGCGAATGTTGAACTTCTTTGGGTAAGGGCTGTCTTCACTATGCATAAAGTTATACATGACCTGAATGTTGCCCAGTACTTTTCTGGCGAAGGCATATTCCCTCCCTATGCCGACAAAGGCCCCTCTCACCCACTCCCGGGTAAATTCTGGTGAATTGAAAGAACGAGGAACATTGGTCCGGACTTGTTCCCATGCGCCTTTTACAAAAAAGCCTTTATAAAAGGTATAGGTAGCCAATAGGCGTGGCCCATAAGTAGGATCGTTGAATGCAAACGCGTTTTCTTCCGTATCGAAACTGAACCTGTAGATATAGGAACCATATACTTTAAACTTATCATTCATCCTGTAGGCCATCAATGGGGCCAGATCTATAGAGCTATGATTGTCTTTCCTGTTGATTTCCATGAGAAAGCCCGGACGCATGCGCTCTCTCAAGGGTTTGTCATGTAAAGGGTTGGGAGTTCTTACTTTAAGCCCTTTTAATGAGTCCGTCTTAAATTCAGGTTTCTTCAAAGATGACAGCTCTAATTGGGCTGCCTGAACTTTGCTTTGATATTGTTTGAGTATGTCTGTACCGGCTACATTTTTGGATTTCTCCATAAGCCGCTGCTTTACAAATTCAGGATCAGAGTATTGGGTAACTTCGTGTGGCTGTTCCTGCAACTGCGCCTTGTAAGCTTCATGCTCTTTTTTTAGCTTTTCCATTTCAGCAGACTGCCTTTGCAGCTCCTTCAGTTCATCTATGCTTATGGCCTGCTCTTCTATTCGTTTTTCTACTCCTTCAGTGTCTCCTTCCCTGGCTTTTTGAATGTCCTCCGTAACCCCTGAGACTTGCTCTCCTGCCTCGCCAATCTTATTGACCTGTTCTGATACCTGGTCTATATTGCCTGCTTTTTTCAGTTCATTAATTTTATCAGCAGGTGCATTTGTAAGTTCATCAACTTGAGCAGTTGAGCCTTCTAAACCTACCGTTTCTCCTACGTCTAAATTACTATCCGTTCCCAGCCCAAATTCTTTATTTAAATCATCAGGTACGATCTCCCCGGTATCAATATCCGCATCAGGTACACCGGTTACATCTGCACCATCTACTCCCGGTAGCTTTTCGTTAGGTATTTTATCTTCTACCCCTTCCAAACCCTTCTCTGCGGCTTTGCCACTTATTTTATCCTTTACCTGTTCTACCTTCTTTTGCACAGCTTCTTCTGCCTTATCTACCGCCTTATTCACAGTATTAGCAGGCAATTGATTGAGGCTATCGAGCTTTTGGGTATACTTCTCATGCGGCAAATCCAGCGCCTTTAAACTGTCTATCTTAGCTTGAGTCGCTTGCCTGGTAGAATCCACTGCATCAATTTTCACCTCTGGACTCTGCAAACTATCTAGTTTTGAAAGTACCTTTTGTTGTACTGAGTCAACCGTTGAAGTTTGTGCCTGCAAACTGTCGACAGTACCAGTTACTTCCAGCGTATCCAAAGTAGAGCTACTTCGCGAACGGCTATCCTGCGCTGTTTCCTGAGCATACCCCCAGATTGAGAGAGTAAAGCAAAACAGCAGTATGAAAGTTTTTTGAATATTCATGAATCTGCAAAGGTACTAAAAATCAATCTGATTGTCAGTTCAGGTTCTCTGTATTTTCCGCAAGATATGAAAGGATAGTTTCAGAATATGAGATTGGTTGGTTTATTGTTGGCTGGTGGGATTGGTTTTATTATTGAGTTGTTCTTCTTGTTAGTTTTTCTCTGCTAGCATTGCCGTGTTACAGACACTGGATTCCATGGATAAGTCCTTAGTCATCCTAGCGGTAGACTAAGGACAGGTAGGGGGCATCATCAATAACCACCGATCCATTCTGGTCGATTATTGCGGCCATACTTTCTGCGTCCTTCCCGGCCCCAAAGGTGATCCCGGTGCTGGTTACAATCTGCTGTAGTGGACTATTATCCATGACATCCCCGGCAAGTGGCCTTAGTCATCCTAGAGGTAGACTAAGGACAGATAGGGTTGTTGGCGTCCCATCAACCAAGGTTCCAATATTTGTATTTCTTATTAATACTTTT
>NZ_SMLW01000153.1 GCF_009711405.1 Fulvivirga kasyanovii | reverse complement strand
CTATTTTTTCATTATTACCCTTAAATTAAAATAAGTAAACGATAAAAGTAAATTTTTTTTAAAATCAACAGGAATTTTCTGGTTAACAACCTGTTTAACTATATAAATAATAAAAAAGCCTCCCAAAAGGAGGCTCTCTTACAACTTAACTTGAACTATAAACTTATTTTAAAAGTGATCTTGATATCACCAATTTCTGGATCTCAGATGTTCCTTCTCCGATTGTACAAAGCTTGGAATCACGATAAAACTTCTCGGCAGGATAGTCTTTGGTGTAGCCATATCCACCAAATATCTGCACGGCATCCGTAGAGTTTTCAACAGCTACTTCGGAGGCGTAGTATTTGGCCATTGCCGACTCTTTATTTACTGATATGCCTTTGTTTTTTAGATCGGCAGCCTGGTGCGTCAATAATTTTGCAGCCTCCACCTTTGTAGCCATGTCGGCCAGTTTAAAGGCAATGCCCTGAAACTTGGAAATAGGCTGGTTAAACTGATGTCTCTCTTTAGAATATTGTAAAGCAACATCCAGAGCACCCTGGGCAATACCAAGACTCAATGCCGCAATACTGATCCTTCCACCGTCGAGTACTTTCATGGCCTGGATAAAACCTTCACCAACTTCTCCTATAATATTATCTTTATGCACACGGCAGTTGTCAAAAATTAACTCAGTAGTTTCTGAGGCTCTCATTCCCAACTTATTTTCCTTTCGGCCGGCAGAGAAGCCTTCCGTACCTTTTTCTATAATAAATGCTGTCATACCATGCGAGTCGCCTACTTCACCGGTTCTAACGATAACAACGGCTACATTGCCCGATTTCCCGTGGGTAATGAAATTTTTGGCACCATTGATCACATAGTAGTCACCATCTTTTTCTGCAACCGTACGCATATTTCCGGCATCAGACCCGGTATTCGGTTCGGTAAGTCCCCATGCGCCTATCCACTCTGCAGTAGCCAGCTTGGGAAGGTACTTTTGCTTTTGCTCCTCGCTGCCAAACTGTAGTATATGACCAGTACATAGGGAATTGTGAGCTGCCATAGATAAGCCAATTGACCCGTCAATTCTGGAAAGTTCGGATATGGCCGTTACGTATTCGTGATAACCAAAACCAGATCCTCCATACTCCTGAGGAACCAGAACACCCATAAGGCCAAGGCCGCCAAGTTTTTTAAACAGGTCTACAGGAAACTCCTGAGTTTCATCCCATTCCATCATCTTAGGGCGAATTTCCTTTTCACCAAAGTCACGGATCATCTGAGCGATCATCTTTTGGTTTTCACTTTCTTCAAAGCCGATAGTAGCTTTTTCTTCAGATACAGCTTGCATATTTTCTTTTAATAAATGGA
>NZ_SMLW01000240.1 GCF_009711405.1 Fulvivirga kasyanovii | reverse complement strand
GGGACTAAACAGAATGATTCCTTTCAATAAACCTCATGGCTTTAAAATAGAGGAGATTAAGGATGATTATATAAAAACATCACTGCCCTACAAAAGGAGGAATTTTAATCATATCCGCGGCCTGCATGCATGTGCACTGGCTACCTTATCAGAATTTACCACCGGGTTTTTGATGGTCTCCAGGCTAGATCCGAAGAAATACCGGATAATATTAAAAACTCTTGAAATGGATTATCACTACCAGGGTAAAATGAAAGCCTACGGCACTTTCAATTTAACTGACGATTGGCTTAATGATCAGATTTACAAACCCTTGGAAGCGAATGAGGCGGTGGTGGTGATCTGCGAAATAAAAATCCATGATGAAGAGGGTAACCATCTTACAACTGGTAAGGTGCACTGGCAGGTGAAATCATGGAGCAAAGTAAGAACAAAGGCCTGAAGCAATTTTTTATAAAAAATTGTTAAATTGGAAGGTGATCTGTTTACAGTCGGGGATAGCTTGATAGGAACTGTAAACGGGCAAACCAGTGAAATGTAAACTGAAACGCTATGCGAAAAATAGACCAACTACTCAGTGAATACGGTGAGAGCCATCAGAATGCAACGAACAAAACCATACATTGGATCTGTGTGCCACTGATCTTTTTTAGTATTGTGGCATTGATCTGGTCTATTCCACATGGTCCGCTTGAGCAGCTTTTGGGCAATGCCGGGAATCCGTATGTCAACTGGGCCACGGTAACGCTGGTAGTGGTACTGGCCTACTATATTACACTTTCCATACCTTTGGCAGTAGGTATGATGCTGTTTTCGGTGTTTTGTTTATTTATAGCAAAAAGCCTCGATCAGCTCAATTTCGCCCCTTTATGGCTTATTGCCATTGTTATTTTTGTGCTGGCCTGGATCGGTCAGTTTTATGGGCATAAGGTCGAAGGAAAGAAGCCATCCTTCTTTAAGGATGTTCAGTTTCTGATGATTGGCCCTGCCTGGTTAATGCATTTTATTTTTAAAAAAATAGGGATTAGTTATTAAGAAGAGGGAATTGCCGGGTATTATACAATTACCCGAAACAGTAGCGAAGGGTGGTAAATTAAGTTTTATTGAAGGGAACCATATTCCTTTTTTGGTTAAAAGGGTTTTCTGGATTTATGATATCAAGGCAGAAACAGAAAGGGGAGGCCATGCCCATATCAATGCTGATCAGGTGTTGATCTGCCTGCAAGGTCATGTTCATATCGACCTTGAGAGTACCAGGGGTGACCGTTACTCATTTGATTTAGATGACCCTTCCAGGGCATTATACTTTCCCAGGCAGCACTGGCTCAATATGCAATGTGCCCAGGGTACCATATTGATGGTACTGGCTTCTAATGAGTATAATGAAAACGGCTACATCAAGGATTATAAAGATTTCAAAGCCCTGGATCATGAGGTGTGAACTGAAAGTACACCAGGAGCAAGGTGCTTTTAACCCTATAAGGGACAACTCGTTTTTTTTTCATACCCACGCTTTCGTTAGTTATAATAAGTCTCAGCCTACTTACTGCTGGCATCTTGAAACGAGTGAAGGGGAGGTCAAGGGAAGGATCTGCTTTAACGGACAAGGAAAAATAGCCGTTAGCCTTGCCAAGAGTTCATTCGGTAGTTTTGAACTGGGGGAGAATATTCAGGAGGAACAATTATCATTTTTTGTGGATCAGTTGTTACACCAGCTTGAAGCATTGGGCTTTGAGCAGGTACGGATTGTTTCTTTTCCAAGCGCATACCATGTATCACATTTCAACCTAATCAACATGGTGCTATGCGAGTTTGGTTTTAAAGTGATAGAAAGACACCCTAACCATTATTTTCCTGTAAGTAATCAGGTATTCGCCTGCCTTGTAAAGGCAGATGAAAGGAGGTATTTGAACAGGGCCAAAAAATTAGGCTTTAATTTCAGACAGCTTGATATACAGTTTCTGCCCCAGGTGTATGAGTTGATTTACTCAAGCCGGCAGAAGAAAGGCTATACGGTGAGTATGTCCTATGAAGACCTTGAGCAAACGATTTTAACATTTCCTGATCGCTATCTTATTTTTGGGCTTTTTCAACAAAGTCAAATGGTTGGCTCCTCTGTATGCGTAAAAGTAAATCAGGATATTCTGTACGATTTTTACCATGGAGATGACTTGAATTTTCGAAAACATAGTCCTGTTGTTCCTTTAATTGAAGGTATATACAATTATGCACTGAGAGAAAATTATAAGCTACTGGATCTGGGCACCTCCATAGAAGAGGGGGTTTATGCATTCAAAAAGAATTTGGGGGCCAAGGCATCAGAAAAGATAGTTTTCGAACGAAGTATTTAATTGCCCATGAACCTTCAAAAGCTTTTGCTTAAGCAATTTTTCAGTGTAGGCGCATATAAGTACCTCGGGGAACTGATCTTTTTTCTAAGCTCAGTAGTTATCTCACGGCTTTTGCTTCCCGAAGAATTTGGTTTGATTGCCATGGCCACCATTTTTTACAGCTTTCTGGCGCAGTTTACGGATATGGGAGTTAGCGAATCTGTAGTAAGAGAAGCAGGGGATGAAAAATTTTATCAGAATATCCAGAACCTGTATCTGCTCATAGGGCTCATTGCCGGCGGAGCCATGGCGGTATTGGCTTATCCAATATCTTTATTTTTTGAACAGGAGACATTATTTCCTGTTGGACTCACTTATGGAGGAATACTTTTTTTATATGCTTTTCCCAAGGCTATGGTGGCGTACCTGCGAAAGGAGGAGAAGCTGGTATTGATATCTAAAATCGAACTGGCTTGTGTTGTGTTTCATGTTTTATGCAGCATATTTTTAGCCTGGGCAGGGTTTTCCTACTGGTCTTTGGTTCTCCCTCATCTGGTGCTGCCCATTTTTTATTATTTCCTTTACAGGAGGTATGTGAAAATAGCTTTTTTGAAGTTCTCAGTGTCCAGTATAGCTGATGCCT
>NZ_SMLW01000055.1 GCF_009711405.1 Fulvivirga kasyanovii | reverse complement strand
GCAGCACATTCAATTTCTGTTTAATTCGAAATGTAGCGAAGTCCCTACCACATCACCCCAAAAGCAGCGCAGCGAAGGTTTTGGGGTCCCCCGATTAAGTGTGCTGAAGGAAGCTTAAGCACGAGCCAGGATCAGAGTGGTTAATATTGATTCGGTAAGCTGCATGAGGTTCAGCCTGTGCCCCGATCGAGGGGATCCCTGATATTTTCAATGAGTGTGGATGAAATAACTTTCAGTTAAGAAAATTCAGGGATGACGGGTTCGGGAGTATTTGCCAGCGAGTACGATTCTGCTTCTAATGACGCCGAGTCATCTGCGAGAGATATCGGGTGGGAAGTAGTAGGAAAAGTAGGCGATCGGCAAAGGCAGTAGGCAAATGTGAAGA
>NZ_SMLW01000344.1 GCF_009711405.1 Fulvivirga kasyanovii | reverse complement strand
ATTTACTCCACAGGTTTTACGCTTGTTCCCAAAATTTCTGGAGAGACAATAACTGTTTAACCTCTCTCTGGATCAAGCCGAATTTCTGGGGAGACACTAAGTTTTCACCTCTTTGCCGACAAGACAGTTGTTAATAGCAATCGGCAAAAGCAGTAGACAAACTCGTATAATATAACAATAAGCACGGTTTACTGATTTTCAGTGGAAAGTTTCACATTACTTGTTTTTCTTTCCAATCCATTTTACTCCACAGGTTTTACGCTTGTTCCCTCTCTCTTTGATGTGCAGTTTGTTAATAGCAATAGGCAACAGCAGTTGGCAAATCAGAGTGAAATAGCAACAGGCACAGTTTTATCTTATTTCACTGCAAGTCTTACGTTCAATCTTCTTGTTTTTAATACTTTGGCTGATATGCCCTTTTGCAGACATGTAAAAATAGCATATCCTTGCATGCTCATGTTAATCAATAGGCTAAATCGTTTGTGAAGATTAAGGGTATTGATTTATGGCATCAAGCATTGCCGGGATAAATAAATAAATCCGGGGAGTACTTAACCTATAATGACGCTTTTCTGAGAATTTGGGTGCAGGTATTTGTTGGCCATCTCAAGGATGTCCTGACTGGTTATGTTTTGTACGGTTGAGAGGTACTGGTCATAGTAACTATAGTCCAGTCCGTGGATATGTATATTCTTAAATTTTTCCGCAAGGGAAAAGGCTGAACTTAGCCGTGACTGGAAGTGACCGATCATATGGTTTTTTACCGTATCAAGCTCGTGTGGCGCTACGGGAAAGGAACAAAGGGTGTTAAGTTCCTTGTCTATTTCGCTAATTGTATCGTCTACAAATTCTTTCTTAACATCAGTACCTATCACAATGTAGCTGTCATGCTTTAAGGCCACTACGCTTGAATATATTCCATAAGTGAAGCCTTTGTCTTCGCGAATGTTTTTCATTAACCTGGAGCCGAAATAACCGCCAAGAACATGGCTTGTAATCAGCAATGGAATATAGTCCGGATGCGTTTTGTTAATTGTCATCCGGCCCACGCGTATTGAGGACTGCAGAGCACCTGCTTTATCCTCTTTTATAGATGAACTATTAGCTGCTACATCGGTATAGTTTGAAGTATGAGTCGCAGGATGAGCTACAGTGCGATTAAAAACATTGTTAATTATATCGATACTTTCAGCGCTTACTTCCCCGGAGGCAACGATCTCAAATGTACTCAGGTGGTCCTTGTGAAACCGCCTGAGATCATCTTGTTGCTGCTGAATCAAATCAGCTTCACTGATTATTTTACCGTAGGGGTGATTGTTTCCAAATAGCAGGTTTCTAAACCTTTTAGAGGCGACTATGTTGGTTCTTTCATTCTGCAGCTTAAGTTGCTGTATCTCTATTTGTCGTATTCGATTAAGCTCATGCTCTGGAAATACCGGTGAATAAATCATCTCAGCAAGATAAGGCAAAAGTATGCCCAGGTGCTTTGTGAGACAATATAGACTTACTGAGGAGACATCAAACGATGGGTTTAATTCCAGGAATGCCCCATACTGGGCCAAATGATTAGAAAGCTGGCTTGAAGTGAACGATTCGGTCCCTTCCTTTAACATTTTTAAAGCTAATAGAGAAGTGGCTGTTTTAGCCTCATAGTAAGTGCCTCCTACCGGAAACATTATTTCCAGCTTTATAATAGGCTGAACACCTTCATCTAAAATATAAAGCGGAATACCTGAATCCAGAGTATGCCGCTTCACTTTTGGGAATTTTATTTGATAGGATGACGTATGTGCCGGTGCTACAGATCTATTTAGCATAAATTAATCTACAACGGATTCTTCATCCTTATCGCTCTTATCAAAGTTGAAAAGGAGTGTGAAACGTAGTGTTTCGGCCAAAGGATGCTCTTGCTCTTTTGGAACCAAATAAGCGAAGTCAATTCCGAAAACCTGATACCTGAAACCTAAGCCAAGTGTCAGATATTTTCTGTTTCCTTTGTCTTCTGATTCAAAGAAGTAACCAACACGGGCAGCAAAAGTATTATTATACCAGTACTCTGCTCCGGCAGAAACAGTAACTTCTTTTATTTCTTCACTAATACCATCTTCTGCATCCCCAAATGAACCAAACATGCCACTTAAGAGAGATTTGTCGCTTTGTGCAGAGTCAAGTTGAGGGCTTGGCACCATAAGTTTATTCAAGTCAAGACCGAAGGTCAACTTATTATAAGGGTCAAGATTTGTAGTGAATGCTCCCCCTAACCTCAGGTTTGTTGGGATAAAGTCTTTATTGCTTTCGTCTGAATAGGTCAGCTTAGAACCAATGTTTGAGATCACTGCAGCAAGTGCAAGGTTTGAATTACTACCGCTTAGCAGGAGGTCTTTATCATAAAAAACAGCAATATCAGCAGCAACACTGTTACCTGGTCTGGCTTCTACTCCACCTGAAGAGAAGCTACCGGTAAGATTGGAGTGGATATACCTACCGGCAACACCAATACTTAAATTCTGAGTTAACATTCTTGAGTAGGCAGCGTCAAATGAAAATTCTCTGGGATTAAACTGTCCTTCATCACCTCCCTGCTCGTTGGTGAAGAAAATTTCACCGAGATCGAAGTAACGCATAGAAACAGCCACGGCCTGCTCTTTTGAAAATTTATAATATCCCGATAAATAGGTGATAGACATGTCATTGATGATCTTGCCTAACCAAGGGGTGTATGAAAGGGAAAATCCTATGTTGTTCTCTATGAAAACAAGTTTTGCAGGGTTCCAGTATATGGAGTTAGCATCAGGGGAAGTAGCTGCCCCAACATCAGCCATACCACCGGCGCGTGCATCGGGGGTGATGGTGAGAAAAGGAACCGCTGTAGTAATTACCCTTCTCGAAGAATCCTGGCCAACAAGGCCCTGAGCTTGAGATACATAACTTGTTAAAACTGATAAAATGACTGCTACTGTGAGCGTAAATAACCTTTTCATGTGACTTCTGTTAGCTAACAAATATAATTAATTAATAAGAATAAGCTTTTCATATCTTTGATTTTTTCCCCCGTCCGACATAGAACGAACCATGATCTTAAATAAGTATATCCCCCCGGGAACTTTTTGACCAAAGATATTTGTTCCGTCCCACCTGAAAAGCTCTACGTGCGATGTGCTTTCTTCTATTTGAAAGTTCATGTCCCTGATGATTTCCCCCGATCTTGAAATAATTTGAAGATTAACCTCAAGATCTTCACCAGACCTGCTATGGTTAAAAGCAATGGTCGTGCTGTGACTGAAAGGATTGGGATAAGCCCTTAACTGGGTGAGGGAAACGCTTCCTTCCTCACCTACTACAAACTCTATTTCGGCCTCTCCGGCATTGTTATAAGTATCCCAGGCTTTTAATGTCAGGCTATGTTTTCCTTTGGCAAGGTCATTAAGCGGAAAAGAAACCCACCCGGTTTTGTATGTGTCTTTAGAGGCTATATAATATTCATTAAGATTATAAACACTTTCGCCATCCAGTATCGCCGTTATATTGTTTCCCACACCATACCCTGAGATATTGATACCACTGTCATCCGACAATTTTGCTACTAACATCGTATTGGGATTTACCTCTCCTGTGCCCTGATAGGTGCTATCCCCCAGAAACAACTGAATATCGGGCCCTGTAATATCCTTGGGTGGATTTTCTGCAGTGCCTCCCACAATAATGTCAATGTCTGATCCATTGGCATCTTCGTTATTGTTTTTGTGCAGAGCGTATAAGCTGATCTTACCCGTTCCGGGCTGGTATGAAATATTTTTTGGGACAATAAATTCAAATGTAAATTCACCGTTTTCAATAGTGGATGTACCCCGGAAGATGGCGTTTTCTCTGGACTTGTAAGTGTATGGAGAGTTTTCCTGCCCCAGCGTCACCAATTCTGACTCTTTATCATAAATAACAACCTCGAGTGTTCCGTTGAAATCTGTACTTTTTAATCCGTCTATTTCTCTGATTTCACCACTGATGCTCATCTTCCCTAAGGCCTTTAGGGTATCAGATTTATTTGAGTTGCCATTGATCGATGTTACTGCGATTTTCTTTTTGGGATAGCTTAGTCTTAAGGATGGATCTCCCAGCAGGCTAAAATTCCTGTTCCCCACTTTATTCGCATCAATGGCTTTATCTACGCTGTTGTTTTTTGTGATACGTATGATATCTCCCAGTCGGGGATACTGATCATTGGTGGTTTTAAAGAGCTCATTATAAAAGGCTTTGTTTAAAGCAAAATTAGAGCTTGAAAATACCGGCCGGCATGTACTGATTATGCCAATACCACCTCCGTTTGGACTGGTAACCAATTTTTCACCTCCTGAAATTAGGGCAGGATCATCATGGCGGCCAAACTCACAAGTAGCTGTTACAAATAGCGGGAGTCGCTCCATATTGTCCCATTTTCTGATCATCACAGTGTCCAGTATTTCTTCTTCTGTCCAGCCGATTTCCCTGCCGTGCCCGGTAAAGTTTACCACTAACGCTCCTTTGTTGATGACCTTGGTTAATGCTTCCTTGGCTTTAGGGGCACTTTGCTGGCTTGGAGTAGAAATCTGAGGGTAAGCATCTAAAAAGAATTTGTTATAATTAAAGTCTGAAAAGCTGGTATCTATCAAAACAGTCAGTTGATCAGATTGTTCGGTATGTGTATTGCCGTCACCATCATCTGCTACGAATACCACATTGTTTCGCCAGTTTCCCAAAGTACCCGGGTCAGTACTATACCTTATCAATTTATCAACCAGTACTTTGGCTTGCCCTGCACTTGTGGCTGGTAATCTTCCAATACCTATTTCCATGGTATGGTTACCTCCGGATTCTTCCAGCCACTCTCCTTCATCGGCGTCCATAAAACCAAAGTAGTCATCTGAAGTATAGGTATCTAAAGGATAGAGCGAATTTCTGGATTCATAAACAGGTACGTAGTTGTTATTCTTTTGCAGGATATTTTTATAGTCATACGAACCTCTTCCAAATAGTAAAAGATATTTAAGTTTGTTGCTTTTGTCGTACAGAAACTTTGCATAATCTCTAATAGCAGTAACATCCTGTTTGCCGCTCGAAAACTCATTGTAAACCTGCTCTGTAGTCACTACCCCCACATTAAGTTTATCGTTGGATCTCCTGAAATTGGCCAACCTTTCTGCTTCATTTAAAAAGTTCGGGTGGGTAACAATAAGCAAGTCAGGAGTATTGAGCCCCCTAATATTCTGATTAGGTATCTTGGAATATTCGGGAGCGGGAAGATTAGTAGGATTAAAAGCAACATATTCCCTGACTGTAGATGTTTCAGCCCCAAAGGATGCTGTTCCCTGTGCTTCGACGAATTGCTGATTTTTTGGCAGTAAAGGGTCTGATACATCCCAAATTCTGGTTTGAGTCGCAGCACCGGACAGCTCAAAAGTACTGATAGCATTATTCGCGCTCTCCAGGGATCGGAATATGAGTACGTCCTCTGTCAGGTTTAGTTTGCATATAGCTTCTACCGTCAGGTAATCGAGGAACCCTGCTGCATACCCCGAACTGTTTCCCACATACTCTACCTTAACGGTAAGGGCTCCGCTGCCTGCCTGATTTGAATTAAGTGTGAACCGGCTTAGATTTTCTCTGCCTCTCACACTGTAGAAATATTGTTTTTTATTAAAATCCGGGATACTTGCGATGGTTTGCTCACCCAGGGCAATATTATTAAGAGCAAGTCTGAATTTCGATTCAGCAAAAGACTGGGCCATAACAGCGGATGTGACTGTGATTGTAGAATTTGGCGTTAAGCCATCTATATTAAATTCATAGGTTTTGGTGCCACTATTGTTCTCATACCACTTCCTGCCTGATGAAAGTATGTTTGTCTGATCAATTTGATGGTGTCTAAAAGCGTTGTAAGTCTGAACTTTTGGAAAACCAGAGCCAAGATCAAGGCTATTAGCTATCCTCAGACCATTTGTATCGCCTATAGTGAGGAAGTAATAGTTAGTATTAGAATAAATATTATGTTCGTAGGTTAATGTGCCTCCCTCGTAGCTATAAGCATCTGGCCCTTGCCCGTAAAAGAGGATGTAGTCACCATTATCAAATTTCCCATCACCTTCTCCGTTAACATATATAGCATTTTGCACCAAATCCGACGCCCGATCTATACTATTGGCTTGGGGAAGCATTCCGGAACCATTACCATATAGCTGGATTTTTCTGGGATCAATATTGGCCACGTCAATTCCCATTTCCTGAAGTCTGTTGAAGGTAATTTTATAAACACCATCCTTTTCAACGGTTAATTTATACCAGTCACCCTGGGATAAAACAGAATTGTCCTGACTGATGGCAGGTTGCGTGAAAGAGGTTAGAAGAGATAGAATTACTATGACTCGTAAAAGTCGGGTCATGGGAGATCGGTTTGATTATGAAGTAGCAACATGATATCCGCATTAAACGTTTCCTGCCGCCATTATATTATGTCACGCTCTTCTTACTAACTAAATTAT
>NZ_SMLW01000563.1:17385-20044 GCF_009711405.1 Fulvivirga kasyanovii | reverse complement strand
ATGATTTAAATAAGTTTCATACTTTATGAAGCCATTTAAATAACGTACAGGATCAACAGTGGTGTTATGATTACTCGAACTTGTATAGAAAAAACAATAATTATCTGATCTATTGTCTATTCCAATAACTCTTGCAGCATGCTGAGAATAAGTACCGTGATCATAATCAAATCCACTGTCATAAACTTTAAAATCTTCAATTTTTGGTATTAAAGTGTCACCTTTAGACACATTTTGTACCAACGCATACATTGGTTCTTCAATATGAGGTATATAAGAAATATAACAATTTTCTCCGCTCTGACTTGATAATCTAAATGGGGTAAAAGTTCGATATTCAGGAAAAGTAAAACTAGCAAATCCATTACTTCCTATTGTGATGTTCCTCACATTTTTAAGCGCGCTAATATCCAGATAAGCATCTCCCTCAGTTAGACCAAAACTGACACTACCATGATGTGGAGTTCCAATATATCCAAAATCTAGTGTATCAATATTTGTGACCATCTGGATTGTACGAAGAACAACTGATCTATCTGAATACTGTCTTACAGTGGTAGCCCAGTACGGCTCTCCCTTTGCAAAGTCATAATCTATAGACTGATAGCGCTCGGATACTTCATAGGTTTTCAGCGGATTGCCTTCTTTGTCAGAAAAGAACACCCATGAGCCGATTAATTGAGAACTGAATCGTTCATTAATTACATACCCTTTCACAGGAGCAGTTTCATCATCTTTATTACAGCTTGTAAATCCTATAACAAACAATACCAGCATTAAAGCCAATAACAGATTCTTCATAATTTCTAATTAAATATCCAAATAAGGCCACAAACATAGTTATTTTATAAATAGTCTCGCTTGAATTACACAATAACCTTAGGTATACCACTAAAATATTTTCCTTCCTCGCTCTAAAACCTACTATACATCTCAAATTTATAAATACCTTTGCTGCTTAATTTTTTAATACATGATCTCTGTTGACGCTCTCACGGTCGAGTTTAGTGGCTCGGCGCTTTTCAGTAACATTTCTTTCAATATCAATGAAAATGACCGTATCGCCCTGATGGGTAAGAATGGTGCCGGAAAATCTACCCTGCTCAAGATTATTGCCGGTGTTAATGCACCTACAAGGGGCAAGATCTCTGCTCCCAAGGATGCAGTAATCGCTTATCTGCCTCAGCACCTGCTTACTGAGGATAATTGTTCTGTTTTTGAAGAAGCATCAAAGGCTTTTTCAAAAATATTAGGGATGAAAGACCGTATTGAAGCCCTAAACAAAGAGCTTGAGACACGCACAGATTATGAGTCTGATGAGTATTACAAAATAATTGAAGAAGTATCTGAGCTTAGTGAAAAATACTATTCCATAGAGGAAATCAACTTTGATGCTGAAGTGGAGAAAACATTGCTGGGACTTGGTTTTCTTAGATCGGACTTCAACAGGCCAACCAAAGAGTTTAGCGGTGGCTGGCGCATGCGCATAGAGCTGGCTAAAATCCTGCTACAAAAGCCTGACCTGATCTTGCTCGATGAACCTACTAACCATATGGACATTGAATCGATCCAGTGGCTGGAGGATTTCCTGGTTAACAATGCCAAAGCGGTGATTGTGATCTCGCACGACAAAACGTTTGTTGACAATATCACCAACCGTACCATTGAGGTTACTATGGGCCGCATTTATGACTACAAGGTCAATTATACCCAGTACCTTCAACTGCGCAAAGAGCGTCGTGAACAACAGCAAAAGGCATATGAAGAGCAACAAAAGCAGATTGCTGAAATCCAGACTTTTATTGAAAGGTTTAAAGGCACTTACTCAAAGACATTGCAGGTTCAGTCGCGGGTGAAGATGCTTGAAAAAATGGAGCTTATTGAGGTAGATGAAGTGGATACTTCACACCTGAACCTTAAATTTCCACCTGCTCCACGTTCGGGTAACTACCCGGTAATTGCGGAGGATGTTTGCAAATCCTACGGCGACCATGTGGTGTTTAAAAATGCCTCCATGACCATTGAAAGAGGCCAAAAAGTAGCCTTCGTAGGGAAAAATGGTGAGGGTAAGTCCACCATGATCAAGGCCATTATGGGAGAAATTGAATATGAGGGTAAATTGCAGGCCGGCCACAATTGTATGATCGGGTACTTTGCTCAAAATCAGGCGTCACTACTGGACGGAGATCTTACGGTATTCCAGACCATTGATAATATAGCGCAGGGTGATATCCGAACTAAGATCAAAGACCTTTTAGGAGCTTTTATGTTTAGCGGTGATGCTATAGACAAGAAGGTAAAGGTGTTGTCGGGTGGAGAAAGAACCCGCCTTGCCATGATCAAACTTCTTCTGCAACCGGTTAACTTATTGATTCTTGATGAGCCTACTAACCACCTGGATATAAGGACAAAAGACATACTTAAAGAAGCACTTCAAAGCTTTGATGGTACTCTGATCCTGGTGTCGCACGACAGGGATTTTCTTGATGGCCTTGCCACCAAAGTATTTGAATTTGGTAATAAACGTATACGTGAGCACTTTGAGGATATTAATGGTTTCCTTAGAAACAAGAAGCTGGAAAACCTACGGGAGATAGAGAGGAAAACGGCCTAATTGAGTACCCTCTTCTCAGAATAACGGCGAACATAGCTAAATTGT
>NZ_SMLW01000563.1:0-17375 GCF_009711405.1 Fulvivirga kasyanovii | reverse complement strand
GGTAAAGCTTAACTGTTCAGAAGTACTGACAGCATTAATACCTGCCAAACTGAGAAATTGCGCCCATTCAGGGTTTGCATCTTTTTCGATTTTTGACAAAAGGCTACACCTTTTGCTGATAGATAGCGCCCTTACCAGGGCTGGATTTATACTTGTGCTTTATTGACTTAAGATTATTAAGCTTATATGCATAGAGAGCGTTGGGAAGTATCTAAGGATCAAGTGTAAAACCTGTGGAGTAAATAGATTGGAAAGTAAAACAAGTAATATGAAACTTGCCACTGAAAATCAGGAAATCGAGCCCACTATTGTTTTATACTAGTTTGCCTACTGCTTTTGCCTATTGTTATTAATAGTTGTCGTATCTGATTCAGAGCCGAAAAGAAGCATCTCACCGGAAATTCTAACTTACCTCCTATTCCGTTCTAATCCTGAAGGTCGAAAACCTGGGCATACTTGATCAGCTCGACAAATGAGTTGGTGTGGAGTTTTTTGTTAATGTTTTTACGGTGCTGTTCAACTGTTTTGCGGCTGATGCTTAACTCTTTGGAAATCTGAGGATTATTCATTCCTTTCGATAAAAGGCTTATGATCTCGATCTCTCTGGAAGTGAGCTGCTTGAACTTGTTATAATTACTCAAATAGAAAGCCTCTTCATCCGCCAGCCTGCCTATCTTTTGCCTGAGGTAGTGAATGTCTGACAACGGCTGCATCATTACGATCATTTCGCCCAAGGCCACTGATTTTTTTGCAGAGATCAGACAGAGCTTGTGTTCAGATTCTGATGGAAACCATACCCTTTGCAGGTCATGGTAAACATCTTCCGGATCTGATTTGGTCAAATACGGTTTTAACTGCGCTAAAAATTCCTTTAAAGCCGTATTTTGATTCGACCTTGACAACCAGCTTTCATTGATGTATAGAAAGCTCTTCGACTGAATGTTTAACCATTCGAAGCCAACGGGGTTAAGATATTCCAGTGTTAGATCTGATTTAATAATGCAAAAGATGCAAGGCAACACCTCTCCTACTTCATAAATGCCATGTCCCCCCTCCTGCAGCCAATGATCTATCACATGCAGATTAATACCTGGTAAAGCCAACTTACCTTGCATGTATACTTTTTATATTTAACTGAAAATATAAAAATATGTATATTAAAATTAAGATGTAGGACTAACTGACGATGTACATTACATTGTATTTATTTAATAAGGCTTATTATTTTTCAATTAAAAAGCCTTTCAAATCCGTATTATCGTTTAAAAATCACCAATATCAACCAATATCTTACATGAGGTATCAGTTTTATGGTATCTTTCTTAACATTTTCTTTTTGCTAATTCATCCAATAAAGCCTGATAATTCAGTTGTAATTGTAGTACTTCGCATCATCCTATGGGTTGAGGGCATCTGACTTCCGCTATTATTCATCACCCTAATCGCTGTCGACCAAATACTCCGGCTCGAACACGGTCATCAATGCGCTGAGTATGCCGCTGAAACTAAGAAGCTCCTTACTCAGTGGATGCCAGGGTGATATGTCTTCCAGCATCTTTAGTTTCTTCAACATCAGGTTTTCTCCCGAAGAAGTATCAAATGGCTTCCTGAAAATAGAGAAGAACATCTGTAGCCTGTCAGATTTGTCAATTTTGCCATTAAGCTGTTTTCTGAGACATTCGGATTTATAGAAGAACCAATCCTGATCATTAAGGCGATAGATGCAGATAAGCTCCAGGATCCTGAGCATTAATAGCTCCCTCTGATCTTTAATGGCATTGGCTATCCTGGAATTGGCCAGCTTTATAACCTCCTTGAGCTCTCCTTGTTGATAAAAATGATATGCGGTGTAGTATCCCCATTTTCCTTCAAACATTTCCTTGTCAGAAGCTATCAATATGTGTTTTACTTCCTGCAATATCTTATTCTGCTCTTTGGTATTGAATGTACGGAGGGCAATAATGTACTTTAACTCATAAATCACTGACTGCCATGGCAGCGTTTGTTCCAAATGCCTCTCTGCTTGCGATAGGAAATTGCCTGCTTCGTCGAAATTCCTGATGCAAACAGATGCCTTGGCCAATTCGAGGTTTGTAAGTCCGATGCAAACATTGTTGGTATCCGGCTGCTGCTCAAGCCACTCTAGCAGGGATGCAAGCTGCAGGTGTGCCACTTCAAAAAGGCGCTGGTGAAACAATCCATTGATCTCGTGCAACTGCCGCATGAAACCAGCATCAGCACCGGGTATTTGGTCATTAATGATCAGTTGGATCAGGCTACCGCGCAATCCAAAATCGCTGTTATGGTCTTTCATCACTGATTCTATAAGGTATTGTTTTAAATATTCATTGATGCTGAGGTCGCTGCTCAGGTTTCTGATATAACTACGGGATGTATTCACGGATGGAGCCTCGAACGGGAAGTACCTGTTTTGCAGATCCATGGCTTCACAATAGATAACTGTTAGGTGCTGCTTTTCTGCTATGAAAAGCACTTCTTCCAGCATCTGCCGGGCATGGTCTTCCATACCCCTGTCCAGCAGTATTTTTACGCAGTAAAGCTTTTTATAGCACGACATCTCTTCACAAAACCGCTCATCTTCTCTTTTGGTATGATGAAAAGACAATAGAAAATCGTACAGGCTCTCACGAAGCCGCTTGCTCAATTGGTAATAGTTCTGCCGGGAGTACTTCTGGGCTTTTACAAATTGCCTGAAATCTGCGTGCCTTTTGCTCCTTAGTGCTGCTTCAAACAATTGCCGTTTCTTGTTCTCTCCATCCCGTTTCTTCGACAGAAACAGCCTTTGGAAAGCCCGGGCTTCCTTATCTGAGAGGTTTTTTACTATAGCGAATAGTGACTTCAATTTATGGGGTATCTGATCCTGAAAACCTGTAATGCCAACTATAGGTCTCCCTGACCGGTTTAGGTCTTTTTATTTTGATACCCCCAAATTACAAAGGTCACCGGTGAGTTTGTAGGGGAAAAACCCCCATATTGTAAAGGAAAAATATCTTTCGAGTACCCATCAGTAACAGTAAAATATTGATATAACTGATGGAATGGTACTCAGACCTCCCACTATGTGTTGAGGAAACCTGTCAGGACTTGCCACCTTCCTTTTTGCTTTTACTTGCTGATTGCAACACTGAGACTGTTGAAGGCAGATGAACAAGAAATTCGGATCCCAGACCCGCCGAGGATACCACATCAATGCTTCCGTTGAGTTTCTCAACTGCTTTTCTGGCAAGGTATAGCCCTGCGCCCAAGCCTGGGGAGCTTGAGGCTACTTTATAAAACATTTTAAATATCTTACCCATCTCCTTGTCGGGAATACCAATACCGTTATCTTTTATGCTTATATAGAGATGTTCCCAGTTTTCAACAGCGCTAATGCTTACGATCTTTCTACGCTTTTTATCATCAGAGTACTGAATTGCGTTGTCGAGGATATTCCTGATAATGATTTCCAAAAGCTCTCTGTTGATGTAGACAAAGTATTCTTTCTTTACACTTACCTCGATCTCTACGCCTATCATGGTGGCCAGTCGTTTTCTTTTTCTGGCGATACCTTCTACCACCTGCCATAAATTAAGATATTCCATTTTCTCAGGGTTTGACGCATTATTAAAGGTGCCGATGTTTTCAATGGTTTTATCCATGGAGGCGATGCAATAATTAAACCAGGGTAACTCATTTTTTATATTAACCCGGGTGCGTTTACTGCCGGGCCTGAAAAGAATAGTGAGCAATAATTTAAAATGGTACAACCTTCGGTAAACATGGCGATGAAAAATGTAAAGTAAAATTTCTTTCAAATTGAAGTACGCATTTCCCGGAAACAGTTCTTCATTTCGTGAATAGATTAAAGCCGCAGTTTTCATAATAGACAGTATTTGATGATTTCTATAAATTATAGAAATTATCAATTCGAAACATCAGAGGGATACTGATTTTGATTTTCGGGGTAATCCCTGAATTTCAGCAACTTGTGTATTAAATTATGTCTATAAGTGATCCTCCGGCCATGGGCAAAACACTGTACCTATAACTGCCTGCGTGCAAAAAAGACTGTCGTCGGAACATAGCTTTCCGATAGTACAATATCTTCATCATTTCACTCCATGAACTGCATTTAATACCATTTACAGGGCCTTCCGAAACTAAAAAAGCCAATCCGCAATTAAGCAGATTGGCTTTTTTGGATTTAGTAATATGTTATTGGTGATCAGAAACCGAATACTTTTTCCATTTCAAAGCCCAAAGTGATAAGAAATTCAACCCGGCTGTTAGTGGGTTCTCCATCATAGAAAAGTTCAAGATTATCTTTAGCTTCAAGGTAGCGTACTTCTGCTCTGAGATAGGCCTGCTCCACAGGTCTGTACTCTGTACCTAGTGTTGCCCCAAATAGTTCAAGGCCTCTCTGTGCCCCACTATTGTCTGTTATTAAGCCGGTCACGAATCCACTTTCATCATTGATCAGTTCTCCCCTACCTGTTATTGACCACTTTGGATTGAACTGGTACCGGGCCGTCACCAGCCCTCCAAACAAGGTGGCATTGTCCTCAATATCATCAATATTTGAATTGGTTTGGGTGGCATAATCCAGGCCGATGGTCAGGAATACTTCATCTCCCCAGTTCTGGTCAAGGTAAACATTATGGTAAAACCTCCTTTGCTTAAGCGGAAAATCATCATCATTTTCCCTTCCATACAAGTTGGTGTAGGTGATGGAGGTATTGTCTGAGATATTGTAATTTACAAGTACCCCAACCGATTTAGAATCATTGTTGTCAACAAAGCTATGATATCCGTTGAGTACCCAACCTTCCACATACAAAGCATCTGTAGCGTCCCAGCTCAGTTTAGCACCGGATTGGAAAAAGGGTTCATTGTAGGTCAATACTGCTATGGAACTCAGGTTATTGTTCTTGGGCAGGAAGCTCTCTGTACCCAAATGTGTGGAGAAAAAACCTGCATCCAGCCAAAGGCCTTCGGTAAGCTTCATTCCTACGTTAGCAGCCTGTAAGTATTGGTAGTCACTATCCCAGGTAGCCAGGGGTATGTCTCCTGCATGGAAGATCACTTCACTGCGGATGTGATCATTTTCAAAGTTCAGGCCGATCTGGGCTATGTTTACTCCCAATGAATTGTCTCGCGCTCCCACAGCGGTATATGGCTGAAACTCTGTCTGAGGCGACTGGGTGTTATGCATTGCTGAGTAAGCATCGACATAACTGCTTATGGTCAATTGGTTGTTTTTAAGACTGTCCTGCGCTTTGGCTATAGAAATTGTTCCTGCCAACATTATGGTCAGCAGCTTTAAAGTGTTTTTCACTTGATTTGTAGTTTAATTAAGTTGTTGTTGTTTATTAAGATTAAGACTGCATCATGACGGCTTTGATCTGCTTCACGACCTCAATATGATCCATGCCGAAGTCCTTCCAGGCCAGGTTCAACTCCTTCATATCAATATGCTTTACAATAGTACCGTACTCGGCATGTTTACCATCAATGGTTGGGTAACCGATCACGTAGATACTATCTGCAAGCTCGACGGCAAGTTCGATATCATGTGTGGAGTAAATAATGGTATTAAATTCATGCATAGAGGTGATCAGGCTAAAGGCGTTTTTCACGTCTTCTATGTTCCCTACATCAAGCCCTGAAAACGGTTCATCCAAAACCATGTAATGCCCTGAGCAAAAGATCTGCTCAATGATAGCGGTCCGCTGTCGCTGTCCACCGGAGAGTTCGCAAGGGTATTGGTCTTTAACTTTCTCAAGTCCCCATTCTGACAGGTAGGTCATGATCTTTTCATGCTTTTGCTCTTTGGTCATGTTTTCTTTCAACCTTAAAGCAAACATGAGAGACTGGTACACTGTCTTGTTCCTAAACAAAGTGTATTTCTGGTCTACAAAACCAATATCACCTTCTTCAACCTCCTTGGCATCATTTTCTGCATCTGTTGAGGTGTCCGCAATTAGTATTTTGCCGGTTGTAGGCTTGATCAAACCGGTCAATGCTCTGAATAAGGTTGATTTTCCCCTGCCGGAACGCCCTACTACAGCAACTACCTGTCCTGTAACATTATCTTTTCTGATGACGTCTTTCTCGACAAAATTTATATCTTTTATTACTGTTTTTTCACCATATGCCACACTAAGGTTTTCTACATACAGCAAAGTATTTTGCATGCTATAGCCCATACAAACTTATATTTTAGAATATCTGAAAAATGTTTTTCTGAGGTAGTTAAGAATAAAGTCTATGGAAAGACCTACTACCAGTATTACAATTTGCAAGGCAATGATACGGCCGTGGTTCATAAACTTATCAGAGTTTTTGATCAAAAAACCCAGGCCTCCGGCGGCCACCAGAATAGATTCCACGGTAACAAGCATCATCCAAACTATGGCCAGGTTTTGCCTGATCACTTCTATAACATGGTCAATCCGACCCTTCACTACCACTTCCCAAAGCACTTCCCAGCGGTTACATTGAAGCGAACGGGCATGGTCAAACTCCTCCTGTGCTATGGCACTCACCATACTCAAAAGCGAAGTGGTAAGGTAGGTACTCATAAACACTACTAATACCCAGACCTGCATCGTTCTGGCGTCGCTGATGATAATAGCCAGGTAAAAGGTGATCCCTGTAAGCGGCAAATACCTGAGTTTGCTCAAAGCATTGGCTATTGGGGTGATAACGGGTATAGTGGACAAATAGGACAGTATCAATGAAATAGTGACCGCAATAACAATAGCCACCAGACACAGCCACAGCGAGCTTCCGATATGCACGACCAATCCCTCATTATAAAGCTCAGTAAAGCCTCTCAGTACCTGCGCCGGGGATGGGAACAGGTGCCTTTCGCCCATACTTGAAATAAACCAGAATGCTAAAACAGCTATGACCCAGGATGCGATGATCAGGAGCCGGCTGTTTCTTCCAATGTTTTCAAAGGGTTTAAAAATTTCTTTCATATTATGTTTAATAAAAAATAAGGGCTATCTCCAAAGCCCGGGAATTGCTTCCGCAGGATTTTGAGATAGCCCAGATTATTATAACATGCCTATTAATTCAATAAACTAATCACTACACGTCTGTTTTTAGCTCTTCCGGCAGCAGTAGTATTGGTTTCCACCGGCTCATCTTCTCCTTTTCCTATTACAGACTGGAATCGCGACTGCGGTATACCTTTACCTCTAAGGAAGTTAACTACTGACTGTGCCCTTCTTTGTGAAAGGTCATAGTTAGACTCAGCAGACCCTGTATCATCGGTATGTCCTTCCAGTCTCAACTTAGTATCCTCAGCCTGAATTAGCAGGTTGTAAATGGTTTCCAATGTCTGGGCAGAAGAAGCTGAAATGTTGTCACTTCCTGTATCAAAATTGATATTCCACTCGCCTGATGCCATTACCTTATCTGCTTCTTTCGAGTAATCAGCTTTATAAGCAGACCCTGCATCGATGTCGTTGATGTTCTTGATGAAGAACAGGTTGACGGCCTCGTCATAAGGCACTACCCTTTTAACTGACTCATTGAAGCCAAACGGGTTCAATTCAGTCAGGTAAGATGACACCTGATTGTAAACAGCTTTGTATCGGTTTACACCATCAGTGATACCGTAATACTGCATTACATCGGCATAGTTGAATACCCTTGAACCACCCATGTTGTACTCAATACCGTTTTTGTTGCCCTTCATACCTTTGAACATGTCATACCAGTACTTAGGTGTTTCCAGGTCATAGGTAGCTGCTACTGCCTCAGAAGCTCTTACTCTCCACTCATCGTATTGTTTCATCTGGTTAGAAGCAGTCAGAGCAGATTTAAGGATATTGCTAATAATATCAGGGTGCTTCACCGCCCACTCTTTTACAGCGATGACTGTAGTTGCCATTTGGTTGTTGAACTCTCTGGTAGAAACTACATCAGTAAAACCGCTCAACTCATCAAAAACTTTCTTATCACCAGGTGTCCATGTAGCACAGCCGTCTATTTTCTTGTTGATAACCTGTCCGGTAAGTTTCCCGTTCTTCACTTCTTTCAAAGGAACAGTCCACCCTGACTTCTGAGACTTGATAAGCTCTTCGGCAGATTTGATATAGTCATCATCCTGAGATGGATAGAAGTTAACAGCCTCAGGATCATAAGTGCTAACGTCCGGATTTACTTTCAAACCATTGGCAAATGCATAGTTAACCGCAGTAACCCAGTCACCATCACCAAGTACGGCTGAAATAAGCGCGCCTTTCATACTTTTAGGGTCAACCTTCCAGCTTGGAGGCCCGATCAGCTTATCTTCACCATAGCTAAGGCCTACAGCCCCCACTACCTGTACGTGGTATTTATCTTTTCCAAATTTATCATCTAAAGCCTGTTGCATGGTACTGATGTAAAATGGCGCTCCATCACCCATCATCATGATCGCAAAGGCACTCTTATCAGCATCAGGAAATTCCTCTCCTCTGTCAAACTCTTCGATAAACTTCATTTGCATATTTCGAAGCTCTGATAACCAGTCCTGACGGATGATTTCCAGGTTCACCCCGTTCTTTTCCATCAATGATCCTTCTGTTGTTTTCGGCCCTCCATTGGCTACAATAATACCTGATTGCGCATTCCAGGCATAAGCTGCCATTCTCACCAAAGGTTTGTTTTTAACTTCGCTTGAGAGGTCTGTATCCGGCAAAGGCATTTTTTCGGCCGTAGTGACGTTATCAACTTCTTCTTTGTTCAGGTTAAGCTGGTCAAGTTGCTTTGATTCACTTACCCGCAGCCCGGGAGAATAGTAGTACACGGCACTTAAAATACCTCCCAGCACAACAATTACAATTATCAGTTCTGATAATGTAGTAAGTTTCGACGTTCGTAAAATTTTTCCCATTGTAAATTGTAGTATTAATAATTAATCAAACATGTTACCGAACCCACCACCTGCAAGTTTATCTTCCTGTGTCAATTTATAGTTCGGGTTATTATATTTTTTAGATTCAGGCACATAATCCTGGCCTGTTTTTATTTTGTCAGCCAGGGTATCCAACTGAGAGTACAACTCGTCACTGTCCACATCGTATTTGGATGTAAGCATATCAATGTCCGAGAGGTTCTCCTGGGTCTTGGCTATATCGATGGCTATGGTTTCGGTTACCACATCCAGAGCATACTCAAGCTCCCAGTCTTTGGTAAATAGCATGGCCGACTTGGCTCCATCGGTAGCGGCCTTGGCTGTTTTGGCAAACTCATACTCTTTTTCCAGCATTTTGATGGTAACTTCAAAGTCACTGATCTTAATGTCAATCGCGGTACCAGCCAGAGTCAGTTTTCTATCCAGTTTGCCCATCACATTGGCCCGGCTTCCATATTTCTGCACAAAGCTTTTACTTTGCTCCAGTTGGTGCGATATCCTTTGTGATTCGGACAGTTTTTTAGCCAGCGCACTGTGTAGCTCTACATATTCGTCAGTGTCTTTTCCGGCATTACCTTTCTCGGCCACTATCCGTTCCATTTCTCCTCTGATCTTCTGCGCCTGCTTTTGAAGGTTCACTACATGGTCCTGAAAATCTTTGGCTTCTTTTTCTGCCTTAAAGGCTTCTGCCTCCATGGTATTTTTCAGAGCCTTTATTTTTGCCTTGGAGTCTTTAAAAACTTTTCTGTTTTGTAACATTTTGGCTTTTTGCTCCTGTAACTCTCCAAAAGGATCATGTCGGATCAGTGATTTATGAATTGCCCTGGTTGCCCTTCTTAGTCCTTTAAATATTACAGGTAGCATCATCACAAAAAATATGAGGAATACAGCCACACCGGCAAGGGCTATCACCTGCCCCAGGGCCGTAAACAACGGTGGCAAAATATAAACCCATGCAGCATAGCCCAACCCAGCGAAAAGTGCTATTTTGAGCATCAGGTTCAACGTTTTCTCCCCACTTCTCCAGTTTTTCGGGTTTAAGGAGACCTCTCCCTTCTCGTCGTCAAAATGTTTCAGAATTGGAAGATCCAAAACATGACTTTTTGATTCTTTAAGATCCATTTAATTATACTTATATGTTGTTTTTGATACCTTCTACCACGGTAGTAATTGTTGCCAGAAGCTTTGTCCTTGCGTTATCGTTGGCTACGATCTTCTGGTCAATTTCCTCAACCTCAGCCATCAGGTTGACATCGAGGGACTGTAGTTCATTTCTTTTGGCGCTTATTTTATTTTGAATCTCCATTAGCTGCTTCTCCAACGCAGAGATCTCTGCTGTTAAATTCTCCTTCTGGGCAGCTTGTGTGTTTTGCAGCTCAGACTTTTTAGCATTTCCCTGGGACTGGTATTGCTTATGGACCTTTTCAATTTCATTGATATAGAAGTTTGCCTGGGTAAGCAGTGTATCTTTATTCACCTTATTGTCCACCCCCTGTGCCATGGTCAGAGCCATTTTATATACGGAAGGTTCGTTTGAACCCACGGCTTGTATGGCTTTAAAAAATTCATAGAAATCATAGCCTGGCCTATTTAATGAATCAAATCCGGCCTCATACATCTCTACAATGGTGTCGAGGATGTTTTTGTCAACAGCACCACCTTTCGGAGGATGAGCCGGAAATTTTGTGTTTGATGATTTACCTGATGAGGAACTTGGAAAGGATTGAGTCCTCGATTTTGGTTCTTCTGCTTTTTCAGGGGCACTTTCCTTTTTAGGTTCTTCTTCATTTATGAAGAGGCTTTTCCAGTTGAATTTGTCGTTAGCCATTTAAAAATATATTTGCTGAGTGATTAAATTAAGCTCTGGTTAGGATAAGGTTTAGGGGGTAAATTTATACGAATTTTTATGATTATTATTCGGTAATCCTTTTTTTGTTACAAACATTAATTCAAAATATACACAAAACAAAGAAAACATATAACTATACAGATGTATTACAATATTTGCGTCAATATTATCATTTGAAATACTTACGAGGCAACTACTTTGTAATGCGTGCCCAGGCTACTCTAATTATAATTAGTAAAACAGCAAACACCACCAGCAACTGGGTAAACCCACCAAATAAGAAAATCCCAAAATATGTCTTTTGTAACACAAATACAATAGAAAAAGCCACACATATCATGATCATCAAACCGGACAGCCTGTCAAAACCCGGTATCCTTCTCATTGGCACTTTTTTGTTCATAATAACCAGCGTCAATATCATGGCAATCACCGGCACAAAGTAAACCACGACATTAACATTAAGCAGGTCTGCTTTCAGAATAAATAATGAATACAGGAGGATAATTGCAGAGAGTATTCCCGGCACCGTTACCGCGTACACTACAGCGCTAAGCGGATACTTTACCGCATCAAAATTACTATCGCTTACGATAGCTATCAGTATAAGTGTAAGTACCAGAAATACACCAAAGTAGCCCAGTACAGCCGTTTGGTTTTCCCCAAACCAATTGATCAAATCCTGAAGGGTCATTTATAGTTTTTTTTAATTGTTAATCAGTTATGTCCGTTACTTTTCTTCGATGTCCTCTTCATCCTCAAAAACCACGATTTCCTTTACTGTTTTAAGTATCTCGGGGATATCTTCCTCGGTCAGTGTTTTCAGGAGTTCCTCGGTAACAGGTACAACGGATACTATCCTGTTGGCCTGCCTCTCAATAATTTTCTCGAACAGGTTCCTCATGGTACGGGCATTCCCAAACCCTCTGTGCCTTTTCTCGTGTACTCTTTCCAGTATCTCCATAAGCTTTGCCTCAGCGTCCTCAGTGAGTACAAAATCGGCTTTTTTTACATACAGCTTAAAGATCTCCATCAATGAATTGACAGCGAAATGATCAAATTCAAAATAGCGGTTAAACCTTGACTGCAGTCCAGGATTGGACTGGATAAATATCTCCATTTCGTCAGGATAACCAGCTACAACCACCACCATTTCCCCCCGGTGGTCCTCCATTCGCTTTAACAGTATTTCTATGGCTTCATTACCGAAGTCGTTAAGTCCTCCGGAGGTCAGCGAATAGGCCTCATCAATAAACAATACACCTCCTTTGGCGCTCTTTATTACCTCGTCAGCTTTTAAGGCTGTTTGCCCTACATAACCCGCCACCATGCCGGCACGATCTGTTTCTACCAAATGTCCGTTTTCAAGATAGCCAAGGTGCTTATAAATGCGGCCAAGCAGTCGTGCAACGGTGGTTTTTCCGGTACCCGGAGGCCCCATGAATACAGCATGTAAAGAATTGTTGACGGTTTTCAGGCCTTTTTCTTCCCGCATTTTCTGCACCTTTAGAAAATTGGTAAGGTCTTCAACATTCTTTTTTATATCCTGCATACCGATTAGCTCATGGAGCTCGGCCAATACAATTTCAAGTGTATCATTGTCAGGCACTTCATTATAAGCGGCTTTATCAATAATAATTTTAGGACTGTTGGCCTTTTCTGATATTTCCTTCAGCAATTCGCTGTCTTTTTTGGAGATCCTGTTATCTGCTTTGGCTATTAAGGAAGCCAGCCGGGTAAGCAGAGAGGCAACGGGTTGAAAATATTCACTCCTTATTTTTAAAAGTATAGCAGGTAAAATAAACTCATCTTTCATTTCTTTAACAGGCGCAAAAAATGAGGTCTTCCTGATAATGCTAATGTTCTCTTCAAAGCGTGGTGAGTGTATCATATCATTGAGCCGTGAGATACCATACATCTCACTCAGGTCTTTACCTTGCATCTGTTCGTACAGATAAATTAATATGAGCTTTGCCTTTACCGGAATAGCATGCTGATCAGGTCGAAGTACTGAAAAACGATTAAAAATATTAACTATATCATGCAGCAGAATGTGCTGCGGCTTATATTGTATATTGCCAGATTGCTCGTCAACCATAGAGGGTACGGCGGCAGCAAAATCTTTATCCCGATCCAGTATTAGACATGTCTCATATGCTTTTCTGCTTTCTCCGGAGAGCATTTCAATGTATTCGGCAGAAACCGGCGTAGCCACATGTCCATTTTCTTTTTTCATGTATATGCTTTTGTTTTTTTATAGTCACATAGAAGACCATAGCATTCTGATCCCTGCCCCTACGGTACGAAAATATCTTTATTATTCATTCTCGGTTGATATGGCTTGGCTGCATGGTCATTTCATGGATATATATTTAAAAAATCGAGGCAATATAATAATTAAATAGTAATATTTTCATCTACAATTTCTATTGATGGACTGTTGGCCCTGTACTTAAGGTAAAGTTCTATGGTTGTACCCCTCCCCACCTCACTTTTCACCTTTATCTCCCCGCCCAATGCATCCATTTGAGTTTTAACCAGAAACAAACCTATACCCCGGCCTTCTACATGAAAATGATAGCGCTTATACAACTCAAACATAGCTTCCGTATAAGGTTCTTCTATGCCAATGCCATTATCAGAAACTGACAGACAAACTTTCCCATCCACAAGTCTGGTTTTAACGGTTATTACCGGCTGTCGCTCCGGGTGCCTATATTTAATGGCATTGCTGATCAGGTTGAAAAGAATACTCTGCATATAGGGTTTGATGGAAAAGATGGTCTGCACCTGGTCAACTTCTGTTTTGATAACGACATTGTGCTGGCTGATTTCTGCTTTAAGGTTGTCCTTTACATAGTTGATCTCTTCAGGAATGTCAACGTGTGTAAACACCTCCATGGAGAATGTCCTGATGTTGAGCACAGCATTCAGGTCTTCAAATATCAAACTTAGCTCCTCGCTGGCTGCACTCAGCTTTTCGAGTATAAACTTCAATTCTTCCGGATTGCTCTGTTTCTTCTCAATAAGCTGCCCAAGTCCTGCAATCCTGGCCACGGGTGCCCGGAGGTTATGGGCTGTAATAAAGGCATACTCCTCCAATTGCTGAATGTATTGTACCAACTCTCCCGTGCGCTTCTGCACCTCTTCTTCAAGCTTTTCATTCTGGCGCATGATTTCGTCACGCTGTTGCTCGATGATCTTTTTAACTTCTTCAAGTTTTTGGTTTTGTATGGCAATAGCATCACGCTGGGTGCTTATTTCTTCCTGGTGCTGGGTCAGCTCATCATTATAAGCCCTTAAAGTTTCGTTTGATTGGTTGAGCTCCTCATTTTTCTTTTCGATGATCTCCTTTTGCCTGTTGAGCATTTTGTTGTCCTTCTGCTTTTGGTAAATGGTATAGCTCAAACCGATTAGGGACATCAGAAAGAAGGTCAATATGATAATGAAAGTGTTGCGTTGATTAACTTTTTTCTGAATTTCCAAAGCTTTCTCTTTTTCCAGAAGGGACATACGAATCTTGTTACGTTCCTGCTCGAAGGCCTCTCCCAAATTGTTAACTACTTCCAGCAGAGAAGCGTGGCCATCTTTCAAAACGGTCTCCCTGTAATTGCTCTTATCCACTACCAATGGGTCCATCAGGATGGTAGGTACCGCAATGCTGTCATTATGCCTGATCACATCAGCTCCAGGGTCTTTCCGGTTAACCAGAGCTACAGCCATTTCTGCTGCTGCATATGCCAGTGGCTTGATCGGCTTATAGACAGTCATGGTCTGGTTACCGGCGATCACATTACGAATACCGGCCAGGTCGGCATCCTGACCGGAGATGAGCACTTTACCTGCATACCCTGAGGGTAGCGCCTGGATCACGCCGCTGGCCAGGGCATCATTGGCTACCAGTATCACATCTGGTTTTTCGCGCCCTGACTTGTAATAAAGTGTTACTTTCTCGAAAGCATCCATCTGGCTCCAGTTGTCAAGTACAACATCATCTACAATCCGGATTTTACCCATATCTATATGTGGCTGTAGGATCTCCAACTGTCCTTTTCGAAAAAGGATAGCATTATGATCGGATGTAGGCCCATTTATCAGTAGGTAATTTCCCCGCGGCACTTTTGATACCATATATTGGGCCTGCATCCGGCCTACTTTGAGGTTGTCGTATGACAGGTAAACAGCAAGATCTTTGCTTAGAATAAGGCGGTCGTAGGATATAACAGGAACACCGAAGCCCCTGGCATAACGCACTATAGAGGCTGCCCTGTCCGCATCCAGAGGTACAATCACCAATACTTCCACACCTTCTTCGATAAGCTTTCGCGCCTGCTCAGATTGCTCATCAGGGGTATATGCAATTTTAACAATGCATTCACCACCCAAATCGCCAATACGGTCAACAAATAACTTCTGGTCAAGATACCATCTGGAACTGACGTAACTGCCTAGAAGTAACCCCACCTTCTGCGATATGGCTGAGGCACTTACAAAGCTCAAAAGCACGATGATCAGCATCCTGGAAAACAATATCTTCATAATTAAGCCACCTTATAAACAACATTTCAACCCGATCAGTGTCGTATATTATTATCTATCTTTTAACCATTTTACAGCTTCATCTTTATTGGTAAACAGTCTTGTTGGTTTTAAAGGTTTATTGGCACCCAGGAAAAAATTACCGATGATCCTGCCTAACGGGCTGGTAACCATCAAAGCGCATTTGGTGAAAATTTCGGCATGTTCAGGGCCTGAAAAATGCTTTCGGCAGTCATGCGTCATTTTAACAACATTGGTAAGATCACATAGCATGGGCACAGGCTTACCATTGACCAGTTCAGCCCCTAGTCTGGTACTAAGCTTCCCATCTTCTAAAGTCATGACCGTATTGGGCAGGCACTCTATATATAAGATGCCATCCGTGTTGAGAATAAACTTTATTTTATCTGTTTCGCGCTGCATCATTGTTTCGGGTATCAGGTAAATTTCATACTTGTTTAAGCCATTTCAACCCCTCTTCTTTGCTGGTAAACAACTTAGTCGGCTTTAGGGGCTTGTTCAGGCCAATAAAAAAATTACCGATGATCTTACTAACCGGGTTAGTCACTATTAAAGCACACTTACTAAAGGTCTCTGCATGTTCCTTTCCAGAAAAATGTCTCCTGCACTCCTGGGTCATTTTAACCACGTTTGTCAGATCGCACAAAAGCGGTAAAGGTGTATAATCCACCATTTCTGCAGATATCCTTGTACTTTCCATTCCATCTTCCAGGGTCATCACAGTATTGGGATTACACTCTGTTTGCAGAATATTGTCATCCCGTAGTGTAAATCTGATCTTGGCTGTTTCCCGGTATTCCATAGTGGTTGAGTATTTAATCATCCATTGCTTTAGCCGTCTCCACTGACTCGCCATGTTTAGGCAATGTAAAATGAAATGAGGCTCCTTTCCCCTGCTCCGACTCCACCCATATACGCCCACCTCCTGCTTCCACAATACGTTTAACGGTAGCCAGGCCAACACCCACACTGCCCGCTTTATAGGAAGGCTCTATTTTATTGAAAAGCTCAAATATTTTATCATGGTATTTGGATTCAATCCCCGGGCCGTTGTCCTTGAACGTAATCTGGTAGTACTTACCGAGGTCCTTCGACGAAATTCGAATTTTGCACCTGGCCTTATCGGAATATTTGATAGCATTGTCGAGCAGGTTTCTAATGATCTGGATACTGGATGTTTTGTTATAAAAGATGTTAGGGAGTGTGCCTTCAACTACAACGTCAGCCCTTCCCACAACATCGTCAAGTTCCATAACCTCCCGGAGCAGCTCGTTAAGATCAATTCGCTCTTTTGTTATTTCCCTGGCTTGTACCACCGAATAGGCCAGGATCCCTTCTACCAGGCTCTTCATTTTTTCGTTCATCAGCTTGAGCTTATTGATGCAGGTTTCCACATCACTGTCCTTCTCAGGCTTTAAGGTCAGCTCGAGTAGCATCAGTAACCCTGATTGATTGTTGAGTGGGGATTTAAGGTCGTGAGCTGTTGTGTGGGCGAATTGTTCAAGCCTGTCATTCAACTCATCAAGCGTGTCGCGCGCTACCATTTGGGCATTCAGCTCCTCGCTAAGCATGTTCAGCCCAAGTGCTATGGCGTCGATCATATCATTGCGATCGCTTATCTTCAGCACCCGGGAAAAATCAAGCGAAGCCATGCTTCCTATCATATCCAGAATATCGCTTAACCTCTGTTCGTTATCCTGACCATCCATAGCTCAAAGCTTTATGACTGACCTAAAGTAGCTCTAATGTAATATAGAAAAAGTTACATTAATAAACACTTTATATCTGGCATATCTCAGGGTAAAAACGTCTTGCCCGGACTGATCAACGACACATATGCGCACCAGAAAGATGCGTGGCTATTATTTCACCTTAATCTTATGAATATGTTTTTCTACAAGTTGGTCAAGTTCCTTCTTGTCAAAGCCGAGCTTTGCGCCTACTGTATTGATGAGTTTATGCTCCGCGGGGGCAAAATCGCCATCAACCATGGCCAGCTTAATCATATCCTCAAGCTGTTTTTCTTTTTCCACCTGGTTCTGAGGAATCAGGTAA